>SXWY01000099.1 GCA_005789825.1 Burkholderiales bacterium | reverse complement strand
GGCACACCAATGCCTGCGTGTGGCAACGCACGCGTGCCCATGCGCACCTTCACGCCGGGTGCCATGCTGGCTTGGCTGCGGTAAAGACCTGGCACGCCCAAGTCGGCCAACCACTGACCCCACGTGCTGTTGGCCAAAATCATGGCCTCGGCAACGATCAGGTCCAAGGCTGCACCGCGCGGGCGGATGCTCAGTTGAACCGACTCATCGCCGGTAGGGCCATGCGCTGGCACACCATCGAGTTTGAAATTGAAATCTGGCCGGTTGAATTGCTCGGGTTTGCCGCGCATTTGTTCACGCTGTGCTTTGAGGTGTTTGGCCAGCGTGTGCATGAAGGACAAAGCCGCGCGCGGTAAGCCTTGGTCGAGTTGCGGGTCTGGGTGCTGAAAATGGGGGTCGGTGAGCCACTGTTCGGTCACCACATGGTCGAGTTTGTCATGCCGCAAATTCGCCACGATGGGAACTTGCTCCAAGCGGGTGGTGGTGTGTTCGATCGCCAGTGTGTGTTCGTTGAAACTGACATACAAAGACAGTGCTGGACATGCCCGCCCGGCATCCAAGGTGTAGGTTTGCACCACGCTGTCGGGCAGCATGGTGATTTTGTGGCCGGGCATGTAGACCGTGGACAAACGCTGACGCGCGACTTGGTCCAGCGCGTCTCCCGGTTGCAATGCCAGTGCCGGTGCGGCAATGTGAATGCCCAGCACCACCGTGCCAGTTCCTAAGCCTTGCACCGACAAGGCGTCGTCGATTTCCGTGGTCTGCGAATCGTCGATGGAATAAGCAGCAACATCAGCGAGTGGCAGGTCTTTGGGCAAGGCAGGGGCTTGCAGCGCAGGAAAACCTGTGCCCTTGGGGAAATGGTCAAACAAAAACCGTTGCCAGTGGAAGTCATACGCACTACGGATGGCACCTGCTTTTTGCAGCAAGGTCAGGGGCGCTTGCTGGCTGTGTTTGGCCGCCAGCACCACGGCTTTGTATTCGGGTGCATTTTTGTCCGGCTTGAACAAAATTTTGTAGAGCTGGGTTTGTATCGGCTCAGGGCACTGGCCTTGCGTCAATTGCTGCGCCCAAGACTCCATCAGTTCTTGCAGCGCTTTTTTCTTTTCGATCGCTGCCAAAGCTTGCGCGATGATGTCTGCTGAAGCTTTTTTGAAATGCCCTTTGCCAGCGCGGCGAAAGTAATGCGGCGCTTCGCTCAGTTTGAGCAAACAAGCGACTTGCTCTGGCAAGCTGGCTTTGTCGCTGAAATATTCGCGTGCCAAGTCAGTGAATGAAAATTCTTCGGGGGGTGCAAATTCCCAAGCCAGTTCTAATTCAATGCCATCGGCGGTCATCGCAGCTTCGCGCAACAAATCGGCGGGGGAGGGCTTTTCAAACCGCAACAAAACATGGGCGGCTTTGACCTTGACGCGCTTGCCTGATTCAAGCTCTATCTGGGAGGAGGTGTCGGCCTCAGACAGCACGCGACCGCTGTGGAGTTTGCCGGCTTCTTCGAACAATGCATACATGGGCGCAATTGTCACATGCGGGCCGCGTTGGCAGCTTGTATCCATGGAATAGGTTGATAATTCCTGCATGGCCCTGAGTTTCGAAAAACCCTATTTGTTGCGCCAGTTCACGCATGTGTTGCGTGGCTTTGATGGACAGTTGACACTGGCTGTGGGTTTGTTGGCCGTCGCCGGCTTGATCACCATGTTTGGCTCGGGTTACGCCAGCGGTACCCGATTTTGGGACCATGCCCGAAACCTTGCGCTGGCTTTTTGCATCATGTTTGTGGTGGCCCAGATTCCCCCGCAGCGGTTGATGACCTTGGCCGTTCCCATCTACACCGTGGGTTTGGCATTGTTGGTGGGCGTGGCCTTGTTTGGTTTGACGAAAAACGGAGCGCGTCGCTGGCTGAATATTGGGATTGTGATTCAACCCAGCGAGATCATGAAGATCGGTATGCCCTTGATGCTGGCTTGGTGGTTTCAAAAGCGCGAAGGCCAACTGCGACCCTTGGACTTTTTGGCGGCCACGGTGTTGTTGGTCATGCCAGTGGCATTGATCGCCAATCAACCCGACATGGGCACCGCCATTTTGGTGATGGCTGCAGGTATTTATGTGCTGTATTTCGCTGGATTGAGCTGGAAGTGGATCATTCCGCCTGTCGTTATTGGTGTGGTGGGCGTGGCCTTGTTGGTGCTGTTTGAGCCCACGTTGTGCGCCGATGGAGTCAAATGGCCATTGTTCAGGGAATACCAACGCCAGCGGGTGTGCACTTTGTTAGACCCTTGGCGGGATCCATTGGGCAAAGGCTTTCACATCATCCAAGGCATGATTGCCATCGGCTCAGGCGGTTTTTTTGGCAAAGGTTTCATGCAAGGCACGCAAACCCATTTGGATTTCATCCCTGAGCGCACCACCGATTTCATCTTCGCGGCTTATGGCGAAGAGTTTGGTCTGCTGGGCAATTTGTGTTTGATCGCAGGTTTTGTGTTTTTGGTGTTCAGAGGATTGGCCATTGCCATGGAAGGGCCCACCTTGTTTGCCCGTTTGTTGGCGGGCAGCGTGACCCTTATCTTTTTCACCTATGCTTTTGTCAACATGGGCATGGTCAGCGGCATATTGCCAGTGGTAGGTGTGCCTCTGCCTTTCATCAGTTACGGCGGGACGGCCATGGTCACCTTGGGTTTTGGCATGGGTATCTTGCTGTCTATCGCCAAAGCCAAACAGTTGGTGCAATCATGAGTAAAAAAACAGGCATTGTGGGAACGGGGAACATGGGCGGCGGCATGGCCAAACGGTTGTTGGATTTGGGCTGGCCGGTGTATGTGCATGACGCAGACACAGCCAAGCAGT
>SXWY01000098.1 GCA_005789825.1 Burkholderiales bacterium | reverse complement strand
GGTCGGCACGCAAAACCGCGCTGCTGAAACCGCAACGTTGCATCTGGCTGAGTTGATCAATCAGCACATCGCCCACGGCACGAATATCGCCCTCAAAGCCGCAACGGCGTCGCAACATCAATGCTTGGCTGAAAGCGCGGCCATCGGTGAATTTGGGAAACTGCAACACAATCGTTTGTATGCCCTCAAGAGCTTGTTGCAAGGGGTCTGCATCATTCCCCAATGTCAGGGTGTACTGGTGGGGAAGTACTGTGTGTTCGGTGTGTGACATCAATCGCATATTCAGCTTTCAATCTACCGTGGTCAATGCTTCGTCATCGCTGGGATGGCGTGCTGCATTGGCAGCCAGTTTGAATGGCTCAATGCCAATTCGTTGGAGTGCATCAATGAATGTTTCTCCGTGCATCCGTTGCTCTGTGTAGACCTGCAAAACAGCGTCAATCACATCGACCACTTCCGCAGATGAAAAAGACGGCCCGACCACTTTACCGGCTTTGGGTGCGCCACTGAGAGACGAGCCGTCAGAACCACCGAGCGTGACCTGATACCACTCTTTGCCATCTTTATCCACACCCAAAATGCCAATATGTCCGCTGTGGTGATGGCCGCAAGAATTGATGCATCCGCTGATGTGTAAATCGATTTCACCCAAGTCAAAGAGTTCGTCCAAGTCTTGATAACGTTCGGTGATGGCCGCTGCCACAGGCAAGGAACGGGCATTGGCCAATGCGCAATAGTCTCCACCCGGGCAAGCAATCATGTCGGTCAACATGCGTATGTTCGGTTTGGCCAGCCCCAATGATTTGGCGGCTTGGTAGAGCGTCGGCAGTTGTTCTGCGCAGACCCATGGCAGCACCAGGTTTTGGTCGTGGCTCACGCGTGCTTCAGAGGCAGAAAACCGATCAGCCAATTCAGCCGCCGCGTCCAACTGGTCAGCGGTGGCGTCTCCGGGTGCTTGGCCCAGGCGTTTGAAGGACAAGGTCACCACGCGCAAATGGGGATCGCGATGCGGCGCGACGTTTTGTTGCAGCCAGCGCGCAAAATCTTTGTCGGTGTCTGCGGCTTTTGCCAATTGAGAATGAATGGCTTCTGCCGACAACGCAGAGGGTTTAGCAAGTTGGGGTGGTACAAAACTGGCTTGCACTCTGTCGAATTCAGCTTGGGTGATGGTGTGGGGCGCACCGTCTTGCGTGAGTATGCGCTGGTATTCGGCTTCAACTTCGTCGGTATAGCGTTTGCCTTCGGCTTTGACCAAAATTTTGATCCGTGCTTTGTAGATGTTGTCGCGTCTGCCCCAGCGGTTGTAAACACGCACCACCGCTTCCAAGTAGTTGAGTATTTGGTTCCACGGCAAAAATTCGCAAATCACGCTCGCCGTGATGGGCGTGCGCCCCATGCCTCCGCCCACCATGACGCGAAAACCCACTTCCCCGGCAGCGTTGCGCAGCGCGTGCAATCCAACGTCATGCCATGCGGTGGCAGCGCGGTCTTCCAAGGCACCACTGATGGCAATTTTGAATTTGCGCGGTAAAAACGCAAATTCGGGATGCAACGTGCTCCATTGGCGAAGAATTTCTGCAAAAGGACGAGGATCGACGATTTCGTCAATCGCAACCCCTGCACGCTCGTCGCTGGTGATGTTGCGTATGCAGTTGCCACTGGTTTGTATGCCGTGCATGTTGACGCTGGCCAGCAAATCCATCACGTCCGCACTTTTCTCCAGCGCAATCCAGTTGTACTGCAAATTTTGGCGGGTCGTGAAATGGGCATACCCTTTGGTCAAGGGGGGTGCAGAAATACCACCGATGTTGTCTTGGGTGGCTTGGGCATGCTGAAACACGTCTGCGTCTGGCACGTCGTAGTCGCGGGCAATGGTCGCCAGTACACGAAGTTGGGCACTGCTCAGTTCTCCATAAGGCACAGCCACACGCAGCATGGGTGCATAGCGTTGTAAGTACCAACCGTTTTGCAAGCGCAAAGGTCTGAACTCATCGTCACTGAGTTGGCCATGGAGGTGGCGTTGTAACTGGTCTCTGTACTGTGCCGCGCGCTCGCGGACAAAAAGTTTGTCAAAGTCGGTGTATTGGTACATGGTGCGTCAGATCAAAATCAATTTGCCACCTGCCCATGCCAACAGCACAGACAAAGCGGAGCGAATAAAGCGTTCGGGGACTTTCGTCACCATTTGCGAGCCCAGCCAAATACCTGGCAATGAACCAATGAGCAACATGCCTAGCAGCGACCAGTCCACAGTACCCAACGAGGCATGTCCCAAGCCCGCAACCAGCGTCAGCGGAACGGCGTAGGCGACATCGGCGGCCACGATACGTGGCAAGGGCAATTGCGGATAAAGCAGCATCAATGCAGTCACGCCAATCGCACCTGCACCGACCGAGGTGAGCGTGACTAACACGCCGATCACTGCACCAAACACCACAGGCATCCACGCATGGGTGGCAATGTCGGCGGCCAACCGGTGTTCATCGATATCAGCGCTTTGTTGGCGCAATGGGCCGCGAATGGCTTTGTAAAGTGTGGCAGCAGCAGTCAGCAACAAAGCAATGCCAAGCGTGAAAGTGATGGCATGCTGAACGCTGGGGTTGGAGGTGCCGAAGTGGTGCAACAGTGCCAAGGTGACAACGGCTGCTGGCACGCTGCCCAAACTGAGACTGAACACCACGCGCCAAGGAATGATGCGTTGCCTGGCGAAATTGAGCAGACCGCCGAACTTGGTGCCTGCTGCAAACAACAAATCGGTGCCGACTGCAAGTGCAGGTTTGATACCAAAACCAAATATCAGCAAGGGCGTCATCAAAGAACCACCACCGACGCCTGTGAGGCCTACGATCAGGCCCACCACAAAACCAGCTAAGACAAAAGCGAAAGAGAAATTTTCCATATGTCCGAGACTATATGCAGAGCGTGAAGACAAACAAACTATTTTTTAGTTGGACGTATATGCAAATTCGATATAAGTACACTCGCCGACTCCCTATGCAGGGTAATTCACCGTTTATGCTCAGTGAAACAAAGGATGAAGCGCTGTGAACAATGGTTTGGACGCCGATGTTGTCAGAATGAACACCGCAATAGATATTGATTTTTTAGCTGTTAATGGTGTGGTGGTCAAAGATGGGGACGACTTGATCAAGCTCATCAATTCGCTTCAAAAATCAGACTATTTCGGATCGATATCAGAACCACAAAAAGTCCATTTCAAGTATTCACTTGGGTTTCGCGCTGGACAAAGTTGAGTATGAAGTTACCCCAACGACTTTCACGCATACGGGGGCTGCAGCTTCTGTTGTAACCTGGGCAAGCATCTTAAGTTTCCAGCCAAAAGCAAATGTCAGAGAAAGCGCAAACATGAAAGCTTGGCATGAATTAGATCCTGAATCCAAACTCTAGAGTGTTGATGAACTATTCTTAAACCAACTTTGACCGTCCAGTGACCGATCAGTCAAAGACAGTGTCAGCCACTTTATACAGTACCAGTCACGAGAGCATGTTGTCCGTCAGAGCCCAATTGAACTTCTAAAAATACATACTTCCGAGGGAACACTTCAAAGCGCAGTCCGAGAGGGCAGCGTTTTTTTATGCGTTATCCAAATCACACGCCATGGCTTTGAAAAGCGCATCGGGCAGACCAGACGCGCGACCTTCTATGCCATCGGCCAAGTGTTGGGCGCACAACAATGCAGTCGTCAATCCTCGTGAACCCAGGGCAGACAGCATATGCAAGCCTGGCCATCGCTGCGTATTCAAAGCACCCACTTTGGGCAATCGGTTGACGGATGCACAGCGCACGCCCACCCAAGCATGCAGTTCGCTGTCGCTGTGCCATTGCGATTCCAATGTTTGCGCGGCTTGGGGCAACAACTGTTTGAGCCGTTGGAAGTTGTGGCCATGGGCTTGTTCGCTGACCGCCGTGGAGGCTTGGTGGCGTTCAAAGGTAGCACCACAGTACCAAGCATTGCCTTCTGCGGTGGGCACATGCGCCACAAAGCTGCCGTGTCCATTGACTGCAAAAGGCGGCAGCAGGGTATCAAGAGCAGCGGGTTGCAAGCCCCATGACACTTGCCCGCTGATCGGGTGTAGGCCCATATCGGGTTCATACAAAACTTGGTTCAAAAAATCGGGTGTGTGAGCGCCTGTGGCCAACACAACTTGAGGCGCAGATTCGCTGGTGTAGGTGTGCGAACTGCCCATGCTGGGAATAGAAATATGGTGTTTGATGCGCAATTGCCATTCGCCGGTGGCGGCGCTTTTTTGTATGTTTTCAGCTTCATGCAAGCCCATGAAGTGGATGTTGTCATGGCTGAGCAGGGCGCGTACCAGTGCCATGGGTTTGATCCATGCGCCTTGTGGTTGCCACAGGTCTTGGGAACTCTCGTTGCTTAAACCTGCCGCTTTCAATTGCTCTGGTTGAGCCAATTGCACATGCGAAAACCACACGCTGTCAGGGGTGGGTGCTTGCCAAGGCTTTTTCGGATGCTCGGCGTCTGTAAGCCGACGCTCAAGCACACCGCAGGGCAACCAGTCTTGGCCTTCGGTCAAATGCTGACGGGCAAACGCCAGCGTTTGTTGCATGCCAGCGCGGGTCAATTGCGACAACAAGTTGTCGTCAGGAGATGCATGACAAGACACCACACCAACCGGTACCCCCGAGGCAGCAGCGCAGGGCTCTGGTGCAATATCCAAAACTTTGACTTGCCATCCACGGTCGGCCAATGCACGGGCGCTGGCTGCGCCTGCTATGCCAGCCCCGATGACGATACAACGTTTGTCAGCTTCCATCGTGCTGAAAACAATCAGGCTGCAGGGGGAGGTACATAACCTTGTGCAGCGTCTGCACCATCGCCGAAGAAATGGTTTTCCATTTGCCGCGCTAAATATTGGCGGGCGCGCAAATCGGCAAGGTTCAAGCGGTTTTCATTCACCAACATGGTTTGGTGCTTGAGCCAAGCCGCCCATGCTTCTTTGCTGACGTTTTCCCAAATGCGTTTACCCAAATCACCGGGGTAGGGCGGTAAATCCAAGCCTTCGGCTTCTTTCTCAAGTTTGATGCAATGAACAGTGCGTGCCATGAAATTCCTCGCGAGTGTCAGACAATGCCATGACTGTAGCAAGCTTTGAATCCCCTCTGGTCGGTCGCCTTTGGTACTGTCAATCAGGCCATGTGGTGGAAACTGGCTAGACTCATACCGATGTTAGGAGCCACAACAGCCATGTTTTTGAAATTTTGGAATTTGCTGACCGTCCGCCTCGCATGGGCCATGTTGTTGATGGCTTGTGTCGTTATTTTGGGGTTCGCGCTTTATTTGCAGCATGTGGTGGGCCTAGAGCCTTGCCCCATGTGCATCGTGCAGCGCTATGCTGTCATGGTTCTCGGTGTGGTCGCTTTGATGGGTTGTCTTGTCAGCCATCTGAGAGCGGGTCGGGTCTTGGTGGCAGTTGGTGTGCTGACAGCTGGCTTTGGTGCGTTTGTTGCAGCGCGCCAGTCTTGGTTGCAGTGGTATCCGCCAAATATCGCCAGTTGTGGAAGAGACTTTTACGGGATGATCGAGGCATTTCCTTTGCAACGCGCGATTCCGCTGATATTCAGGGGCAGCGGGGACTGCACCAAGATCGACTGGACGTTTTTAGGTGGCTCTATTGCCAATTGGTCATTTGTGGTGTTTGTGGCTATGTTGATATGGATGGTGACCGTGGTCTGGCGCAAATTGGGTGGGCCTCAACAAGCAGCCAACGATGACCGATTTCCACCTGCACACTGAGAAACCGGTAGTTGTCAATTTGCTGGCCTGCTGGATTCAATTGACAGGCAGCCGTTTGACCAACACCACGCTTTTGCGGTCAGGGCTGTATTTCCCCAACCGTGCTTGGGGCAACCAATCGATCGGTACTTGTACAAAACCACGCTTTAAAAACCAGTGCATGGTACGTGTGGTCAACACAAAAATACTTTCCAAACCCATGTGTTTGGCGCGTTGTTCAATGCGACGCAATAATTTTTCGCCGTCGCCTTGACCTTGTGAATGGGGTGACACGGTCAAAGCGGCCATCTCTGCAGTTTTTTGTTCAGCATACGGATAAAGCGCTGCGCAACCAAAAATCACACCATCGTGTTCGATCACGGTGTAGTTGCCGATGTCGCGTTCAATTTCGGTGCGTTCACGGCGCACCAAGGTGCCATCGTTTTCAAAGGGCTCAATCAATTGCAAGACGCCACCCAAGTCATCGGGCGTTGCTTCGCGCAAACTCTCTAAACGCTCATCTACCACCATGGTGCCAATACCATCATGCACATAAATTTCTAGCAGCAACACACCGTCGACCGCGAACGGCAAGATATGGCTGCGTTCGACGCCGGCCTTACAGGCTTTCACGCAATGTTGCAGGTAAAACGCTATGTCTGTGGGTGTGTTGGCGGACGGTGCTTCTGCCAATAAACGCTCCGCTACTTCAAGCGGCATTTCGGTGTCGATCGGGTTGTCTTCGCTGGCGGGCTCAAAAGGTTTGAGCCGTATGCCGGGTACTTCGGTGACAAAGATAAGTTTGTCTGCTTGCAAAGCAATCGATACAGAGGTGGCGACTTCTTCCATGGTCAGGTTGAAAGCCTCGCCAGTGGGAGAAAACCCAAACGGGGACAACAACACCATGGCACCGAGGCTCAAGGTTTTGCTGATGCCGGGGACATCCACTTTGCGCACCAAACCCGAGTGTTGAAAATCTACGCCGTCCACAATGCCGACCGGTCGTGCGGTGATGAAGTTACCCGATATCACGCGGATGGTGGCCCCCGCCATGGGGGTGTTGGGAAGGCCTTGGCTGAATGCTGCTTCTATTTCATAACGCAATTGCCCAGCCGCTTCTTGGGCGCAATCGAGCGCCACGCTGTCGGTGATGCGAATACCGTGCGAGTACTTGGGTGCATGTCCTTTGGCCTTGAGTTGCTCATTCACTTGGGGGCGAAAACCATGCACCAGCACAATCTTGACACCCATGCTTTGGATCATGGCCAAGTCTTGTACCAAGCTCGGCAATTTACCGGCTTCAATGGCTTCGCCTGCGATGGCCACCACAAAGGTTTTGCCCCGGTGCATATGGATGTAAGGCGCGACCGAGCGGAACCAGGGGACGAAGGTGAAATTGAAAACAGTGGACATATGTTTGAGTCGTTAAGGCTTGAGCAAAATCAGTTGGTTATTGGGCACAAGACGAGCGAAGTCGCGATCGAATGTACAGAGTGTCTCACCAGATTGCATGACGGTTGCAGCAATCCATGCGTCGCTGACCAGATGACCTCTGACGCGTTGCGTGAGAAACAGTTTTTGTAAGTGGGGCCAGGTAGCACTGTGTGATTGAAATTGCGCTCCGGGACAACGCAGTAGGCTGTCAATAAAGTCGCTTACATCTTGTACGGAGTCAATTTCGCGGAATATTTGGGGATGGGTGGTGATTCGGATAAATCCGGTCACGACCATGCTGAGAAGTACAAAACTGGCGCGACCGTTAGCCGCCTGACGAACGGTTTCGTCCAGCCATAGGCGTGCGGGGAGATGATGCGGGTGATCCGGACGGTATGCCGATACCAACACATTCACGTCAGGTGTCATTTGATAGGGTTAATATCTGTGTCGGCATCCATGGCTTCACTGAAGGAGCGGTTGCTGCTGGGGTCAATGCCGGGCATCAGACCTCCTGTGGCTTTGGAAACTGGCAACTTAGGAACGACGACTGTCGCGCTGGGTATGTCTTGTTGCACATAAGCGGCCAGCATTTCACGCACTTTGGCGCTGAGCGACGTGCCTTCTTGGATGGCCTTGATACGCGCTTGCTTGACAAGGTTTTCGTCCACGGAAATGGTGAGATTAGCCATGCTGTCACTCCGATAACACGAGTTCACTGAAATAAGTGTAACACGTGAATATGTGTCGTGGGATAATTTACCGGTGACATCCATCATCTCAACATCAACCATCGAATTTCCAGAAGACCTGCCGGTCAGTGCCCGCCGCGACGACATCATGTCGGCGATACAAGCGCATCAGGCGGTGATCGTGTGCGGTGAAACCGGGTCGGGCAAAACCACGCAATTGCCCAAAATGGCCTTGGCGTTGGGCAGAGGAAGCTGGAAGAAATTGGGGTCAGACACCGATTTTGCGAAGCAAAACTCGGTGTCTGACCCCAATTTATCCAAACCCAAACCCAAACGCCGGCAAATCATTGGCCACACCCAGCCAAGACGCATCGCAGCCACATCGGTGGCCAAGCGCATCGCCGAAGAGCTGAAAACGCCGCTTGGCGAGGTGGTCGGCTACAAAGTGCGTTTTCAGGACAAGCTGTCGCGCGACGCTTCGGTCAAATTGATGACCGACGGGATTTTGCTGGCTGAGACGCAAACCGATCCGCTGTTGCAGGCCTATGACACGCTGATCATTGACGAAGCGCACGAACGCAGTTTGAATATTGATTTTTTGCTGGGCTACTTGCGTGAAATCTTGCCGCGCAGACCGGATCTCAAAATCATCGTCACATCTGCCACGATTGACGCTGACCGATTTGCCCAACACTTTGCCAGCGCCAAAGGGCCAGCGCCTGTGTTGATGGTGTCGGGGCGCATGTTCCCCGTCGAGGTGCGTTACCGCCCTTACGAGGAAAGCCGCGATTACGACGTGAACCAAGCGATAGCCGATGCTGTCGACGAGTTGTGGCAACAGCCTTCGCAACGGGGCGACATTTTGGTGTTCTTGCCTGGCGAACGCGAAATTCGCGAAGCAGCAGAGCATTTGCGCGGGCATTTGAGCCATTCGCCCGTTTTGCGTGGCGCGGAAGTGTTACCCCTGTTTGCACGGCTCTCGAGTGCTGAACAAGACCGCGTGTTTGACAACACCTCCGGCCGGCGCATCGTCTTAGCCACCAATGTGGCCGAGACCTCGCTCACCGTGCCCGGCATTCGCTATGTGATCGACGTGGGAAGCGCGCGTGTTAAGCGTTACAGCTGGCGCAGCAAGGTCGAGCAATTGATGGTCGAGCCCATCAGCCAAGCGGCTGCCAACCAACGTGCGGGTCGGTGCGGACGTGTGGCCGATGGCATTTGTATTCGTTTGTACGACGAGCAAGACTTTCTGGGTCGTGCACGGTTTACCGATCCAGAGATTTTGCGCAGTTCTCTCGCTGGTGTGATCTTGCGTATGAAAGCCTTGCATCTGGGCGATGTGGAAAGATTTCCGTTTTTAGAGGCGCCCCGTCCGAAAGCGATTATTGATGGCTATCAGTTGCTCAACGAACTCGGGGCGGTGGACGACGCCAATGAGCTAACTCCCATCGGTATCGAACTCTCCAAACTGCCACTAGACCCGCGCATAGGCCGCATGATTTTGGAAGCGCGGCAGCGCAATGCTTTGGAAGAGGTACTGGTGATCGCCTCTGCCTTGAGCGGACAAGATGTGCGTGACCGACCGATGGAAGCGCAAGCCGCTGCTGACCAAGCCCATGCCAAGTTTGATGACGACCGTAGCGAATTCAGTGGGTATCTGTCGCTGTGGAAGTGGTTAGAACAAGGACGCACGGGGGGCGAGAAAGAACACAAACTGTCCAACCGCAAATACGAAGCCTTGTTAAGGCAAAACTTTGTCAACGTGCGACGCGTGCGTGAATGGCGTGACACACATTCGCAGTTGCTGACTGTGGTGCGCGAACACAAATGGCGCCTCAACACCCAGCCCGCGAGTTACGAAGAACTGCATATGGCGATGTTGGCGGGGTTGTTGGGAAATATTGGTTTTAAAGCAGAGCCTGTTGCAAGCAATCCAGCGACTGTCGGCACGCGTACCAGCAACGCGCATGAGTATTTGGGCGCGCGCAGTATCAAGTTTTATCCACACCCTGGTGCGCATTTGCGCAAAAAGCCAGGGCGTTGGATTGTGGCTAGTGAGTTGGTGGAGACCACGCGTTTGTTTGGTCGCGGTATTGCCAATATCGAACCCCAGTGGCTGGAGCATGTGGGTGGCCATTTGCTCAAAAAACAATTGCTCGATCCGCATTGGGAGAAAAAAGCCGGAGAGGTCAAGGCGCTGGAGCGCGCTACTTTGTATGGCTTGGTGGTTTATAACGGCCGACGGGTGAGTTACAGCAAGATCGACGCAGCGGGGGCGCGCGATATCTTTATTCGACAAGCTTTGGTCGAAGGCGAGTTGGACACCAAATTACGCTTTTTGGCAGCTAACCAGCGTTTGATTGAAGAGGTGCAAGAACTCGAACACAAATCGCGGCGTCAAGACGTGTTGGTCGATGACGCTTTGATTTATGCGTTTTACGACCAGCAGTTGCCGGCCGATGTGTGTAGCTTGGTGACCCTGGAGCGTTGGTACCGCGAAGAAGTCAAACGTCAACCCAATTTGTTGCTGCTCAACAAAGAAGAGTTGATGCGCCACCAAGCCGCGGGCATTACTACGCAAGCTTTTCCTGCCACGGTGCGTTTGGGTGGTGTGGATTGCATGGTCGAGTATTTGCATGAACCGGGTGACGCCAAAGACGGCATGACCGTGACTGTGCCTTTGTATGTGCTCAACCAAGTCAGCGAAGAGCGAGCCGACTGGTTGGTGATGGGCATGCTGGGACAAAAAGTGCTGGCGCTCCTCAAAACCTTGCACCAAAAACCGCGCGCGCGTTTGGTGCCTTTGCCTGATGCCGCAGAGCGTTTTACCCAAGTTTTATGTACAGATGAAAAGTTTGGCAACGGGTTTTTGGTAGACGCTGTATTGGCACTGGTTCGGGCTGAAACGAATTTGGATTTGAAGCGCGCAGACCTCAAGCCTGACATGCTGGCGCAACATTTGTTTATGAACTTTCGCTTGGTCGACGAGCGTGGCCGTCAACTCGCACAAGGCAGACAACTGAGCGCCTTGAAATCGCAATGGGGTGTGCAGGCGCGTGGTGCGTTTCAGGCATTGGCTGGCTTGAAAGAAGCCATACCTAAAGCGCAGGAGTCGGCGGATGAGGAGCGGGTTTCCTCCAATCGTGGCGATTTGCAATTTGCCTTCGTAAGCGGAAGTCATTCGGGAAATGCACCGCACAAACAAGTCACTGCAGGCAGCTCAGAAAAAACTTTCACCACCTGGTCGTTTGGTGAGTTGCCAGAGTTGATGGAAATTAACCAAGGCGATCAAACGTTGGTGGGCTTTACTGCCTTGGTCGATACGGGTGATGCCGTACGCATAGAGGTATTTGACGAACCCGATATGGCGGCAAGCAAACACCGCGCAGGTTTGCGGCGTTTGTTTGCTTTGCAAATCAAAGATGCCATCAAGTATTTAGAAAAGAATTTGCCAGACTTACAAAAAATGTCTGTTACTTATATGTTGGTCGGCAAAGCCAACGACGGGTCTGGCGGCGGCACGGCAGATGAACTCAAACAACAAATTTTGGATTTGGCGCTGGAGCGGGCGTTTTTGTTAGACCCGTTACCGACAGACGCCGCATCGTTTCAACAACGCTTAGAAGAAGGCCGTGGTCGCTTAACCTTGATTGCCAACGAAGTCGCCAGAATGGCCGCCAACGTCTTGATTGAATTCGCCCAAGCCAGCCGAAAAATCAAAGATACCAAAGCGCACCCTGAAGCAGTGACCGATTGCGCCCAACAATTACAACGTTTGGTGGGCAAGCGTTTTGTTTTAGAAACGCCCTATACGCAACTGCAGCATTTCACGCGTTACCTCAAAGCGATTGTGTTGCGCCTTGATAAATTGCGCGAAGACCCTGCACGCGACGCCAGCAAGATGGCTGAGCTCAAACCATGGGAGCAAAAATATTGGCGCTTGGTGGCAGAAAGAAAAGGCGCTACCGACGAGCGCATGCAGGCCTACCGCTGGTTGTTAGAAGAATTGCGGGTGAGTTTTTTTGCGCAAGAATTACGGACGCCGCAGCCAGTAAGCGTTAAGCGCTTAGAAAAGGCTTGGCTGCAGATGCAGTATTGAGCGCTTTAGTTACGAGTTCACAAAACCCATTGATATGCGATCCCTCTATCCAGCGCACCACTGCGACCAATTCATTTTCTGGGTCGATCCAAACAAACGAAGCACCAGCACCGATACAAAAGTAGCTTGACTCTGAAGCGCCTTTGCAAATACCGCGTTGGGTGTTGAGCCACACCAACATGCCATACCAGTTGGCAATATCGCAAGGGGCGTGCATGCTGCGCACCCATGCTTGCGATAACACTTGGTTTCCGCCCACACGTCCGCCATTGAGCAACATCTGTCCCATCAAAGCTTGGTCTGCGCTAGAAATAGACATGCCGCCACCCCAGTGCGTGCCGCCAGGGACAGACTGCATGCGTTTTCCGTCGATCTCTACCCAACTGTTGTGGTAACCCTCCCACTTCCAGTTGTTGCTGACACCGCAAGGTTTGGCAATGGTCTCGCGAAACACGTCAGGCAAAGGACGACGAAACACATGCAAAAGTGCTAATGCCAATTGGTTGATGCGCACGTCGTTGTATTCCCAGTAGCTGCCAGGTGCTTGCAGAGGACGCGCATCACCTTTTTTGCCAACGGGTGGAGTAGGTTGGTATTGCAAATGGCGGTAACGGTCCACTTGGTCGGGGATACCAAAACAACTGCCTTCCCATTCGCTGGTTTGTTGCAGCAAATGCATCCATGTGACTTGAGCGTTGTGTGTATCTTCGAAACCGATGCCTGCAACTCTACGGTGAACTGGTTCATGGACATCGGGTAACAAACCTGTGTCGTGTGCTACGCCAGCGAGCATCGCGAGGTAGGTTTTGGCGATCGAGAAGGT
>SXWY01000097.1 GCA_005789825.1 Burkholderiales bacterium | reverse complement strand
CGTCGCCGCTGCTGGTTTGCGTGCCCAAGCTGTTGATCACCGTATAGCTTTGTCCGGCGATGCTCAGAGTGGGGTTTGCGCCAGTGAGCTTGATGTATTTGCCAAACAGCAAATTGAACACGCCGCTGCCGCTGGCTGATTGTGTGACGCTTAAATATGTGTTGGCCGTGTTGGGCTTGATCACCAAGCCCGCACTGCTGCCGGTAGCCATCATGTTGGCGTTGATGTTGAGGTTGTTCGATGCAGTCAACGTCAGCGTGGTGTTGGCCGACCAGTTGATGGAGGTGTTGATATTCACATCACCCAGGCCACTGGTGGCACCCGCTGCGCTTTGCAACTCTACGTTGCTGGTGCCCAAGTTGTTTTGCAAGGTGGTGCCGGTCATGTCGCCGCCACTGTCGGCGACGGTGAAATCGACCGGGTCCACCAACCAGTTGCCGGTTTTGCCAGTGGGTGCAAGCGTGGTGATGCGTGCTTGCTCGGCGATCTTCACACGCGCCGCCGACGTCTCCACAAACCCGCCGTCTCCGCCATGGGGTGCGCTGGCGTCAAGTGTGCCGTCGACCACGGTGGTGCCCGATGTCATGTCGCCCATCAACAAAATACGGCCATTTTTGTTGGCGATGGTTTGGGCTTGAACCGTGCCGCTGTTTTTTACCAAACTGCCCATCAATGCGCTGGCACTGCGGGCGGTCATCAGCACCAAGCCGCCGTCGGCCATCAACATGTGTTTGTTCTCAACCAGTGCATGGATGATGCCTTGGTCCACTTCCAACGTGGTCAAGCTGTTGCCACTGAATACCAACGTGGCTTTGTTGCCAGCGCCCAATGCCACGGTGCCTTGGTGCGCCACGATGATGCCTTCATTGCGTACCTCGGGGGCGAGCAGCGCCACAAAGCCGCCGAGCGCGGCTTGCAATGTGCCTTGGTTGACCACGCTGGCGTTTGTGCCGTTGCCACTGAAACTGCTTTTGCCCGCCATGAAATCTTCGTTGCTGATGCCCAGGGTGGTGACCAGCAAACCGCCGACATCTACCTGAGACTTGGCACCAAAAATCACGCCACTGGCGTTGCTGATGAACACTTGCCCCGGTGCGTTGATGCGGCCCATGATCTGGCTGGGGTCGCCGCCCACCACCCGATTGAGCGTGACCGAGGATGCCGATGGCTGGTTGAAATTCACCCGCGCATCGCTGCCGACATTGAAGCTGTTCCAGTCGATCGCCGCGCGGTTGCTGCTTTGGTTGATGTTGAGCGTGCTGCCTGTGGCGCTGATGCTGGCCGCGCCGCCGACCACTTTGCCACCGCTGGGCAATTGGCTGGGTGAGGGCGCGGTTTGGGCCCTGGCCAGGCCCACACACAAGCACGCGACCGCCAAAGCGACTCGGTGTGGGGTGAAGAGGGCGTTGTGTGTGCGCATGGTTTAAAACATCTGACTGGCGCTCAACCAAAAACGGTTCAGATAGTATGTCCCATCTGCGTCGTTGCCGTTGGATGCGCCTGGGTTGCTGCCGAGGCGACGCGCCCAGGTCACCCGCCACTGCGACTGGCCCCATGCGTTCGGGTAGGAGGCGCCCAGCCACAGGCCAATGCCTTGCAACTTGTACGAATTCAGACCGGTGCTCGTGGCGTGTTTTTCTTTGTCCACTTCACCCACGTCGTAGAACGAGCTGAATTTGTAGGCCTGCTTGTTCCATTGGAAATCACGCTGCAGTTCGATGGAGAACAGGTTGGCTTGGGTGCCGCTGGCTTCTCCTGCGGGATAAGCCCTGACCGCGCCCGAGCCACCGATGCCAAATTTTTCTGAGCTGTCCAGGTTGCGGCTGGCGCGTTGCCGTTGGTAGGAGAGCAGCAGCATTTGCGCCGCATCCACTTTTTGTTTGCGGTTGATGCTCAAGCGCCATTTGGTGAACAGGCCTTCGGTGCCATCGCTCTTGTCGGTTTCGTAGTCGATCAAGCCTCGGGTGAGTTGAAGGCTGGCGCTGTTTTCGCCGCCGCCCATCCATTGGTCTTGGCTGTTGATTTGCACACTGGCCGACAACGAATCGAGTTGGTAGCGGGTGGTGGAAAACTTGCTGTGGTTGGTGTATTTTTTGTGGTCGCCAGACAGCACCAAGTCGCTGCTGAATTGGCGATGCCTGACCAACGGCTGGCTGACAAAACCATTGAGCGTGGTCGCTGGCCCGTGCAGATCCAAGGCGTCGTAGGTGGGGTCGACCACGGTGTATCGGGTCCATTCGGTGTTGCCGCCAAAGCGTGCGCCGCCATGTCCCAAGGGTTCGCTGTAGCCCAGTCTGGCGTAGTCCAAGCCCGCGCTGTGCAAATATTGGATGTTGCTGACATCGCCTCGGCCCAACCAACCGTAGCGAGAATATTGCGAACTGAAACGGTAGGCACCGGTGCTGATCGAGCCGGTGTTGTCCAAGGTGATTTGTCCGTCCCAAGGTCGCTTGTCTTGCACTTGCACCAAGGCGATGGTTTCGCCTTCTTCTTGGCCGGTGCTCAATCGCACGCTGGCTTGCACGCCGGGCACTTCGTTGAGCAACATGGTCGCCTTGTCCATTTGACTCAATTTCACGGGGGCGTTTTTCGGCTG
>SXWY01000096.1 GCA_005789825.1 Burkholderiales bacterium | reverse complement strand
TTCTCATCAGCAAGAGGTCGGCGCGGGCTACTTTGATGACGTGACGACGGTGATCCAGGGCGGTTCCTCCAGCGTGAAAGCACTGGCTGGTTCTACGGAAGAAGAGCAGTTCCACTGACCCTTTTGTGCCCGCAAGAACCCGGCTTAGGCCGGGTTTTTTGTGGGAAAATCAACAAGTTGTCAGATTTCCTGCAATGTTGGCGCGGTTGAATCCGCGCCTTTTACTTTTCCCTGAGACACATGGTTCAAATCACATTACCTGACGGTTCTTTGCGCGAGTACCCCAATCCCGTGACGGTGGCAGAAGTGGCCGCATCCATAGGCGCCGGATTGGCCAAAGCGGCTTTGGGCGGCAAAGTCGATGGGCAATTGGTTGACACGTCATACCTGTTGTCTCGCGACGCCAGCGTTGCTGTCGTTACCGCCAAGGATCCAGATGGGCTGGAGTTGATTCGCCATTCCACGGCACACTTGTTGGCTTATGCGGTGAAGTCTTTGTTTCCGCAAGCGCAGGTCACGATCGGGCCAGTCATCGACAACGGTTTTTATTACGATTTTTCTTTTGAACGGCCTTTCACCCCTGATGACTTGTCCGCCATTGAAAAGCGCATGTCCGAATTGGCCAACAAGGACGAACTTGTTGTCAGGCGCGTATTGCCAAGAGACGAAGCAGTTACCTATTTCAAATCCTTGGGCGAACACTACAAAGCTGAAATCATTCAAAGCATTCCCGCCGCTGAGGACGTGAGTTTGTACCGTGAGGGTGAGTTTGAAGATTTGTGTCGTGGGCCTCATGTGCCCAGCACGGGCCGCCTCAAGCATTTCAAACTCATGAAAGTGGCGGGCGCTTATTGGCGCGGAGACAGCAAAAACGAAATGCTGCAGCGTATTTACGGAACCGCTTGGGCCAGCAAAGAAGATTTGCAGCTTTATTTGACGCAGCTCGAAGAGGCCGAGAAGCGTGACCATCGCAAACTTGGCAAAGAACTGGATTTGTTCCACATGGATGACCATGCCCCTGGGTTGGTGTTCTGGCATCCCAATGGCTGGACGCTTTGGCAAATGGTCGAGCAGTACATGCGTCAGGTCTACCGCGACAACGGTTATTTAGAGGTCAAAGCGCCGCAAATTTTGGACAAAACCTTGTGGGAAAAAACCGGCCATTGGGACAAATACCGCGAAAACATGTTCACCACCGAATCGGAGAAGCGTGACTACGCGCTCAAACCGATGAATTGCCCTGGGCATATTTTGATTTTCAACCAGGGCATCAAAAGTTACCGTGATTTGCCTTTGCGCTATGGTGAATTTGGCCAATGCCATCGCAATGAACCCACGGGCGGATTGCACGGCATCATGCGTGTGCGCGGATTTACCCAAGATGACGGCCATATTTTTTGTACCGAAGAACAAATCTTGGACGAATGCGTGTCGTACACCGCACTCTTGCAAAAGGTTTACCGCGATTTCGGTTTCAACGACATCATCTACAAAATCGCCACGCGCCCGGCGCAGCGCATTGGCTCGGATGAAAGCTGGGACCGCGCAGAGCATGCGTTGATGCAAAGTTTGATGGCCTCAGGATGCGACTACATCATTTCTGAGGGAGATGGCGCTTTTTACGGGCCAAAAATTGAATACACCTTGAAGGATGCGATTGGCCGTCAGTGGCAGTGCGGCACTATCCAGGTAGATTTCTCCATGCCGGAGCGTTTGGGTGCTGAGTATGTGGGCGAAGACGGTGTACGTCACCGGCCAGTCATGCTGCATCGCGCCATCGTGGGTAGCCTTGAGCGTTTCATCGGGATTTTGATTGAACAGCATGCGGGCGCACTGCCGGTGTGGTTGGCCCCAGCGCAGGTGGTCGTGCTCAATATCACCGATGCACAGGCCGAATATGCCCTCAGTGTCGTGAAAAAACTGAAAAATCAAGGGTTTAGAGTGGTTTTTGACCTCCGGAACGAGAAAATCACGTATAAAATACGGGAGCATTCAATGCAAAAGCTGCCGTATATCCTGGTCATGGGTGACAAGGAAATGGCAGCAGGTACCGTCGCAGTTCGTGCCCGAGGCAATACCGATCTCGGGGTCATGACACTCGAAGCTTTCTCCCAAAAGTTAGCCTCTGACATTGCCACCAAGCTCTGACCTTGTCGGATGCATTTGGCGAACTGCACGGTGTTTCTTGCTGATTTATCAGTGATTTTTTTGAAGGATTGAACCATCGCTACTGAATTTCGCGATCGCCGTCAACGCGAGGAACGCAAACACCGCCTTAATCGGGAAATCATGGCTCCCGAAGTCCGCGTCAGCGGCCCCAACAACGAAGCCATCGGCATTTTGAGTCTTGCTGAAGCCCTGCGAATGGCAGGTGAACTGGATGTAGATCTGGTTGAAATTTCACCGACCGCTGTGCCACCGGTTTGTAGGTTGATGGATTACGGGAAATTCAAGTACCAAGAGCAAAAAAAGGCGGCGGAAGCCAAGTCCAAACAAAAGGTGATTGAGGTCAAGGAAATCAAATTCCGCCCAGGCACTGATGACGGTGACTACAACATCAAGTTGAGAAACATCAAGCGGTTTTTGGACGACGGCGACAAATGCAAAATCACTTTGCGGTTCAGGGGAAGGGAAATCACCCACCAAGAGATTGGCATGGCGTTGTTGCAAAGAATTCGGGATGAACTGGCCGACTTGATTGTGGTCGAGCAGTTTCCCAAACTGGAAGGTCGGCAGATGGTCATGATGATCGCGCCAGGCAAGAAAAAAACGGGTAGCGTAGCCAAACCCGCCGCTGACACTGTGCAAACCGTGACTGCGTAAAAGGCCACGCAAACAAGTGTCTCGGGGCTAACAAGTCTGCGTCAGGTTCGCAGCGCCTCACGAGCACAACAAACAGGAGCATCTTCATGCCCAAAATGAAAACCAAAAGCAGCGCTAAAAAGCGCTTTCGCGTCCGTCCTGGTGGAACCGTCAAACGCGGCCAAGCCTTCAAGCGGCACATCCTGACCAAAAAGACCACCAAAAATAAACGCCATTTGCGTGGTCCTACCGGTGTGCATGAAACGAATATGGGTCACATGGCGCAAATGCTGCCCATGGCTGGCCTGTGATCAACGGACGAACAAGGAGAATTTGATATGCCTCGCGTAAAACGTGGTGTGACGGCTCGCGCCAGACACAAAAAAGTTTTAGCCCTTGCAAAAGGATTCCGCGGACGCCGCGGTAATGTTTACCGTATCGCCAAAGAAGCGGTAATGAAGGCAGGCCAATATGCCTACCGTGACCGTCGCGCCAAAAAGCGTGTGTTTCGCCAACTCTGGATTGCGCGTATCAACGCAGCTGCCCGTGAGTTCGGCATCACATACAGTCAGTTTGCCAATGGTTTGCGCAAAGCGGCCATCGAAATTGACCGCAAGATGTTGGCTGACCTCGCGGTTCATGACAAAGCCGCTTTTGGTCACATCGTGGATCAGGTCAAGGCCAAACTGGCAGCTTGACCAGGTGTCGACACTTCTGACCTGACCAACAGGCTAGGGTGATCCCAAGGGATTGAGGTTTCACAGGCTTCAATCCCTTCTTCATTTGCAGCAGAGACAAGATATGAATGAGCTCGATTCCTTGGTGGAGCAGGCGAAACAACTGTTTTCGGCGTGTGCATCACCGGCAGAGTTGGAGAATGCCAAGGCCCAATATTTCGGGAAGGCAGGGCACTTAACAACGCTGATGAAGGCGCTGTCTTCGTTGGACATCGATGCCAAAAAAGCACAAGGCGCTTTGATCAATGCCGCCAAACAAGCGATTGAGCAAGCCCTGCATGATTGCCGTCAGAAATTGGCTGACGCCGAATTGCAAGCCCAATTAAAGGCCGAAACCTTTGACGTGAGTTTGCCCAGTCACGCCATGGCGCAGGGTGGCTTGCATCCCGTGTCTCTCAGCTTAGAACGGATTGAAAATATTTTTACCTCGATGGGTTTTGATGTGGCTCAGGGGCCAGAAATCGAAACCGATTGGTTCAACTTCACAGCGCTCAACACGCCTCAAGACCATCCTGCCCGATCCATGCACGACACCTTTTATGTCGAGGGCGGTTATTTGCTGCGAACGCACACCAGTCCCATGCAGATTCGCCATGCCATGGCGCATGTTCAAAAATACCAAAGTCGGTTGGATGCGGGGCAATCCATGCCAGAAATTCGTGTCATCGCGCCCGGTCGTACTTACCGCGTTGACAGCGACGCCACACATTCCCCGATGTTTCACCAATGTGAAGGCCTGTGGATTGGTGAAAACATCAGCTTCAAAGATTTGAAAGTGGTATTCACAGATTTTTGTCATGCGTTTTTTGAAAACGACGATGTGGTGTTGCGCTTTCGGCCCAGCTTTTTCCCTTTCACCGAACCCAGCGCCGAAATCGATATTCAATTTCCTGAAGGGCCGTTGGCAGGCCGTTGGTTAGAGGTTGCGGGGTCAGGCCAAGTGCATCCGCATGTGATTCGCAACATGGGCTTGGATCCTGAGCGATTCATGGGGTTTGCCTTTGGCATGGGCCCAGATCGGTTGACGATGTTGCGCTATGGCGTGAATGATTTGCGGCTGTTTTTTGATGGCGATATTCGTTTTTTAAGCCAGTTTCAATGATCTTCTCAAGGCGTATTCATGCAGTTTCCTGAATCTTGGTTGCGCGAATTTTGTGACCCACCCCTTTCCACCCAGCAGCTGGCTGACACGCTGACCATGGCGGGTTTGGAAGTCGAAGACCTCCAGCCCGTCGCGCCTTTTTTCAGCCACGTGGTGGTTGGCCATATCCTTGAAGTTGAAAAACACCCAGATGCCGACCGTTTGCGCATTTGCAAAGTGGACATTGGACAGGCGCAAGCTTTATCGATTGTGTGTGGAGCGCCCAACGCTCGCGTGGGTATCAGTGTTCCTTGTGCCATGGTCGGCGCTCAGTTGCCGCCAGGCGAGGATGGAAAACCATTCACTATCAAGCTGGGTAAGTTAAGAGGTGTCGAGAGCCAAGGCATGCTGTGCTCTGCGCGTGAATTGAAAATTTCTCAAGACAGCGAAGGCCTGATGGAGTTGCCTTCAGATGCTAAGCCTGGCGTGAATATCCGCGATTATTTGAAGCTGGATGACACGTTGTTCACATTGAAACTCACACCCAATCTGGCGCATTGCTTGAGCGTGTTTGGTGTGGCGCGAGAGTTATCTGCGCTGACACGCAGCCCTCTCAAAAACCCGTCGTTTCCCGCCGTGGCCAATACAGCTAACGACAGATTGCCTGTGCAAATTGACGCCAAAGACTTGTGTGGAAGGTTCAGCGGTCGCGTCATCAAATCACTGAACCCTGCCGCCAAAACACCTGCTTGGATGGTTCAGCGTCTTGAGCGATGCGGTCAGCGCAGTATCAGCGCATTGGTAGATATTTCCAATTACGTCATGTTTGAGTTTGGCAGACCAACGCATATATTCGACTTGCAAAAAATTCAGGGTGGATTGCATGTCCGGTGGGCAAAGCCCATCGAATCATTGACGTTGCTCAACGGTCAAACGGTCACACTTGACGATAAGGTGGGTGTGATCGCTGATGCCAAACAAGTCGAGTCTTTGGCAGGCATCATGGGTGGTGCAGCCACCGCAGTGTCCGACGACACCCGGGATATTTACGCAGAAGCCGCCTTTTGGTGGCCCTCAGCCATCGCGGGCCGCTCGCGCCGTTTCAACTTTTCTACCGATGCTGGACATCGGTTTGAAAGAGGTGTTGATCCGCAAACCACGACAGAGCATCTGGAACATCTCACCTCCTTGATTCTTTCTATCTGCGGCACCGACCAAACCACCGTCGCCCCGATCGACGACCACCCAGTCAACATGCCGGTCACAACACCGGTGCAACTGCGGGTTGAGCGTGCCAATAAAGTGCTTGGAACAGCATTGAGCCAGCAAGTCATGGTGGATGCTTTGCAAGCCTTGGGCCTTGAGGTGGAGCAAGCAACGGGCAATCTGACGGTGCATCCACCGTCCTACCGCTTTGATTTGAGAATGGAAGAGGACTTGATAGAAGAAATTGCTCGGATGGTGGGTTTTGAAAACCTTCCGACCACTTCGCCGCAAGCGCCTATCACCCCGAAAATTCGGCCTGAAAATCAGCGTCATGGGTTTGCGGTCAGAAGACAACTCGCTGACCTCGGCTATCAGGAAACCATCAATTTCAGTTTTGTTGACGAGCAATGGGAAAGAACGCTTGCAGGCAACGACGCACCGATACAACTGCTCAATCCCATCGCTAGCCAGATGAACGTGATGCGGTCTTCTTTGATCGGATCGTTGTTGCAAGTTGCCAAATTCAATCTCGACCGCAAAGCACACCGTGTGCGCGTATTTGAAACAGGACGGGTTTTCAGGCGCGATCCATCCGTTCAAGACAGCCTGCAGACCGTGCAAGGCATCGATCAACCTGTGTTGATCGCTGGTTTGGCTTACGGCCCTTTGCACCCGTTGGGATGGAACGGCATTGATAAGCTGACGGATTTCTTTGATGTGAAGTCTGATGTGTGTCGCTTGATGACCGGCCATGCGCTGACTTTTGAAGCGGCACAGCATCCTGCTTTGCACCCAGGTCGCACGGCCCGCATTACCAGCCAACACCAAGTGGTGGGTTGGATCGGTGAGCTTCATCCCCAATGGCGCCAGCAATGGGGATTCACCCATGCACCTGTGCTTTTTGAATTGGAAATGAATGCGGTCATGTCCCATCCCGTGCCGCATGCCCAATCTGTTTCCCGCTTGCACCCGGTTGAACGTGATTTAGCCATCGTGGTGAGCGAAGACATCACGCACGATGCCTTGATGAAATGCATCCAACAAGCAGACACCACACTGTTGCTGAACAATGCCACATTGTTTGATGTGTACCGCCCCTCCAAACCCGATGCTTCTGTGAAAGCAGGTGAGAAAAGCATGGCGGTTCGTTTGTTTTTGCAAAGCACGGATGAAAATACACTCACAGATGCACAAATCGACGGCGTTATTCATTCCGTCGTCGATGCATTAAGCCGTCAACTCTCTGCCAGATTGCGTGCCTGAAGGAGCGAATGCGATGAACCTTTCTTTTGAAACCATTGAGACACCGGCGCTGACCAAGGCGCAACTTGCAGAGCTGTTGTTTCAGCAAATCGGCTTGAACAAGCGGGAATCCAAAGACATGATTGACGCTTTTTTTGACCTGATTGCCAAGCAATTGGTAGAGGGCGAAGACGTCAAGATATCTGGATTCGGCAATTTTCAAATTCGCACCAAAGCACCTCGACCAGGCCGCAACCCCCGCACCGGCGAAACCATTCCTATCAAAGCGCGTCGCGTGGTGACCTTTCACGCCAGCCAAAAGCTCAAAGAGCAAATTCAAGGCGTGTCCACAGAGTCGTCTCAATAAGAAAACTTTTGGCGCATTTTTTCTGGGGATCCTCGCCCCGTGGTGGTTGTAAAAATATTTAATTGTTGGCAGAAAGCTTTTTTATTCGCTCTATTTTTGAATTTTCAAGTCGATATGCTTTGAATCGCGCTGGTCTTCGTGTAACCTCTAAAACCCTTTGAAACCGATTGATTCCATGGAGAATTTTCTCCCTTCCATTCCAGCCAAACGCTACTTCACCATCGGTGAGGTCAGTGAATTGTGTGGTGTCAAGCCGCACGTGCTGCG
>SXWY01000095.1 GCA_005789825.1 Burkholderiales bacterium | reverse complement strand
TTGCTGGCCAAAGACACCCGCTTGGCCATGGCTTCGGCCCATCAGGTGGGTTATGCGGGTTGGTTGGGTGAAGCCGCCGCCAAAGCGTTTGCCATGGCCTGCGAGCAAGGCATGACCGACATGGACGACAGCCACATGCTGGCCTTTATCCGTCGGGCCGCCGGCCCTGCTTGAGACGGTGAGTAAGTTGACGATCCGGGCGCTGTCCGAGGCTTGAGCCTGCGCGACAGCTGGCGGCTCTTGTCAATAACCTGATGCACTCAGGTTCAAACCATGGCTTCTACAATGGCTGCATGATTGCACACGAACCCACCCTAGAACGCTTATCGATCGCCCACAACCTGTTGCTCAAGCCTTATGGTTTGGACGAAAGCCATTTGTCGCAGGCCTTGTCGGCCATTCGCGCCCACCGTATCGATGACGCCGATTTGTATTTTCAGTACACCCGTTCAGAAGGTTGGAGCCTGGAAGAAGGCATTGTCAAAACCGGTTCGTTCAGCATTGACCAAGGCGTCGGTGTGCGTGCCGTCAGCGGAGAAAAAACCGCATTCGCGTATTCGGACGACATTTCTTTGGCGTCATTGATGGATGCCGCACACACCGTGCGCAGCATTGCGGCCAGTGGCAAAAATGCCAAAACCAAAGTGCCTGCGCGAAAAATCGCTGGCTCGCGCAGCCTGTACCGCGATGACGACCCGATCGCCAGTTTGGACAGCACCGCCAAAGTTCAATTACTCGAACGCCTAGAACAACAGGCGCGTGCCAAAGACCCGCGCGTGGTGCAAGTCATGGCCGGATTGGCCAGCGAATACGACGTGGTGCTGGTCGCCCGGGCTGACGGTACCTTGGCCGCCGATGTGCGGCCACTGGTGCGTTTGTCGCTGAGTGTGATCGTCGAAGAAAACGGTCGCCGTGAAAGCGGTTCGGCAGGCGGCGGTGGCCGCTTTGGTTTGGCTTATTTCGACCCCGCTGCACTCACCCGTTATGTCGATGAAGCGGTTGGCGCTGCCTTGACCAATTTGCAGGCACAAGCAGCACCTGCTGGTGAAATGACGGTGGTGCTCGGTTCAGGTTGGCCCGGTATTTTGTTGCATGAAGCGATTGGCCACGGTTTAGAGGGCGACTTCAACCGCAAGGGTTCGAGTGCATTCAGCGGCATGATCGGCCAACGCGTTGCTGCCAAAGGCGTGACGGTGCTCGACGACGGCACGATTGCCGATCGCCGTGGCTCACTCAATGTGGACGACGAAGGCCATGCCAGCCCACGCCACGTATTGATTGAAGACGGTATTTTGAAAGCGTATATCCAAGACAGCATGAACGCCCGTTTGATGGGTGTGGCGCCCACGGGCAACGGCAGGCGTGAAAGTTATGCCCATGTGCCCATGCCCCGCATGACCAATACCTACATGCTCGGCGGCGATATGCACCCACAAGAAATCGTCGCCAGCATCAAAAAAGGGTTGTACGCCACCAATTTCGGCGGTGGGCAGGTCGACATCACGTCCGGCAAATTTGTGTTCTCTGCCAGCCAGGCTTACTGGGTGGAGAACGGAAAAATCCAATACCCCGTCAAGGGCGCCACTTTGGTGGGCAACGGCCCGGACGCCCTGACCCGGGTCAAAATGATCGGCAACGACATGGCGCTTGACCCCGGGGTGGGCACTTGTGGCAAAGAAGGCCAAAGCGTGCCCGTGGGTGTGGGTCAGCCCACCTTGCGAATTGACGGTTTGACCGTGGGCGGAACCGCTTGAGGTCGCCCACTGGGCCTGTGCTACATTCCAATCCATGAATTCAGTGCTTTTTCACTTTGCTTATTTTTACGTCTCACGCCCCACTGGCGGTCGAGAGGTCTGAACGCAACAACGCTCTGAACTCCCCAACCTACCGCCGGTCCCCGGCGGTTTTTTTTTGTTGACGAATTGTTGACCCATCACCGTTGAAGCCCAGGAGTCTTTCATGAAATCCCATCCCAAAGATGCATATGCACCGATCGATGACCAAACCAGCCAGACCGACGACCAACGCATCAAGGACATCACCGTGTTGCCCCCTCCCGAACATTTGATTCGTTTTTTCCCGATCGCTGGCACCGCGGTGGAAAACCTCATCAGCGACACACGCCAACGCATCGCCGCCATCATGTCGGGTCAGGATGATCGGTTGCTGGTGGTGATGGGGCCTTGTTCCATCCACGACCCGTCCGCCGCGCTGGATTACGCCCGACGCCTCCAAGCAGAGCGGGAAAAATACAAGGGCACATTGGAAATCGTCATGCGTGTGTATTTCGAAAAACCACGCACCACCGTGGGTTGGAAAGGCCTGATCAATGACCCGTATTTGGACGAGAGTTTTCGCATTGACGAAGGCTTGCGCATCGCCCGCCAGTTGCTGATCGAAATCAACCGCAGCGGCGTTCCTGCTGGCAGCGAGTTTTTGGATGTGATTTCTCCGCAATACATCGGCGACTTGATCAGTTGGGGTGCTATCGGTGCGCGCACCACCGAAAGCCAAGTCCACCGTGAGTTGGCATCCGGTTTGTCTGCCCCGATCGGTTTCAAAAATGGCACCGATGGCAACATCAAAATCGCGACCGATGCCATACAAGCTGCAGCGCGCGGCCACCATTTTTTATCGGTGCACAAAAACGGCCAGGTCGCGATTGTGCAAACCCAAGGTAACCCAGATTGCCACGTGATTTTGCGGGGTGGCAAAACGCCCAACTATGACGCGGCCAGTGTGCAAGCGGCTTGCAAGGAGTTGGAAGTGGCCAAGTTGCCAGCCAGCCTGATGGTCGATTGCAGCCATGCCAACAGCAGCAAACAACACGAGCGCCAATTAGAGGTTGCCAAAGACATCGCCGGGCAAATTGCGGGCGGATCGCACCAGGTGTTTGGTTTGATGGTGGAAAGCCACTTGCAACCCGGCGCTCAAAAATTCACGCCCGGCAAAGACAAGGTGGAAAGTTTGGTGTACGGACAAAGCATCACGGATGCTTGCTTGTCATGGGACGATTCATTGCAAGTGCTGCAAGTGCTGGATGCCGCCATCGCCACCCGACGCAAAGCCAAGAAATAACGCCGCGTAAGCGGTTCAGGTTTGCAGTGCCGCCAGAAGTTTTTGGTGGATACCACCAAAGCCACCGTTGCTCATGCATACGATGTGATCGCCAGGTGCAGCAGCGGCTGTCACTTGTGACACCAGTTCGTCGATGGATGCTGCGGTTCGGGCTCGCGTACCCAGGGGTGCCAATGCCGCAGCGGCGTCCCAATCCAGCCCGGCCGTGTGGCAAAAAGCCAAGTCAGCCATTTCCAGGCTCCATGGCAGTTGCGATGTCATGGTCCCCAGTTTCATGGTGTTGCTGCGGGGTTCAAACACCGCCAATATGCGGCCGTGTTGAAGACGGCGACGCAACCCATCCAACGTGGTGCGAATCGCGGTCGGGTGGTGGGCGAAATCGTCATACACCGCAATGGCTTCTTCGCCACTGCCGATACTGCCGCGCCATTCCATGCGGCGACGCACATTCTGGAAATTGGCCAACGCTTGGCTGGCTTGCTCGGGTGACACGCCCACATGCTGTGCCGCCGCGATGGCCGCCAAGGCGTTCATTTGGTTGTGCACGCCCGTCAAGGACCAGCGAATTTGCGCCACTTGTTGTCCATGATGAATGACCGCAAAGTCATGGGGTTCGCCTTGGGTTTGCCAGTCACCGCCGTGGCCAAAACCCTCTAAGTGGCTCCAGTGGCCCATGTTCAATACCCGTTGCAAACTTTCTTGCTCGGCATTGACCACCAAGCAGCCGCTGGCGGGCACGGAGCGTACCAAATGGTGAAATTGCCGTTCGATCGCGGCCAAGTCGTCAAAAATATCGGCATGGTCGAACTCGAGGTTGTTCAACACCGCAGTGCGTGGCCGGTAATGCACAAATTTGCTGCGCTTGTCAAAAAAAGCGGTGTCGTATTCGTCGGCTTCGATCACAAACAGCGGCCGGGATTGGCCACGGGCGAGTTGCCCCAGTCTGGCTGACACGCCGAAATTCAAGGGCACACCACCGATCAAAAACCCGGGCGTCAAACCGGCTTGTTCCAGCACCCAAGCCAACATGGCGGTGGTGGTGGTTTTGCCATGTGTGCCCGCGACCGCCAGCACATGCCTGGACTGTCCCGCTGCGTGTAGGACATGGTCACTCAACCATTGCGGACCGCTGGTGAAGGGCATGCCCGCTTCCAAAATGGCTTCCATCAACGGGTAACGCGGATGGCCTTCGGCTGTGCGTGCACGAGACACCACATTGCCCACCACGAACATGTCGGGCTGCAAGGCCATTTGGTCTTGCCCATAGCCTTCGATCAGTTCGATACCCAGCGCGCGCAATTGATCGCTCATCGGCGGGTACACCCCGGCGTCACAACCGGTGACGCGGTGACCGGCTTCGCGGGCCAGGGCAGCCAGACCACCCATGAACGTGCCGCAAATGCCTAATATATGTATGTGCATGGAAGTGCATTGTAGAAGTGACCTGATGCGGGTCATGGCTTTGGCATGGCGCTTGGCCAGACCTGTGCGCGGTGCGGTCACAATCGCCACCATGTCCAGCGACACCACATGGGAAATTGCCGCCACGGCCGCGCGCTTGGTGGTTGAAGAAGGCTTGGAGTTTGGCCCCGCCAAGCACCGTGCGCTCAAAGAACTCGGCCTGCCTGCACGCCAAGCGTTGCCAGACAACGACCAGGTGGAAAGCGAAGTCTTCGACTATTTGCAATTGTTTTGTGCCGATACCCAGCCATTTGAATTGTTGGCGTTGCGGCGGTTAGCGCTGAGTTGGATGGAGCGATTGGCCGCTTTTCGCCCCCATTTGGGTGGCGCGGTGTGGCGCGGTACCGCCACCCGCTTGTCGGATATTTACATCCAATTGTTTTGTGATGACAGCAAGCAGGCAGAAATCACATTGTTGGACCAAGGTGTGCGTTTTGAGGTCCGTGCCGTCAAAGGTTTTCGGGGAGAAACAGTGGATGCCCTCAGCATCCATGCCCATTGTGCCGAATTGAATGAAGACATTGGTGTGCATTTGATGGTCTATGACCACGACGATTTGCGCGGTGCCTTGTTGCCAGACAAACAAGGCAGGACTTGGCGCGGCGACATGGCTGCGGTGAGACAACTGGTAGACAATGCCTCATGAACGCAGAAATTCCTTCAAACAAACCTTCGCGCCACCGGCGTACTTTTTTATCCGTTGCTGCTGGCGCATTGGTCGCTGGGTTGGGCGTGGCTTGGTGGCGCCAACGCAGTGTGGCTTTGCCTGAGTCTGTTTTGGCAGCGCTGTGGGCCGCCGAGTTTGAGCAACCCGATGGCACGCCGCTGACCTTGGCGCAGTTCAAAGGACAGCCGCTGGTGGTCAATTTTTGGGCCACTTGGTGTACCCCGTGTGTTGAAGAAATGCCTTTATTAAACGCCTTTTATCAACAAAATAAGTCTAAAAGTTGGCAAGTTCTGGGATTGGCGATCGATCAGCCCAGCGCTGTCAAGCGTTTTCTCAGTCAGTATCCGGTAGAATACCCCATTGGTTTAGCAGGCTTGAACGGCACGGCTTTGATGACCGATCTGGGTAACTTGCAAGGCGGATTGCCATTCACTTTGGTGATCGATGCCCAGCAAGGTTTGCGTATGAAAAAGCTCGGCAAGTTGTCACAAGCCGATATCCATGCTTGGGTTTGACCTTTGGCCGATTTTGACGGCCTTTCCAAATGGTGTAAATTAGCACCTTGTTAACAGCAATTGACTGCAAGTTATATGGATTTAAGAAAACTTAAAACTTTGATTGACTTGGTCTCGGAGTCCAATGTCTCTGAACTAGAGATCACTGAAGCCGAAGGCAAGGTTCGCATTGTCAAGGGCCCGGTCGGCGCACCCGTGGCGGTGGCCGCGCCCGCCATGGCGGCTGCGCCAGCGGCTTCAACCCCAGCTGTTGCCCTGCCTGCAGCACCTGTTGCCGCTGCCGCTGTTGAGGCGCCGGTGGCCAGTGGTCATGTCGTCAAGTCACCCATGGTCGGTACTTTCTACACCGCTTCGAGCCCGGAGGCCAAGCCATTTGTGCAGGTGGGCAGCGTGGTCAAAGAAGGCGAAACCATTTGCATCATCGAAGCGATGAAAATTCTCAATGAAATCGAAGCCGACAAAAGCGGCACGGTGTCGCGCGTGTTGGTCGATAACGGTCAAGCCGTGGAATACGGCCAACCCCTGTTCATGATTGAGTGACCCCCGGACATGTTTAAAAAGATATTGATCGCCAACCGGGGCGAAATTGCGCTGCGCATCCAACGCGCTTGCAAAGAACTCGGTGTGGAAGCCGTGGTGGTGTATTCGGAAGCCGATCGCGATGCCAAATACGTCAAATTGGCCGAAGAAGCGGTGTGCATTGGTCCGGCCGCCTCCGCGCAGAGTTACCTCAACATGCCAGCCATCATTTCGGCGGCAGAGGTCACAGATGCACAGGCTATTCATCCAGGCTACGGGTTTTTGAGCGAAAACGCAGATTTCGCAGAACGGGTAGAGAAAAGTGGGTTTGTGTTCATCGGGCCCACGCCTGACTCTATCCGCATGATGGGCGACAAGGTATCGGCCAAGCAAGCCATGATCAAAGCGGGAGTGCCCTGTGTGCCCGGTTCAGACGGTGAACTGCCAGATGATCCGGCGCAAATCCGGCGCATCGGCAAAGCCGTGGGATATCCGGTGATCATCAAAGCCGCAGGCGGCGGCGGCGGC
>SXWY01000094.1 GCA_005789825.1 Burkholderiales bacterium | reverse complement strand
TCAGAAGCTGGTGGAAGAAGCGGGCAGCCCGGCGCTGGATGCCGCAGCGCGCGATGCTTTGGGTGCCACCGTGACCGCCGGGCTATCAAAACTTGGCTATCGCAATGCCGGCACCTTGGAATTCCTGTGGCAGGATGGGCAATTCGCCTTCATTGAAATGAACACCCGGGTGCAGGTCGAGCATCCGGTGACTGAATTCATCACCGGTGTGGATATTGTCAAAACCCAAATCATGACGGCTTCGGGCATGAAATTGCCCTACTCGCAACGCCAAATCGAAATCAAAGGCCATGCGATTGAATGCCGCGTGAACGCCGAAGACCCGTTCAAGTTCACGCCTTCTCCAGGCCGCATCACCATGTGGCACCCACCTGGCGGGCCTGGTGTGCGGGTCGATTCACATGTCTATACCAACTATTTTGTTCCGTCCAACTACGATTCGATGATTGGAAAAATCATTGTGCACGGTGATAACCGTGAGCATGCACTGGCGCGTATGCGCACCGCGCTCGGTGAGACCGTGGTCGAAGGCATCAGCACCAACATCGCATTGCACAAAGCCATGATGTCTGACCCGGGTTTCATCAGCGGCGGCACCAATATCCATTACTTGGAAGAATGGTTGGCGGTTCGTCAAGCCTGATGGTTGAACTGCATTTGCATTGCCCGCAGCATGAGGTGGAGACCATCAGCGATGCCTTGATGGCTTTGGATGCTCTCAGCGTGTCCGTGCAAGACGCAGACGCGCACACCGAGCAAGAACAAGCTTTGTTTGGTGAGCCCGGTATGCCACCTCCAGCGGCTGGCTGGGCCCGCTCTCAAGTGGTGGCTTTGTTCGCTGACGAGCCCGCTGCGGCAGATGCTGGCAAACTTTTGGTGCTCCAACCATTTTTCAAAGAAGCCAAATTGCTTGGCATCCAGCCCTTGGAGGCGCAAGACTGGGTGCGCTTGACCCAGTCGCAGTTTGAACCGGTGCCCATCACAGACAGTTTTTGGGTGGTACCGAGTTGGCACGAACCACCGGCCCAAGCGCAATGGGTATTGCGGCTAGACCCCGGCCTGGCATTTGGCACGGGCACGCACCCCACCACGCGCATGTGTTTGCGTTGGATTGCCACGCACCCGCCGCAAGGGCAACGTGTGCTGGACTATGGCTGCGGCTCTGGCATTTTGGCGATTGGCGCGGCCATGCTGGGTGCCGCAGAGGTGCACGCGGTGGACATCGACCCTGATGCGTTGGTGGCCACACAGGCCAACGCCCGCGCCAACCAAGTGCAGATTCAAACCGGTTCTTCCGCATTGGCCAGCGGCAGCTATCCGCTGGTGGTGGCCAACATATTGGCAGCGCCTTTGAAAGTTCTTGCGCCTTTGCTGTGCGCCCATGTGGCCTTGGGCGGTCATCTGTTGCTGGCAGGTATTTTGAAGCGGCAGACCGAAGAGATTCAAGCGGCTTACCAACCGTTTTTGGCCCTGCAAGTCGCTGATGAACAAGACGGTTGGGTTTTGATGCACGCTGTGCGTGTCTGAGGTTTTCACAGGTTCACCGCTTTTCACCCATGGCTTTTGTCACCCTTTGCCCCCAATGCCAAACCGGCTTTTCGGTACTGCCGGAACATTTCAGCACCGCTGACGGCTGGGTCAGGTGTGGCCAGTGTGCCCATGTGTTCCAACTTGACCAGCATTTGTTTGAGATGGATGATCCACGGCCTGTGCCGGAAATGGTGCAACCCTTGTCCCGGCCGGGTGCATTGACATCGGTCGCTCCATCACAGCCCGCTGCACACTTGGCCTGGGCGTGGTCTTTTGTGGTTTTGCTGTCATTGCTGCTGGTGTTGCAGTGGGCAGTACATCAACGGCATGCGATTGCAGGCCGGGTACCCGAATTGAAACCGTTCATGCAGTGGTTCTGCCAACCGCTGTCGTGCGACATACATTGGCCCATGGATCCAGACCATGTTTCTTTGGAATCCAGCAGTTTCAAACGCGCCGATCCAGACACCTTCGTGTTTGAAGCGGTGGTGAAAAACATGGGCAGCTCGGTGCTGTCGCCGCCTGCGCTGGAGTTGACACTCCATGCCGAAGGCCGCGACGTGGTGCGAAGAATCGTCATGCCGAACGAATGGGGAGACAACGAAGCATTGCGTCCACATGGCAGTCACCCCTTATTTTTCAGCTTCAGGTTGGACCCCGCTTTGTCTCCGACAATCGACGGCTTCAAAGCTTTGCTTTTTTACCCTTAAATCAATTGAACAGGATGTGGTTATGGCGGTTGTGATTTGTGGTTCCTTGGCGTTTGACACCATCATGCATTTTGAAGGCCGCTTCAAAGAACAAATATTGCCTGAGCAATTGCACATTCTGAATGTGTCTTTTTTGGTGCCGCGTCTGCAACGTGAATTCGGTGGCTGTGCTGGCAATATTGCCTACGGTTTGAAATTGCTTGGCGGGCAACCGTTGCCCATGGCCACATTAGGCAACGACGGTGAAAGCTATTTCAAGCGACTTCAGGATTTAGGCATTGCCACTGATTTCGTCAAAATGGTCGCCGACGATTACACCGCACAGGCCATGATCATGACCGATTTGGACAACAACCAAATCACCGCGTTTCACCCAGGCGCCATGATGCAAGCACACATCACACATGTCCAAAAACGCCCCGATATCAGCTTGGGCATCGTCTCGCCCGACGGCCGCGATGCCATGTTGCAGCATGCTGAGCAATTTGCCGCCGCAGGCATTCCGTTTGTATTCGACCCTGGACAAGGTTTGCCCATGTTCGATGGCGAAACATTGCGCCATTTCATCGAACTCTCGACTTGGGTCACCGTGAACGACTACGAAGGAAAAATGTTGTCAGACCGTACCGGTTGGGACAGTGCTGAAATTTCATCCAAGGTCAAAGGATTGGTGGTGACGCTGGGTGAGAAAGGATGCGAGGTCTGGCAGCAAGGCCAGATGCAATGGGTGCAACCGGTGAAAGCCGAGGCGGTGGTAGACCCCACCGGTTGTGGCGATGCGTGGCGCAGTGCATTGTTATTCGGGTTGGACCAAGGCTGGGATTTACTGCGCTGTGCCGAACTCGGTAACCAAATCGGCGCCCGAAAAATAGCGACCCGTGGGCCGCAAAATTACACACTGACATAAAAAAACCCGGTGCTTTCAGACACCGGGTTGTAGGCAAACATCAAGCACCTTTTCAGGGCTTGGTGGCCGTGGGAAACGGCCAGGCTGCTTGCGGATTCAAAGTGGTTTGAGCCACATGTGCAACCGCTTGCACCGCCGGGCTTGCTGGCGGTTTTTTAGCCGCTGGCTTGGCAGCAGGTTTGGCGGCCGGCTTGGTTACCGGCTTCTTGCCCGCTGGTTTGCTACTTGTTACTTTTTTTTTAGCAGCTGGTTTTTTGGCAGCAGGCTTTTTAGCTGCTGCTTTTTTAGCCGCGGGCTTTTTGGCTGCTGCTTTTTTGGCGACAGGCTTTTTAGCTGCAGGCTTTTTCTTGACTGCGGGCTTTTTGGCTGCTGCTTTTTTCGCGACAGGTTTCTTAGCTGCTACTTTTTTAGCGGCGGGCTTTTTGGCTGCAGGCTTTTTCTTGGCTGCGGGCTTTTTAGCTGCTGCTTTTTTCGCGGCGGGCTTCTTAGCGGCTGCTTTTTTAGCGGCCGGTTTTTTTGCTGCTGGTTTTTTTGCAGCGGATTTTTTTGCAGTTGCCATTAGATACTCTCCTAGATCAAGATCTTAGATCGTTGGTTCAAAACACTTGGTCTTTGCAGCCCAAGTGATTCATGGTGCTGAACCGAAGTTCAACACCATGAACGGGGTGAACTCCCAACCCACACAAACAAGGTGTTTTTTGCGATGGAAGGAGGGAGAAATTCAAGGCCATATCCGTTTCAATCCCAGGACAGCGCGCCGCCGGTCTGGTATTCAATGACACGGGTCTCGAAAAAGTTGCGTTCTTTCTTCAGGTCGATCATTTCGCTCATCCAAGGGAAGGGGTTTTCCTCGTGGGGGAACAAAGCGTCCAAGCCAATTTGGGTGGCGCGGCGGTTGGCGATGTAGCGCAAATAGCCTTTGAACATGGAAGCGTTCATGCCGAGCACACCGCGAGGCATGGTGTCTTCCGCGTAACGGTATTCCAATTCGACGGCTTTGTGAAACAGCTCGTTGATCTCTGCTTTGAATTGGGCAGTCCACAGATGCGGGTTTTCTAACTTGATC
>SXWY01000093.1 GCA_005789825.1 Burkholderiales bacterium | reverse complement strand
CTTGGAAGCTGAACAAACTCATCGCTTTGTACGACGACAACGGCATCTCGATCGACTGCAAAGTCACACCATGGTTCATCGATGACACGCCCGCACGTTTCAAAGCCTACGGCTGGAACGTCATCAGCGTGGATGGGCACGATGTGCAAGCGGTCAGCCGCGCCATCGCCAGCGCCAAGCACAGCGCCGACAAGCCCACCTTGATCGCTTGCAAAACCCATATCGGCCAAGGCAGCCCCAACCGCGTGGACACCGCCAAAGCCCACGGTGAACCCTTGGGCGCCGAAGAAATTGCACTCACCCGCGCCGCCATCTTGTGGCCCCATGCGCCTTTCCATGTGCCCGCCGAGGTGTATGCCGATTGGGACGCCAAAGCCAAAGGCGCAGCCAACGAACAACAATGGCAAAACGCTTTCCATGCCTATGCCAATGCCCACCCCCCACTCGCGGCCGAATACAAGCGCCGCATGGCCGGTGAGTTGCCCAAAGACTTTCACCAAACCGTGGTCGATGCGGTGGTGGCCGCCAATACCAAGGCCGAGACCGTGGCCAGTCGCAAGGCCAGCCAATTGGCGCTGGAAGCCTTCACCGGCGGCATTCCTGAGTTGCTGGGCGGCAGTGCCGACTTGACCGGCTCAAACCTCACCAACACATCACACACGCCCCATATGCGTGTCGATCTGGCGGGCCGGGTGGTGAAGAACGAGCACGGCCACGGCGGTCGCCACATCAATTACGGCGTGCGCGACTTTGGCCTGGCCACCATCATGAACGGTATCGCTTTGCACGGCGGTTTCATCCCTTATGGCGGTACCTTCCTCACGTTCTCCGACTATTCACGCAATGCGATTCGCATGGCCGCGCTCATGAAGCAACGCGTAGTGCATGTGTTCACCCACGACTCCATTGGCTTGGGCGAAGACGGCCCCACACACCAATCGATCGAGCATGCAGCGTCATTGCGCTTGATACCGGGTCTGGATGTGTGGCGACCCGCAGACACCGCAGAAACCACGGTCGCTTGGGCCGTCGCTTTGCAAAACGCGCACCGCCCTACGGCTTTGTTGTTGAGCCGCCAAAACCTGCCGTATTTGCCCAAAGGCGACAGCGCAGCCAAAGACGCCAGCGGATTGGACGCGATCAACAAAGGGGCTTATGTGTTGGCCGAACCATCTGAAGTCGGCATGAACAAAAAAGCCCAAGCGGTGATCATTGCCACCGGCTCAGAAGTGCAACTGGCTTTGAAAGCGCAAGCCCTGTTGGCCGAACACAAAGTGGCGGTGCGCGTGGTGTCCATGCCCAGTACCACCACGTTTGACCGCCAATCGGTGGCGTACAAATCTTCGGTTTTGCCCGCCGGTGTGCCGCGCATCGCGGTGGAGATGGGCAGCACCGACGGTTGGTGGAAATACGGTGTGGCGGCCGTGGTCGGCATCGACACCTACGGTGAAAGCGCACCCGCCCCTGTGTTGTTCAAGCATTTCGGCTTCACACCGGAAAACGTCGCGGACACGGTACGCGCAGTGTTGCAACGCGCTTGAAAATTTTTCAGGGTTCGCTGGTTGCGGGCCGCTGACCCTATTAACCCGTTTCAACAAGAAAGAGCATCCATGGCTATCAAAGTAGGTATCAACGGATTCGGTCGCATCGGACGCATGGTGTTTCGTGCCGCCATCCAGAACTTCAACGACATTGAAATCGTTGCCATCAACGATTTGCTGGAGCCCGATTACCTGGCTTACATGTTGAAGTACGACAGCGTGCACGGCCGCTTCAAAGGCGAGGTGTCGGTGGACAACGGCATGCTTGTGGTCAATGGTAAAAAAATTCGCCTCACGCAAGAGCGTGATCCCGCCGCGCTGAAGTGGAACGAGGTCGGCGCAGATGTGGTGATCGAAGCCACCGGCTTGTTTTTGGACAAACCCACGGCTGAAAAACATTTGGCAGCGGGCGCCAAAAAAGTGTTGTTGTCCGCGCCCTCCAAAGACGACACCCCGATGTTTGTGTACGGCGTCAACCACGCCACGTATGCTGACCAAGCCATCGTCTCAAACGCCTCTTGCACCACCAATTGCTTGGCACCCGTGGCCAAGGTGTTGAACGACAAATGGGGTATCAAGCGCGGTCTCATGACCACGGTACACGCGGCAACCGCGACCCAAAAAACCGTGGATGGCCCGTCCAACAAAGACTGGCGCGGCGGACGCGGCATTTTGGAAAACATCATCCCCAGCAGCACCGGTGCGGCCAAAGCCGTGGGCGTGGTAATTCCTGCGCTGAACAAAAAACTCACCGGTATGTCGTTCCGTGTGCCAACCTCTGACGTGTCGGTGGTCGACCTGACTGTCGAGTTGGAAAAACCCGCCAGCTACGCCGAGATTTGCGCAGAAATGAAAGCGCAAAGCCAGGGCGCGCTCAAAGGCGTGTTGGGCTATACCGAAGACAAAGTGGTGGCCACCGATTTTCGTGGCGAGCCTTGCACCTCGGTGTTTGACGCTGACGCCGGCATTGCGCTGGACAGCACCTTCGTCAAAGTGGTCAGCTGGTATGACAACGAATGGGGTTACTCCAACAAATGCCTAGAGATGGTGCGTGTGATTGCCCAATAATCCACCGGTGATTGTTTCCATTTTCCAAGAGCGTATTCGTGAGGCGGCGGCAAAACGCCAGACCTTGCGCATACAAGCAGGCCACACCAAGCATTTTTACGGCGAGCATCCCGATGCCCATTCGGTGTTGGATGTGCGCGAGCACAGTGGCGTGGTCAGCTACGAGCCCAGCGAATTGGTAGTGACCGCTCGTTGCGGCACCCCATTGCAAGTGCTGGAAACACTGTTGGCCCGAGAAGGCCAGTGCTTGGCGTTTGAACCACCGCATTTCGGCGCATCGGCAACGGTCGGCGGCATGGTGGCCGCGGGCTTGGCGGGCCCGTCTCGTGCCCAAGTCGGCGGTGTGCGCGACCATGTGTTGGGCGCCCAGTTGATCAACGGCCTGGGAGAGTCTTTGACCTTTGGCGGTCAGGTCATGAAAAATGTGGCGGGTTATGACGTCTCACGCGTTCTGGCAGGCAGCATGGGATGCTTAGGCGTGGTCACCGAGGTGTCGCTCAAGGTCTTGCCCCAAGCCCCAGCCGAAGCCACACTTGTTTGCCATCTGAACCAAGCACAAGCCTTGCAGCAATTACACCGCTGGGGCGCACAAGCCCTGCCGTTGAATGCCAGCGCGTGGTTGCATGACACACACAGCCAGCCGGCCACCGACTGTTTGTTTGTCCGTTTGCGCGGTGCGGTGGCGGCGGTAGAGGCCGCTTGCCCTCGCATGGTGGCCGATGTACAGGCCTTGGGCGGCACGGCGCATCGAATGGACAACGCGCAAGCTGCACGCGATTGGCAAGCGGGACGTGAACAGACCTTGCCATTTTTCACCGCCCCTGCCCCTGACCTGTGCTTGTGGCGCTTGAGCCTGCCGCAAACCGCCCCCGTGTTGGATCTGCCGTACGCGGTGTATGTCGAGTGGCATGGCGGATTGCGTTGGCTGTGGGCCCCGGCGTCTGCGGCGCATCGTTTGCGCCAAGCCGCCCATGCGGCGGGCGGTTATGCCACCTTGTTTCGCAGACCCGCAGGTGCTGAGCTGTCGGTGCCCGTGTTTTCGCCGTTGTCAGACGTTCAGCAACGGATTCAGCGCGAATTGCAGCACCAATTTGACCCCCATGGGGTGTTCAACACCAGCCGTTTAGGCATTTGAGTACCCATGCAAACCCATCTCTCCCCTGAATACCAAAACACCGCCGATGGCCAAGAAGCCGAAGCCATTTTGCGCAAATGTGTGCATTGTGGTTTTTGCACGGCCACCTGTCCCACCTACCAGTTGCTGGGTGACGAGTTGGATGGCCCGCGTGGGCGCATCTACCTGATCAAGCAAGTGCTCGAAGGCCAGACGCCTACCCGTGACACGCAGTTGCACTTAGACCGTTGCCTGACCTGCCGCAATTGCGAAACCACCTGCCCCAGCGGCGTGCAGTATGGCCACTTGGTCGACATCGGACGCAAATTGGTCGACGAAAAAGTACCCCGTCCGGCCGCCGAGCAAGCCGTGCGATGGGCGCTCAAGCAAGGTTTGAATTCACCCTTGTTTGCGCCCGCCATGAAACTCGGGCAAACCGTGCGCAGTTTGTTGCCCGGAGCCATTCAAGCCAAAGTTCCGCAGGCGCGAGACGCGGGTGCTTGGCCGCTAGCCACCCATGCGCGTCGCGTGTTGATGCTTTCCGGTTGTGTTCAACCCGCCATGAGCCCCAATATCAACACCGCCACCGCGCGTGTGCTGGATGCTTGCGGCATCCAGACCGTGGTCGAGCCGTTGGCCGGTTGTTGCGGCGGCGTGAAATTCCATTTGAACGACCAAGACGCGGCGATGGTTCAAATGAAAAACAACATCGATGCATGGTGGCCGCATGTGGAGACAGGCGCCGAAGCCATCGTCATGAATGCATCCGGCTGTGGCGTGACGGTCAAAGACTACGGCCATGTCTTGCGAAATGACAGCGCGTATGCCCACAAGGCAGCCCGTATCAGTGAATTGACCAAAGACTTGAGCGAGTTGTTGCCCGGCTTGCTGCCCGCGTTGCAACAACGCATTTCACCGCAACAGGCCCGTGCCCAAGGCATGATGGCATTTCACCCGCCGTGCACCTTGCAACACGGACAGCAACTCAAAGGCGGCGTGGAAACCCATCTCCATCAGCTCGGCTTCACTGTGCGTATCGCCAGCAACGAAGCGCATTTGTGCTGCGGCTCGGCGGGTACTTACAGCGTGTTGCAACCGACCATTGCCACGCAGTTGCGCGACCGCAAGCTGGGGCATTTGCAAGAGGTGCAACCCAAAGCCATTTTGAGCGCGAACATCGGTTGCATCACGCATTTACAAAGTGGCACCGATGTGCCGGTGCGGCATTGGGTGGAAATGGTCGATGCCGCGTTGCTCAGCTCGGCGGCGCATTCAACCGCAACATAAACGCGGGCGACAACAACAACTGTTCTTCTATCAACGTACACAGCGTTTGCCGATCAAACGGTTTGAGTGCCAAGCCATTCATGCCCACGTCGCTGCAACGCTGGTGGTCGGCCGTGTTGACGTTGGCGGTCAAAGCCAGCACGGGCACATTGCGTTGTGGCGGCTCCCACAAAGTGCGTAAACGCCGGGTGGCTTCGATGCCGTCCATCACCGGCATCAGCATGTCCATCAACACCATGTCAAACGGCTCTTGCGCCAACGCGTTCAAGGCTTCTTGCCCGTTGCCCGCTTGTACACATACCGCATTCGGCCAATGCGACTTCACCACCTGACAAGCCAGCAGCCGGTTGACCGAGCTGTCGTCCACCACCAAAAACCGCACCGCAAACGCCTGCAACCGGGTCATGCTGGACTCGGTCTGGGCAGCCGACACACTGACCGCCGATTCGACCAATGGCAAGCGCAGCCAAAATGTCGAGCCTAGTCCCGGTGTGCTTTCCACGCCGATATCGCCGCCGAGCAATTGCGCCAATTGGCGACTGATCGACAACCCCAAACCATTGCCACCATAGACACTGGCCGTGGCCCCGCTGGCTTGCTCGAACGGCTCGAATATTTTTTGCAAACGCTCAGGCACGATGCCAATGCCGGTGTCGCTGACAGTGAAACGCAAATGCTCGGCTTCGCGCTTGACTTGCAACACCACCGCGCCTTGGTGCGTGAATTTGATGGCGTTGCCCAGCAAGTTGACCAGCACTTGCATCAGACGGTGCCGGTCGCTGACCACCCACAGCGGCAAATCGTCGGCCGCATCCAGCGTGTAGTCGATTTGCATGCTGTTGACGCGTTGCAAAAACAAATTGAAAGCAGCGCGCACGGTGCCCATCAGTTCAAACGGCGCGGGTTGAACCTTGAGTTGTCCGCGTTGCAGCAGTGAAAAATCGAGTACATCGTTGATCACGGTCAGCAAATGGTCGCTCGACTGTTTGACCAGATCGGCAAGTTCGAGCGCTTTGGGCAAGTGCTTCACATCTTGGCGCAGTAAATCGCTGAAGCCGATGATGGCATTCATCGGCGTGCGCAATTCATGGCTCAACAAAGCGATGAAATGGTCTTTGATGGATTGTGCCCGCAGCAACCGTGTGCGAGTTTGCAGCAAATTGGCTTGGCGCTTTTCGCTGACATGGCGGGTGCGCAAATACAAGCGTTGGTAAATCAAAGGCAGCGACAACAAGAACACGCTGATCGCCACATCGCTCCAGGCATTCATCACCAGCAATTGGGGCGTTGCCACATACATCTGCGGCAACCAACCCAGCCAACTGGCTGCGGCCATGCCCAGCAAACACAACACGCACACGCACAGCCAAAACACGCCGTCGGCAAACCCCAGCAAAAACAAAGGCAGCATGGGCAGTATCACCACCCATTTCAAAACATTAGAAAAAATACCGCCGGACCAGACCGCCTCGCGCAGCAAATGAAAATGCCCGTATGCCAGCCCCAAATAAATGACCCAGCGAAACGGCAAACCCAAGGTATAGAGCCCCATGAGCAGCAATATCACCAAGCTCAGCACAGAGGCTTGGTGTTGCACCGCCGGGTCGGGCGACAAGCTGCCTAAGCTGTGGCTCATCACCGCCAAAAAAATCGTGAACAACACATAAAACTGCGCGCTGGGCGTGAGCCAGTGTGCAGGCAGCCGTTGCTTGAAACGCACCCACTTCAGCCGCCAATAGCGTGTATCAGCCATGCGTTGCCCCCCTGCGCGACAGCTGCGCTTGTACGCTGCGATGCAGTTGCTCGCGGTCCAAGGGCTTGAGCAACACATCGTCCATGCCAGCTTGCACACAGGCCGCATGGTCTTGCGGGTGGCTGCTGGCTGTCAAACCAATCACCGCCATGTGGCACAGCGGCGCAGCAGACTGGCGGATCGCGCGGGTGGTTTCCAGGCCGTCCATCCCTGGCATCACCAAATCCATGAGCACCAGATCCACGGCTTGTGTTTGCAGCCACTCCAAACAGGCCTGCCCGCTGTTGACGCTGTGCAGCGCCGCGTCAGGCCACAGCTGTTGGCACATCAGGCCCGCCACTTTGAGGTTCACCGGGTTGTCATCGACCAGCAGCATCGAGAACGGTGTTGCGTGGCGCTCGGGGGGGGTGTTCAAGCGAGTGCTTGTCGGCGCTTCACAGGCTTGCAAAGGAACCCAAAACCAAAACCGCGAACCCTGACCCGATTGGCTTTGCATACCGATATCGCCGTCAAACAATTGCACCAAGCCTTTGCAAATCGCCAAACCCAGTCCCGTGCCGCCAAACCGCGTGTGGGTTTGCAAGTCGGCGTGTTCAAAACGGTTGAAGATGAAAGCTTGTTGCGCTTCGTGAATGCCCACGCCCGTGTCTTGTACTTCGAACAGCAGGTGCCTGCCGTCTTGGCGGATGGACAAATGCACCTGCCCGCTGGGCGTGAACTTGAACGCGTTTTCCAGCAGATGACACAGCACTTCTTTGAGCCGCTTGGTGTCGGTCATCACCCATTCGGGCAAAGCCGGGTCCAGCTGGGCATGAAACTGCACAGAGGCACTGGCGCGGCTGGCAAAAGCCTGCTGGCATTCGGCAAACGCATCGGCCAACCGGGTCGGCGCGGGTTGAAGCTGCAAGCGCCCTGCTTGGATTTGGGTGAAATCCAAGATTTGGTTCACCAGTTTGAGCAAATGTTCTGTGGATTCACGCACCAGATCCACGGTTTGCAGTTTGTGGCCAGCGGTTTGCAATTCGGCGCGGATCACATCGTTGAACCCCAAGATAGCGTTCATGGGGGTGCGCAACTCATGGCTGACCGAGGCCAAAAACTGGTCTTTGTAGGCCTCGGCTTGTACCAAGGCGGCGCGGTTGGCGCTGAGCTCTTTGTTGCGGCGGGTGATTTCGCCTAGCTGGTGGTTGTAAATACGTTGGTAGACCAGCAAACCGCCGAGCAAGCTGATGGCGGTAAACACATGGTTGCCCAGCGACCACAGCACATGGCGCGGGCCATACACATAGCTCACGGGTAACCAACCGTTTTGGGTCAGCGGCACCAACGCCAACAGCGTGAGTTGCACCCACACAATCCAACGCAAAGACTCGCGCCAGCCCAGCAAATAAATCGCCGGCACCGGCAGGATCATCATCCACATCGTGCTGGAAGAAAACAACCCCCCCGTGACCCAAATGCTAAAGAGCAGCAAAGCATAGGTTTGTGCCAACAGCAAGTGGGTGGTGCGCTGCAGCGTCCAGTTGAAAAGCGCGTGTGCCAAGCCGGTCAAACTCACGCTCACCAGGGCCAATATCAACGCGTTTTCAAAAGCGAATGGTTGCGACAGCACCAAAAACAAGACCAGATTGGTCAGGATGATGCCTATGAACAAAGCAAACATGGCAGGTTGGTCAAGCAACCTGTCTGCGGGCAGCCCGCGGTATCGGTCAAGCAGGCGGTGGATCTGCGCCAACATGGCGTTCACTGGTCAGACAGCTGCCAGTGCTTTTTCGATGTCAGCGCTGAGCGCCGCAGGTTTGTCCACGGAGCCATAACGCTTGATCGGCATGCCATCGCGCCCCACCAGAAATTTGGTGAAATTCCATTTGATGCCTTCGCTGCCCAACAGACCTGGCGACTGTGCCTTGAGCCATTGAAACAGCGGATGGGCATCCACACCATTGACATCGATTTTCGCCATCATGTCAAACGTCACGCCATAATTTTTTTGGCAAAACGCGCCGATTTCGGTGTTGCTCCCGGGGTCTTGTGCGCCGAATTGGTTGCATGGAAAACCGAGCAACACCAAGCCTTGGCTGGCATAGGTGTCGTGCAATGTTTGCAAACCACTGAATTGCGGTGTGAAGCCGCAGGCGCTGGCGG
>SXWY01000092.1 GCA_005789825.1 Burkholderiales bacterium | reverse complement strand
CGCCGCATGCGCGTGTTGATAAAGCGTTCGTAGTGGCCCAAGTCAAGGTCAGTTTCAGCGCCGTCTTCTGTGACGAATACCTCACCATGTTCAAAGGGCGACATGGTGCCTGGATCGACGTTGATGTAGGGGTCTAGCTTGATGAGGGTGACTTTGAGGCCCCGCGATTCGAGAATCGCGGCAAGAGAAGCGGCGGCGATTCCCTTGCCCAGGGAGGACACCACACCGCCGGTGACGAACACAAATTTGGTCATGTCGGGTTGGGAGGGCCGGGCTCCCCAGAGGTGGTAATTCCAAATTATAGGCGCTCTGCTACATTGCGCCCCATGAGAGAACTCGACAACAAACACATTGTTCTAGGTTTGAGCGGCGGCGTGGCTTGTTACAAGGCAGCCGAATTGTGCCGAGCGTTGGTCAAGCAAGGCGCTACCGTGCAAGTGGTGATGACCGAGGCGGCCGCGCAGTTCATCACACCCGTGACCATGCAGGCTTTGAGTAACCGGCCCGTGTTTGTGTCGCAATGGGATGCGCGTGAGCCCAACAACATGGCGCATATCAACCTCAGCCGAGACGCCGACGCCATGTTGATCGCGCCTGCCAGTGCAGATTTCATGGCCAAACTGTTGCACGGCAGAGCCGATGATTTGCTGAGTCTGATGTGCTTGGCCAGGCCGATAGACACGGTGCCTTTGTTGTTGGCACCTGCCATGAACCGAGAGATGTGGGCGCATCCCGCCACGCAGCGCAACATGGCGCAATTGCGCGCCGATGGCGCCCATGTGCTGGGCGTTGGCCAAGGTGAACAAGCGTGTGGAGAAACCGGTGACGGACGCATGCTCGAACCCGATGAATTGATGCAAGAAGTGGTGGGTCTCTTTCAGCGCAAAGTCTTGCAAGGAAAGCAGGTGCTGGTGTCCGCAGGGCCCACGTACGAAGCCATCGACCCTGTCAGAGGCATCACTAACCGCTCGAGTGGCAAGATGGGATTTGCGCTGGCGCATGCTGCGCATCAGGCTGGGGCGAACGTGACGCTGGTGGCTGGTCCCGTTGCTTTGACCACGCCCTATGGGGTGAAGCGAATGGATGTGCGTTCTGCCTTGGAAATGCATGCAGCGGTGATGTCCCAGTTGGAGCAAACCGATGTGTTCATTGCCACGGCCGCTGTGGCGGATTGGCGACCTGCGCATGCCGCATTGGAAAAAATCAAGAAAGATGCGTCGGGCCAGATGCCAAACATGGGATGGACAGAAAACCCAGATATCTTGGCGCTGGCTGCGGAGTCTGCAAGAGCGCGCCGGGGTGAATTGTTTTGCGTGGGTTTTGCCGCTGAAAGCCATGATTTGAAAACGCATGCCCAAGCCAAGCGCTTGCGCAAAAACGTGCCCTTGTTGGTGGGCAACATTGGGGCAGACACTTTCGGGGCGGATGACAACGCGCTGTTGCTGGTGGATGAGCATGGCGTGAGCGATTGGCCCAAAGCCTCCAAATTGGCATTGGCCCGCCAACTCGTCGCCGAGATCGCGACCCGCTTACCTGCATTCAGGAAAACCGCATGAAATTAGACGTCAAAATTTTGGATGCGCGCTTGCGCGACATGATGCCTGCTTATGCCACCGCAGGCAGCGCCGGTTTGGATTTGCGCGCATGTTTGGATGAACCGCTGACCTTGGCTCCGAATGCTTGGCAACTCGTGCCCACAGGCATGGCCATGCATTTGAAAGACCCGGCTTACGCCGCATTGATATTGCCGCGCTCGGTCCTCGGGCACAAACATGGCATCGTCTTGGGTAATTTGGTGGGCTTGATCGACAGCGATTACCAAGGCCAATTGATGGTGAGTGCTTGGAACCGCAGTGAAGTGGCATTCACCATTGAGCCGATGGAGCGTATCGCGCAATTGGTGATCGTGCCAGTGGTGCAAGCGCAATTTCATGTGGTCGATGAATTCACCCAAGCCAGCGAACGTGGCGAGGGTGGTTACGGCTCGACAGGCAAACGCTGATCAGTGGAGCAAGTCGTTGCCAGCTGACGGCGGCAGGCTGAAAAATCCAAAGCCGCAGGTGCCGTGTTTTTTCTCTTCGCTGGTGGCATGTCTAACACCCGTCACCGTCACGGATATGCGCAACGCCATGCCTGACAATGGATGGTTGCCATCAATCACCACATGCTCTGGGTAAATATCTGTGATGGTGTAGATCACGTCTTTTGGCGCTTCTAAGCTGCAGCCGGTTGGCAGCGCATGGCCTTCAATGGTCATGCCTTCTTCAATGGCAGCAGGAAACAAGGCTCTGGGCTCCAAGAAAACCAGCAGTTCGTCGAACTCGCCAAAGGCTTCTTCGGGCTCTAAGTGAAGATCGATTCGGTCGCCCACCACATGGTCTTGCAGGGCTAGCTGGATTTTTTCCAGCAAATCGTGGCCGCCCAAATAAAACTCGACCGGATCGTCCAGTTCATCGAGCAATTCGCCTTGGGCATCTTTGAGTACCCATGTCAGGGCAACAACGCAGTCTGTGGTGATGTTCATGCGGCAGAATTGTCGCAGTTTGGAGATGCCCATGAAAACCCCCGTTCAGCCCGACGTGCTTGCAGGCATCAGCCCACAGGTGTTCATGCGGGACTATTGGCAAAAAAAGCCCTTGCTGATTCGCCAAGCCATTCCAAACATGCAGCCACTGATCACACGCCAAGCGCTGTTCGAACTGGCCGCCCAGTCAGACGTGGAGTCACGGTTGGTCACAGGCGATGGCGTCCGACAGCCGTGGCAATTGCGCTCAGGCCCTTTCAAACCCAGACAACTCCCGGCTTTGAAGCTTTCACATTGGACATTGCTGGTACAGGGCGCTGATTTGCACAGCGATGCCTTGGCCCAATTGCGCGAGCGATTTCGGTTCATTCCAGACGCGCGCTTGGATGATGTTATGGTGAGTTATGCCAGCGATGGCGGTGGTGTCGGCCCGCATTTCGACAGCTATGACGTGTTTTTGTTGCAGGCGCATGGCCAGCGGCGCTGGCGCATTGGGGCGCAAAAAAACCTGTCGTTGCGCGACGATCTGCCACTGAAAATACTGGCGCGGTTCAAACCCACGCAAACTTGGCTGCTCGAGCCCGGAGACATGCTGTATTTGCCGCCGCAATATGCCCATGAAGGTGTGGCTGTTGGCGAATGTATGACCTATTCCATCGGGTTCAAAGCCGAGACCGATCAGTCCCTGGGGGCAGCGCTGATCAGTCGATTGGCTGATTTTGAACCTGTGAAACCGCCAGTCACTTACAGCGACCCGCACCAACTTGCCACCCGCCAACCCGCTCGCATACCGGCTGCGCTTCAAGCCTTTGCCCATGAGAGTGTGTTGCAAATGTTGCAACGAGACGCCGATATTCGCTGCGCACTGGGCGAATGGTTGAGCGAACCCAAACCACAAGTATGGTTTGACAGCCGTCCGCGCCCGCGACACTTGACGGGTGTTCGTTTGGACCGCAAAACCCACATGCTCTACGACCAAGACTTTGTGTTCATCAATGGAGAAAGCTGGCGCTGCAAAGGCCAAGATGCCCGCATACTGCGCACTTTGGCAGATCGACGCTGCTTGGAAGCTGCTGATATGGAACTTGCCTCAGCAGAGGTTCGGAAATTGTTGCTGGAGTGGTTGGCCGCTGGTTGGCTGAATTCCCTTCCGGTGAAAAAGGTTAAATAATGCCTGTATCGGGAAATCACCTATAATCTCAGGCTGAGTTGAAGGATATTGTCTCCGTCGGCTCGGTCACATGTTCGAATTCATTTTGACATCTGGCACCCCTTGAAACGTTTTTGTCTTTATTAAAGGAAATACCCCCATGAAAAAATCACTCCTCTTGGCAACGTTGTTGGCCGCTGCCTTGGTCGCTTGTGGCAAAAAAGAAGAAGCCCCAGCTCCAGCCGCAGCACCTGCTGCTGAAGCACCTGCTGCTCCTGCTGCTGCTCCTGCTGAAGCCCCTGCTGCTGCCCCCGCTGCTGCTCCTGCTGAAGAGAAGAAGTAATTTTTTCTGCTTCCAAAAAACGCCACCTTCGGGTGGCTTTTTTTTGGTCTGGGCCCTGTCAAACTGACCAGTGCACCGTTGTGATAGCCGTTACTGCACTGTGTGCCAAGGCGTGCCTTCGGTGGGGTCTGCCACGGGAATATCGGCAGCAGGACAACCTGTGGCTTGGGCCAACATGGTTTGCGCCAAATCAGGTCGGTTGTTGCGCTCGCTCAAATGAGCCGCAATGATCAAATTGAGTCTAGGGTGAACCAAGTCTTGTGCAAGTTCGGCAGATTCGATGTTGGATAAATGCCCTTGCGGCCCCGCAATCCGCTTTTTCAAAAACGGGGGGTAGGTGGATTGGGCGAGCAACTCTGGGTCATGGTTACATTCCAGCAGCAAAGCGTGGCAATGTTGCAGGGCTTGCACCACATGGGCGCTGCCATGGCCAAGGTCGGTCAGGATGCCCAGGTGCTGCGAACCATCGGTACACCGCAATTGCAAAGGTTCACGGGCATCATGCGGCACTGTAAAAGGTGTAATTTGCAGGCAGCCCATGTCAAACACTTGGCTGTCAAAGGCCATCTGGCATTGCGATGGGGACAACCCCCAGTCAAAAAACTGGCTGGCCAAAGCGGTGCCACGGCTCATCCAGACAGGTTTTCCAGTGCGCAATGCGAACGATTTGGCATGCCCAATATGGTCGGCGTGTTCGTGGGTGATGAATACGCCATCAATGTCCTCGAGGGTCAAGTCCGCCACCAAAAGGCGACGGCTGAGTTCTCGCACGCTCAAACCACAATCCACCAGCAGTCTTGACACCTGCAAACCACAGGTGGCCTCTATCAGAGTGGCATTTCCCGCACTTCCGCTGCCAAGATTTTTAAAGCGAAGCACAAATCATTGCAATTCGTTGACCAGCAGTTGGGCGATTTTTTTCGCGGTTTCTGAACCATCCGGTTTGCCGGAGGCATTCAAAATAGAGATGGTGGATTGCTGTTCTGGGTTGCTGTCGATTTTGATGCGAAATTGCTGCGGTTCCTTGACCGGCGTTGCCTTGCTGAAAATGCGGCTGAAAAACCCGGGTTCACCATCTGCATTGACTTCGACATAGCGCACGAAATACATACCAATTTTGCGATCCCGGTCTTCCACAGTGAAACCATTGCGATCCAGGGTCACGCCAACCCGCCGCCATGTGATGTCAAAGCCTTGGTTAAACAACACTGCTGGCGAGCCGTCGACACTGATCAGACTGCTGGCGCTGGTTTTGCTAGGTGCCGCAGCTTCTGCCAATTTGTCATTGGCTGCCAAAGTCGGATCCAATTGAATCATCAGGCGGCGGAGAAATTCTTTCTCCAGTTCAGGATCGCTGGGACGGGGTTGCCATACCGTTTTGCGTGCCAGGGTGTCTGAGTAGACCTCGATCAAGCCGCGATGAGAAATATAAATCTCGGTTTTGTTGTCTGCGGTGCGCTCGAGGCTGATTCGGAATTTGTCGCGCTCGCCAGTGGAATAAAGGGAGTCCAGCACTTTGCCAATGCTGCGGCGGATGAAATCTTGGGGCAGTTTGGCGCGGTTTTCGGCCCAATCGGTTTCCATCAAACCCAATTTTTGTTCTTCACGTGCCAGTGTGAAGCCTGCTTCGGTCCAAAAGGTTTTGACTTGAGGCCACAACACCTCAGGTGTTCTGCCCACTTCCAGCCAAATTTGACTGCCGCTTCTTTTAATTTGTAAATCGGCAATGCGCAATGGGCTGGTGGTGTCGGGATCGGCAACAGCGGCTTCGCCACTCAGCGTTTTGGCGCTGATACTGCCACCAGGCAATTCGTAGCGTTTGCTGCGCGACATTTTGGTGAGATCCGGCGGCACCTCTAGGGGCACTACATTTTTGGCGTCGTTTTCAGATTTGTAATTGACCTTATCGGTTTCCAGCACCGAGCCGCATGCGCCCAACAAAAGAACCATGGCGATCAGACTGCTTGACCGAGAAAAAGAAATCGCAAAAGGCAACATGTAAACAGTCCTCAGAGGAAAATTCAAATCAATCCGCAAGCACGCATGGCGGCTTCAAGCGCTGGTTGGTGTGCTGCGGACAAGGGTGTCATGGGTAAGCGCATGGTGCCACCGCACAAGCCCATGCGAGCTGCTGCCCATTTCACAGGAATGGGGTTGGCTTCTGTGAACATGTGTTTGTGTAAGTTCAGCAAAGCGTTTTGGATGGCCATGGCTTCTCTCGCTTTGCCTGCGATGGCCGCGACACACAAGTCGTGCATGTGTTTGGGTGCGACATTGGCCGTGACACTGACGTTGCCTTGTCCTCCACACAACATCAGCGCGACGGCGGTGCCGTCGTCGCCTGAATACACGGCGAAACCTTCAGGGGCCTCATGTATCAACCATTGGGCGCGTTCTAAATTGCCGGTCGCCTCTTTGATGCCGATGATGCCGTCGATCTGTGACAGGCGCATGACGGTGTCGTGTTGAAGGTCAGCGACAGTGCGACCGGGAACGTTGTAGAGCACCATGGGCAAATCGACCGCTTCTGCAATCGCGCGAAAGTGTTGGTACTGGCCTTCTTGGGTGGGTTTGTTGTAGTAGGGCACGACTTGCAATTGGCAATCGGCACCGACTTGGTGGGCAAAGCGTGCCAATTCGATGGCCTCTGCGGTGGAGTTAGCACCGCAACCGGCCATGATAGGCACCCGGCCAGCGGATTGTTCGACAGACACACGGATGATTTCGCAATGTTCTTCCACCGTGACCGTAGGTGATTCGCCCGTGGTGCCCACCACGCCAATGCAGTCGGTGCCTTGGCTGATGTGCCAATCGATCAGTTTTCTGAGATGCGGGTAATCGATGCTGCCGTCTTCTAGCATCGGGGTGACCAAGGCCACGATACTGCCTGTGATGGGTGCCATGGGTTTCAGTGTGTTCGTGACAAAAGAGTGATTCTAGCTTTAGGCGTGTATCTGCCCTGAGCCCGCAGTGGAAACAATCACCCTAGCAAATAGCGCTGAGACTGCTTGATTTCCACGGGCTCTTTCACAGCAACGATGCGTTGTACGAATCGCTCCGGATCCTTGGCAAAGCCATCTTCATAAGCAACCACGCGCAACCCCTTGCAAAGGCTCAGCAATTCGCCGGGCTTGAGCAGAAAATCCGGGTTCGAAGGCTTGCCAACCGTGGCGTTGCCCTCGGCAAAGGTTTCGTAAATCAGTACGCCCGATTCAGCCACGGCGTCGAGCAAATCTGGCCAAAGCGCACGCCACAAATAGTTTGTGACCACCACGCCTTGGAAGGTTCGGCCTGCCAAAGGCCAGGCTTGGTTTTCCACATCGGCTTGCATCACGTCACCAAAAGCCTTGGCAGACGCCAAGGCTTGTGCGTCGCGGTCAAGCCCCAAGCAATCGAAACCTTGTTGCTTTAACCATTGCATGTGCCTGCCGTGGCCACACGCTACATCCAACACTTTGCCGTTGTGGGGAATCAGGTGCGACCAACGCATGACCCAAGCGGAGGCTTGGGTGGCAGCATGCAGATGCTGTGTCATGGGCGGGGCCGAAAATCTTCTTTGACAGCGGCCAGCGCCATGCGGTCCACCAGCCAGGGAGCAATGAGCTTGAGCCATCTGCCGACCTTGCCTTTGGCGGTCATGACCACTTCGCGTCTCCGCCTGACCATGGCGTAAATGATGAGCCGTGCGCATTCTTGGGTGGACATCGCTTGCTCTTCATGCAAGCCACTCACACCCGCTGTTTCACCTTGTGCATTCCAACCATGGTGACGGATATTCGTGCTGACAACGCCGGGATAGGCCAATGTCACGCTCACACCGCTGTCTTTGAGTTCAGTGCGCAGGGCTTCAAAAAACCCAGTCATGGCGAATTTGCTGGCGCTGTAGGCGGTGCGACCGGGCACGCCCACCAGCCCGGCCAGCGAGGACACGGCAACGATGCGGCCATGGCTTTGCTTCAAATGGGGCAAGGCGGCATGTGTGCAGTAAACGCTGCCCCACAGATTCACCCGCATGAGTTGCTCATACCAAGCCAATTTGTTTGCGGGAACATCCTCTAAGAGTGCATGCGCAGAAATGCCAGCGTTATTGATCAGAATGTCCAAGCCGCCGCATTCGCGCACGGTGGTGTCCACCAAGTGATTGCATTGGCTAGCCTCGGTGACGTCGGTCGGCATGATCAGCGTGCGTGCACCAAGCGCCTTGCATTCCGCTGCGACAGATTGCAGTTTGTTGGCGTTGCGTGCGGCCAGCACCAACATGGCTTGCAGCCCGTGGCGCCTGGCCAATTGCCTGGCCATTTCGGCGCCGATACCGTCAGAAGCCCCGGTGATGATGATGTTCGGCATGTCAGAAACACCCCCAGAACAAATCAGACAAATTGACAAGGAATTCAGGCCGCTGATACAGCAGGAATACCCCCGTCAACACAGCGACGGCGGCCAACGTCAGTACGCCCTGAACAGGTCGCCATGGTTGCCATTTCATCATGCGACCACCGTATTGCGCAAGATCGGTTGTTCTCGCACTGGCAAATTGATCAACGCCGCAAACACGCTCAAAGCGATGCACCCATACCAAACCAAGTCATAGCTGCCAGTGCGGTCGTACACCCAGCCGCCAAGCCATACGCCAAGGTAGCTCCCGAACTGGTGGCTCATGAACACAAAGCCGCTGAGCATGGACAAATGTGAAATGCCAAAAATCTGCGCAATCACGGCGTTGGTGACGGGCACCGTCGACAGCCACAACAAACCCATGGCTGCCGCAAACACATAGACCGAAGTGGGCGTGATGGGCATGCTGATGAACAAACTGATGATCACGCCTCGCGCCACGTAAATCCCTGTGAGGATCAAATTTTTTGGCAAGTATTGTCCCAAACTGCCGGCAGCGTAGGTACCAAAAATGTTGAACAAGCCAATCAAGGCCAGCGCCGTGCCAGCCACTTGCGGGGCAAGCCCTTGGTCTTTCAAAAAGCTTGGCATGTGCACACCGATGAACACCACTTGAAAACCGCACACAAAATACCCCGCCATCAGCAATTGAAAACTGCGGTAACCAAAGGCTTCGCGCAAAGCTTGCAAAATGCTTTGTTGCCTGACAGGTACTTTTCCGTCAGCAAATGCGGGTTCTCGCAAACCCAGTAGCAATGGCATCACCACTATCAACGCGGTGGCCAAAACCACCAAGGCTTGGTGCCAGCCTATGTGTTGAATCAAGTAGGAAGAACTCGGCACCAGCAAAAATTGGCCAAATGAACCCGCAGAAGACACCACGCCCATGGCCCAAGACCTTTTGTCTGCAGGAATATTGCGCCCAATGATGCCAAACACGATGGCAAATGTGGTTCCGGCTTGCGCCGCACCGACCATCACGCCAGCGGTGAGTGCTAACCAAGTGGGTGAGGTGGCATAGGCCATGCCCCATAAACCGGCCGCATACAACAAGGCGCTGACCACCATAACGCGAAAGGCACCGAAGCGGTCAGCCAACATGCCTGAAAAAATGCCAAATAGGCCCCAACAAATGTTTTGAATGCCGATGGCGGTGGCAAAGTCCTCGCGCCCCCAGCCCATTTCCTGCGTCATCGGCTGCAGCCACAAACCGAAACCATGCCGAATACCCATGGCCAGAGAAACGATGACAGCGCCGCAAACCAGCACTTGCCACATGGGAAGCGTTTTGTGAGGAATATGCATCTGAACAACTGTAACGATTTTGAATCGCAAAGGTTTTGCCACGCATTTTGTGACATGTACTGTGCATTTATCCAGTGCGGGTTTGGCGCTCTGTCTACAATCGCGCCCCATGGCAAGCAAACAAACTGAATATTCCGAAGGGTCGATACGCGTTCTCAAGGGACTCGAGCCGGTCAAGCAGCGGCCCGGCATGTACACCCGCACCGACAACCCGTTGCACATCATCCAAGAGGTGATCGACAACGCAGCAGACGAGGCCCTGGCCGGTTTTGGCAAAAAAATCGCGGTTACCTTGTTCGCTGACGGTTCGATTGGCATCGATGACGATGGGCGAGGCATTCCCTTCGGCATGCACCCGGAAGAAAAAGCACCGGTCATCGAACTGGTGTTCACCCGGCTTCATGCAGGCGGCAAGTTCGACAAAGGCAGTGGCGGGGCTTATAGCTTTTCGGGGGGGTTACACGGCGTGGGTGTGAGCGTTACCAATGCCTTGGCCAAGCGCATGGAAGTCACGTCTTACCGCGACGGACAGGTGGCTCACTTGGTATTCCAAGGCGGCGATGTCGTTGAAAAACTCAAGCTGCGCAAAGCCGAGAGCGCAGACCGCAAACAAGGCACGTTTGTGCGTGTTTGGCCGGACGCTAAATATTTCGAATCAGCGGTACTGCCGTTGAATGAATTGGTGCATTTATTACGCAGCAAAGCGGTGTTGATGCCCGGTGTGAGCGTGACATTGGTGCAGGAAAAGGCCAAGGAAACACAAACGTGGATTTACAAAGGCGGCTTGCGCGATTACCTCATGCAAACCTTGCATGCCGACCCGTTCATTCCTTTGTTTGAAGGGGAAGGTTTCGCCGACAGTGGCCACGAAAGCTTTGCCGAAGGCGAGGGCGCGCAATGGTGTTTGGCGTTCACCGAAGACGGTGCGCCAGTGCGCGAAAGTTATGTCAACCTGATTCCTACCAGCGCGGGTGGCACACACGAAAGCGGCTTGCGCGACGGCTTGTTCAATGCCGTCAAAAGCTTTATCGATTTGCATGCCTTGCTACCCAAAGGGGTCAAGTTGCTGCCGGAAGATGTGTTTGCCCGCGCCAGTTTTGTCCTCAGTGCCAAGGTGCTGGACCCGCAATTTCAGGGGCAAATCAAAGAGCGATTGAATTCACGCGATGCGGTACGACTGGTGTCGAGCTTTGTGCGGCCAGCATTGGACTTGTGGTTGAACCAGCATGTGGACCATGGCAAAAAACTCGCCGAGTTGGTCATTCGTGCGGCGCAGATGCGTCAAAAGGCTGGTCAGAAAGTCGAGAAACGCAAGGGCTCGGGCGTGGCCGTGTTGCCCGGCAAACTCACCGATTGCGAAAGCCGAGACTTGGCGCACAACGAAATTTTTTTGGTCGAAGGCGACAGCGCCGGGGGCAGCGCCAAGATGGGCCGAGACAAAGAATCGCAAGCCATATTGCCGTTGCGCGGCAAAGTGCTCAACACCTGGGAAGTCGAGCGCGACCGCTTGTTTGCCAACAACGAGGTGCACGATATTGCTGTGGCCATCGGTGTGGACCCGCACGGCCCGAACGACACACCGGATTTATCCGGCTTGCGCTACGGCAAGGTCTGCATATTGAGCGATGCAGATGTGGACGGCTCGCATATTCAAGTGTTGCTGCTGACCCTGTTTTTCCGCCATTTCCCGAAACTCATAGAGGCCGGCCATGTGTTCGTGGCGCGTCCGCCGTTGTTTCGGGTGGATGTGCCTGCGCGTGGAAAAAAACCCGCCACCAAGGTCTATGCCTTGGACGAAGGCGAACTCACCGCCATATTGGACAAAAGCGCCAAAGACGGCGTGCCGCGCGAGAAATGCAGCATCAGCCGCTTCAAAGGTTTGGGCGAAATGAACGCCGAACAATTGTGGGACACCACCTTGAACCCTGACACACGTCGTTTGTTGCCAGTGCAACTCGGCATTTTGGATTTCGCGCAAACCGAAGGCATGATCACCCAATTGATGGGCAAAGGCGAGGCCGCCGCGCGCCGTGAATTGATGGAGTTGCATGGCGACTCGATTGAAATTGATGTGTAAGCAACATGACTGAACAAACCACACTCGACTTGAACTCGTCTGAATCCGACGACGGCATCGCCCTGGGCCATTACGCCCAACGCGCTTACCTCGAATACGCTTTGAGCGTGGTCAAAGGCCGCGCCTTGCCCGATGTGTGCGACGGGCAAAAGCCGGTGCAGCGGCGCATTTTGTATTCAATGTCGCGCATGGGTTTGGGCTTTGGCGGCGCGAATGGCGCCGTGGGTGCTCGGCCAGTGAAAAGTGCGCGTGTGGTGGGCGATGTGTTGGGCCGCTACCACCCGCACGGTGACAGCGCCGCTTATGACGCGCTGGTGCGCATGGCGCAAGATTTTTCGCAGCGCTACCCGCTGATTGATGGCCAAGGCAATTTCGGTTCGCGTGATGGCGACGGCGCCGCCGCCATGCGCTACACCGAAGCGCGGTTGGCCCGCATCACCAGTTTGTTGTTGGATGAAATCGACGAAGGTACGGTCGACTTCCAACCCAACTACGACGGCTCCACCGAAGAACCCAAGCAATTGCCCGCGCGATTGCCGTTTGCGCTGCTCAACGGCGCCAGCGGCATTGCGGTCGGCATGGCGACCGAAATTCCCAGCCACAACTTGCGTGAAGTCGCCGATGCTTGTGTGGCGTTGATCAAAAACCCCAAGCTCAGCCACGAAGAGTTGCTGCAATTACTGCCTGGCCCCGACTATCCCGGCGGCGGTCAAATCATCAGCAGCGCGGCCGATATTTCAGACGCCTATGCCACCGGACGCGGATCACTCAAAGTGCGGGCGCGTTGGGTCATCGAAGATTTGGCGCGTGGTCAATGGCAGTTGGTGGTCAACGAATTGCCGCCCAATGTCAGCTCGCAAAAAGTGTTGGAAGAAATCGAAGAGTTGACCAACCCGAAAGTCAAAACGGGTAAAAAAGCACTGAGCCCAGAGCAGACACAGCTCAAAGCGACGGTGCTGTCTGTGCTCGATGGGGTGCGCGACGAATCGTCTAAAGACGCACCGGTGCGTTTGGTGTTCGAGCCCAAAACCCGCACCATTGAGCAACAAGAACTGATCACCACTTTGCTGGCGCATACCAGTTTGGAGAGTTCTGCCTCGATCAACCTCACCATGGTCGGTTTGGATGGCAGGCCTGTGCCCAAGACGCTGCGACAAATGCTGGAAGAGTGGATCAGCTTTCGCCAAGCCACGGTGCAACGCCGCTCGCAATTTCGTTTGGACAAGGTGCTGGCACGTATCCACATCTTGGAAGGCCGCCAACTGGTGTTGCTCAATATCGACGAGGTGATCCGCATCATCCGCCAAAGCGACGAACCCAAGCCCGCGTTGATCGAACGGTTCAAGCTGAGCGAGCGCCAAGCCGACGATATTTTGGACATCCGCTTGCGCCAGTTGGCACGTTTGGAAGCCATCAAGATCGAACAAGAGCTCAAAGAACTGCGCGAAGAGCAGGGCCGCTTGGAAGATATCTTGGGCAGTGCCGCGTCGCTGCGCCGATTGATGGTCAAAGAAATCGAAGCCGACGCCAAGTTGTTCGCCGATGAGCGACGCACCTTGATACAGGCCGAGAAAAAAGCGGTGGCCGAGGTCAAAGTCATTGATGAACCCGTGACCGTGGTGGTCTCTGAAAAAGGTTGGGTGCGTGTGCGTCAAGGCCACGGCCATGAGCCCGGCAGTTTTGCGTTCAAAGCGGGCGACGGTTTGTACGACACGTTCGAGTGCCGCACGGTGGATCCTTTGATAGCTTTTGGGTCGAATGGGCGTGTGTACTCCGTGCCCGTGTCAGCGCTGCCCGGCGCACGGGGTGACGGCCAGCCCGTGACCACCTTGGTCGATGTGGAATCGGGAACGCAACTCGTGCACTATGTCGCAGGGCCGACGACCATGACGCTGCTGCTCAGCGGTTCGGGGGGTTATGGTTTTGTCTGCTGTATCGATAATTTGCTCTCGCGCAACAAAGGCGGCAAGGCGTTCATCAGTTTGCAACCCGGTGAAATGCTGTGCGTGCCTTCCGTCGTGGGTGGGGGCAATGGCGCAGAGCCTTTGCCCATCGCCACGCATGTGGTGTGTGCTTCAACCGGTGGTCGCATACTCACGTTTGAAATTTCCGAACTCAAGGCGATGGAAAAAGGCGGCCGTGGTTTGATGCTGATGGACTTGGAAGACAAAGACACGTTGGCAGGCGCGGCTGCATACACACGCAGTGTGTGTTTATGGGGGGTTGGTCGTGGGGGCAAAGCCCGCGAAGAAACTCTGGAAATCAGAAGCTTGAATAATGCCCGTACCGCCCGCGCCCGAAAAGGAAAAATGGCGGACTTGGGCTTTAAGCCTACGCACGTGTTGAGGGTGTTGTAAGTACCTCGCTTTCATTCTTATCTGTTCAAAGGCAGAAACATGCAATCCAAACAGCGGCGAACCATGGTTCGTCTCACAGGGTGTTGGGCAATGTGTGCGATGGCTTTCATCGCCAATGCACAGCAACCGGATGCCAAAACAGCCGCAGTCGCCAAACCTGCCATGACGGTGACTGTGGCTCAACCTCAAAGTCAGCAACTCTCTGAGCGTTTGAGCGCCAACGGCACGGTGGCCGCATGGCAAGAAGCCGCTGTGGGCGCTGAAATTGGCGGCCTGCGTTTGACTCAGGTGCGTGTCAATGTGGGCGATCAGGTCAAGGCGGGTCAAGTATTGGCAGTGTTTGCCAATGATGCGGTGATGGCAGAAATCAACCAAGCCAAGGCTGCGCTGAACGAGGCCAAGGCCGTTGCATCCGAGGCCCAAGCCAACGCTGACCGGGCCCGTGCTTTGCAACCCAGCGGCGTCATCAGTGCACAGCAATTCAACAAAGACGTGACCGCCGAAGCCACCGCCAAGGCGCGTGTGGAATCTGCGCAGGCCAACCTCGCCGTCAGTGAATTGCGCTTGAAGCAAACCCAGGTGCTGGCCCCAGACAGCGGCGTTATTTCATCGCGCACCGCCAGTGTCGGTTCGGTGGTGGGATTGGGCAGTGAATTGTTCCGCCTGATACGCGGCAACCGTTTAGAGTGGCGCGCCGATTTGGTGTCCAGCGAATTGTTCCGTGTCAAGCCGGGTCAAAAAGTGCGTATCACCGTGGCCAGTGGTGCAGAAGTCCTGGGCCAAGTGCGTATGCTTGCACCCACTGTCGACGCGCAAAACCGCACGGGATTGGTCTATGTGGACTTACCCGCTTCTGCGCAGGGTTTGCTCAAGCCCGGTATGTTTGTGCGTGGCGAATTCGAATTCGGCAGCAGCAAAGCCTTGTTGGTGCCGCAGCAATCGTTGGTGGTGCGCGATGGGTTTCAGCAAGTCTATGTGGTGGGGCCCGATCAGCGTGTCAAATTGCTCAAAGTGTCTGTGGGCCGCAGGCAAGGGGACATGATTGAAATCACCACAGGCTTGCCGTTGGATGCCAAAGTGGTGGTGCGCGGCGCAGGCTTTTTGACCGCGGGAGATTTGGTGAAAGTCGTGCCATGAATGTGTCAGCCTGGTCCATACGCAACCCGGTGCCTGGCGTGGTGCTGTTTGTATTGCTGAGTTTTGCAGGGCTGCTGTCTTTCAACAGCATGAAGGTTCAAAATTTTCCCGACTTGGATCTGCCCACCATCGTCATCACTGCTTCGTTGCCTGGCGCATCGCCTGCGCAAATGGAAACCGAGGTGGCCCGCAAAATTGAAAACGCGGTGGTCTCGGCACAGGGATTGAAAAACATTTACACCAAGGTGCAAGACGGCTCGGTGTTGATCACCTGTGAGTTCAGGATTGAAAAGCCCATCCAAGAGGCCTTGGATGAAATACGTTCTGCCGTCAATTTGGCGCGCAGCGATTTGCCCAACGACTTGCTCGAACCGATCGTCAAAAAACTGGATTTCACGGGCGGACCGGTGTTGGCTTTCACCATTTCCTCGCCTCTTTTCGATGAAGAGGGCCTGAGTTGGTTTGTCGACCAAACAGTGGTCCGGCGATTGCTCTCCATCAAGGGGGTGGGTGCTGTCAATCGGGTGGGTGGTGTGCAGAGGCAGGTTGAAATCGCGCTCGATCCAGTTCGCATGCAGGCATTGCAAATTTCGGCGGCAGATGTGTCGCGCCAATTACGCCAAGTGCAAAGCGAAAGCGCGGGTGGCCGCACCGATCTGGGCGGCAGCGAGCAACCGTTGCGCACTTTGGCCACCGTCGGATCGGCTGCAGAGTTGGCTGATCTAGAAATCGCGGTCGGTCAGGGCGGTCGTGTGCGTTTGCGCGACATTGCCACAGTCACCGACACCTTTGCAGAAAAGCGTTCATCCGCTTATTTGAATGGCAAGCAGGTGGTGGGTTTTGAAGTGGCTCGCAGCCGTGGTGCCAGCGAAGTCGATGTTGGGGCTCGGGTGTTCAAGGCCTTGGACGAATTGCGTGCCGCGCATCCGGATGTGACCATCACCACAGCATTTGATTTCGTCACCCCTGTCAAAGATGAATACAACGCGTCGTTGATTTTGTTGTACGAGGGCGCTTTGCTGGCAGTGTTGGTGGTGTGGTTGTTTTTGCGCGATTTGCGTGCCACGTTCGTGTCTGCGGTGGCTTTGCCCTTGTCGGTGTTGCCTGCGTTCATTGGCATGTGGTACTTGGGGTTTTCTATCAACGTCATCAGCTTATTGGCCTTGTCACTGGTGGTGGGTATTTTGGTCGATGACGCCATTGTGGAAGTGGAGAACATTGAACGCCATTTGCACATGGGCAAGACGCCTTTCGCAGCGGCCATGGAAGCGGCCGATGAAATCGGGCTGGCGGTGATTGCCACCACGTTCACCTTGGTGGCCGTATTTTTGCCTACGGCTTTCATGGGTGGCATACCGGGTAAATTTTTTGTGCAATTCGGTTGGACCGCCGCGCTGGCCGTGTTTGCCTCCTTGGTGGTGGCGCGCATACTCACGCCCATGATGGCCGCTTACATGCTCAAGCCGTCGAGCAAACCTGCCCCAGTTCCGTTTTGGATGCCCACCTATTTGCGCATGGTGCGTTGGTGTTTGAACCACCGGTTTTGGACGGCTTTGGGTGCGGCGGTTTTTTTCATCGCATCGCTAAGTTTGATACCTTTGTTGCCCACCGGCTTTATCCCACCCGACGACAATTCGCAAACCCAGGTGGGTATCGAATTACCGCCTGGCACCACGCTGTCTTTCACAGAAAAAATCGCGGAAGAAGTGCGGTTGCGCGTCATGACCTTGCCCGAGGTGAAGTCGGTTTACACCACCATCGGTGGCGGCACTGCCGGTTCTGACCCCAGCATGCCGCAAGCCGGTGGTGAAACCCGTGTTGCCACGCTCACGATACAACTGACGGAGCGAGGTCAGCGCCCGCGCAAAGGGGTGATTGAAAAGCAAATGCGAGAACTGCTGTCTGACATGCCTGGTATGCGTGTCAAAGTGGGTCTCGGCGCTTCTGGGGAAAAATACCTGGTCATGTTGACCGGTGACGATCCCGCGAGTTTGCAGCAAACGGCCACCGATTTTGAACGTGAACTGCGTGGCATACCTGGCTTGGGGTCGGTGATTTCCAGCGCCAGTTTGGTGCGACAAGAAATTGCAGTGTTGCCCGATTTTGCCCGTGCCGCTGATTTGGGTGTGACCAGCGCCGCCATAGGTGAAACGTTGCGCATTGCCACCATGGGCGATTACGACGCCGCGTTGCCCAAACTGAATTTGGCACAACGCCAAGTGCCGATCATGGTCAAACTCGCCGACAGCGCACGCCAAGATTTGGATTTACTGGGGCGTTTGACCGTGCCTGGTGCGCGTGGGCCGGTGTTGCTTGCCGAAGTGGCTCGCCTGGAGCCCAGTGGCGGTCCTGCCGTGATTGACCGCTACAACCGCGAACGCAATATTCGTTTTCAGATCGAGTTGTCTGGCGTCGGCTTAGGGGATGCCAAAGAGGCGGTGAAAAATTTGCCCTCGGTCAAACAATTACCGCCTGGCATACGCTTGGTAGAAGTCGGTGATGCTGAAGTGATGGAAGAGCTGTTTGCCAGTTTCGCGCTGGCCATGATGACGGGTATCTTGTGTATTTACTTGGTGCTTGTGCTGCTGTTCAAAAGTGTTCTTCACCCCATCACCATCCTGGCTGCATTGCCTTTGTCTATTGGCGGGGCGTTTGTCGGTTTGTTGCTGACTGGCAAGAGCTTCTCCATGCCCTCCTTGATTGGATTGATCATGTTGATGGGAGTGGCCACCAAAAACTCTATTTTGTTGGTGGAATATGCCATCGTGGCAGAGCGTGATTTGGGGATGAGCCGTTTTGATGCGCTCATGGACGCATGCCAAAAACGGGCCCGTCCCATCATCATGACCACCATAGCCATGGGCGCTGGTATGTTTCCGATTGCCGCCGGTTGGGGTGCATCGGATTCGAGCTTTCGCTCGCCCATGGCGGTGTCGGTCATCGGGGGATTGATCACTTCCACCTTTCTGAGCCTGTTGGTGATTCCAGCGGTGTATTTGTATGTGGACGACTTGGGCAAATTGTTTGGCCGGCTTGCTGGCCTGATCAAGCGCTGACTGCAATCAGCGCAGCTCGGCCACCAGTTCTATTTCCACGCACGACCCCATGGGCAATTGCGACACACAATAAGCACTGCGTGCGTGTGCACCGGCGTCACCCAAAATATGCATCAGCAATTCGCTGCAACCGTTGGTGACCAAATGCGGTTCGGTGAAACTGCTGTTGGCATTGACCAGGCTGACCACTTTCACAATGCGTTGAATGCGGTTGAGGTCGCCGCCGCATGCCGCCCGCAGCGTGCCCAATAAATCGATGGCGATCGACTCCGCTGCTTGTCTGCCAGTTGCCGTGTCCATGTTCGTGCCCAGTTGACCCACCCAGGGCTTGCCATCTTTTTTGGCGATGTGGCCGCTGACAAACAGCAAATTTCCCGTTTGTACATAAGGCACGTATGCGGCCGCAGGGGCAGAAACATCGGGCAATGTGATGTTTCTTTCTTGGAGTCGTTGTTCGATAGCCATGAGAGTCCTTTAAAAATGAATCAAAAAGAATGCGGCAATAGCAGGTTCTTGCATGCGTTTCGCCTTGAACAGCATTTTGCACTTGCCCGGTTCAAGTATTGGCTGAACAATCCGAACCACGAATACCCATACGGGTTTTGACAGCCGCCATGACCATGAAAACACCCGCCATACTCTTTCGCCAGCTCGCTTTGTTCTGGGCCTTGTGGGCAGTGCTTGCCCCCCCTATTGTTCAAGCCAATGAAGTGGATGATCAGGGGCGCTTGATCGCAGCACCCATGGAAACCGATTTGGTCGAACGTGGTTATTTGTTTTATCCCCTGCGTGTGTTGCCTAAACCGCAACCCACTGCTGCCAATCTGGTTTTGAGCGCTGATGGCAGCACAGATTCCGCTGGTGTGCAATCTGCACCGGTGAGTCAAAACGCGCCCATGCCTGCTGCACCTTTACCAATTGTGCCGTTGCCCGCTGTGCCAATGCCTCCTGCGCCATTGCCTCCTGCGCCATTGCCGCAAACCGCTGTGCCTGTCACACCGCCTGCCCCTGTGGCGGCCGCCCCTTTGCCCAAACCAACGGCTGCATCGGTTCTGATTCAGCGCATGGAGCCGATCAAAGCCGCCCCTCTGCCAGTGGCCAAAAACATGGTTGACGATAGCCATTCAGAAGCGGGCCGTGATGCCGCCGAGCCCGCCAAACCGGCGATGAGCAAAGCCGAAATGGCCAAGGCCGAACGCGCCAAGGCCGCGCAAGAGCGCGCCGAAAAACGCAAACTCGAGCAGGCCAAAGCCGCGTTGGACAGAGAAGAAAAACGCAAGGCACGAAAAGCCAAGGCTGAACAATGGAAAGTCGAGCAAGCCAAGGCGGCACAAGAGCGGGCCGAAAAATTCAAGCAAGAGCAAGCCAAAGCTGAATTGGCCAGAGCCGAGCGTGTCAGAGCCGCTGCATTGGCCAAAGTGGACCGTGCGCTGGAAGAACTCGCGCGTGCAGAGAAAATCAACGAAGCCTTGGTCAAGGCCGAGTTGTCCAAGGCAGAAACAGCTCAAGCGCAGGCCGTGCCCGCTGAGACAACCAAAGCAGAGACGACAACGGTGGAGGCAACCAAAGTCGACGCTGCCAAGGTTGAGCCCGAGAAAACCGAAACTGTTCACACGGACTCTCAGCTTCATGGGGACAGCCACGCCATTGCAGCGCCCGTGGGATTGACTGCGGGTCAAAAGATTTTGGTGATCAATGCAGCCAAAGGTCAAGCTGCGGCTGCCGACCATTGAACCCGATGGACATCAAGTTTGTGGGCTTGGTGTCGATCTCATACCCATGTATTTGTTTGTCTACGTTCAACGCTTTGTTTTCGGCTTGTGTGTATTTGTTGCACTGATTGGCGCTGCGCAGGCTGAATGGGCCGAGTTGATGAAGGACGATGACATCACCTATGTGTGGGACAAAGACTCCGTGCGTGCTGTTCATGTCAGCCGAATCGCTTGGACCATGACCAATTTGACAGCCAAAGGTGTCAAAGCGCCCAATGGCGAGGAATACCTGTCTTCGATGGCGCGCTGGCGCATCAATTGCAAAACCGATTCGTTCATCAAGCTGTCTGAAAGCTTTTACGCCAAGGCAGATGGCAAAGGCCGTGAAGTGGCGTTTTACGAAGCAGCAGACTGGCGACCGCGCGATGCCGCGATTCGCCCGGGCTCGTACCTTTCTCTTCTGAAAAAACAGATTTGCACTAGCGCTCCAGCCTGACATCCACCGCTAAAGTGGCTCGTCTGTGCGGCACATATCCGGCAGACATGAAAGGATGATCTTGCGTGTACTCGGCGGGCCAGCGCCTGGTTTGCTGGCTTGGACGGCCGGTACTTTTTTGCAACTGTTCCAGCCTGGGTTGTGGCCGCTGTTTTGTTACACCGCGACAGGTCTGGGTAGCGTGGTGATTTGGCTGGTGTGCCGGTGGCTCAAACGCCACAGGCGTTTTCATCCGCAAACATGCGTTGGTGTGCAAGTGCTGTGCTGGCTGTGCTTGGCGTTTGCTGTCACGGGTTGGCGGGCGGCGCACTACCAGATGCAATCTTTGCCCCCCGAACTTGAAGCTTTGGATCTGTCCGTCATCGGCCTGGTGTCGGACATGCCTCAGGTCAGAGCGGACGGAGTTCGCTTCAGGTTCAAGGTTGAACAAGCTTTGCGACACGACAACGGCAGTGCAGTGGCATTGCCCGAGACATTGCATTTGGGTTGGCACAGCCGCAGTTTTGAAGGCGATACCAAGGCGCTGCCTGTGTTGCGTGCGGGCGAACGCTGGCGCTTACTGGTGCGCCTAAAACGCCCGCAAGGGTTCGTCAATCCCGGCGGATTCGATGCTGAACTGTGGATGTGGTCCCAAGGCATACAAGCCAGAGGCTACGTGCGTGAGTCAAATGCACCAGAACGTTTGGGCCACACTTGGCGCTATCCGGTAGAGCAATGGCGGCAGTCCAACCGAGAAGCCATTTACCGCACTGTGGCCGAGCACCGTTGGGCAGGCCAAATAGCGGCATTGCTGCTTGGCGATCAGTCCAGTATCCAGGCCCAAGACTGGGACATATTTCGTCTCACGGGCATTGCCCATTTGATGAGTATTTCCGGTTTGCACATCACGGTGTGGGCTTGGTTTGCCAGCCGCTTGGTCAGTGTTGTGTGGCGATACAGTGATTTGCTGGGCCGTTCTTGGTGTTTGCGCTATCCGGCGGTTCAGGCAGGCTTGTGGGGGGGCTTGCTTTTTGCGCTGGCTTATGCCGTATTTAGCGGCTGGGGTGTACCTGCACAACGCACCGTGTGCATGTTGGCCGTGGCCAGCATGTTGCAATCGCGTGCTTGTCGTTGGCCGGTGTGGGAGCGCTGGTATGCGGCAGCTGTCGCGGTGTGTGCATGGGACCCCTGGGCGCTGTTACAGCCGGGTTTCTGGTTGAGTTTTGTGGCGGTAGGTGTGCTGTTTTTGATGCCGCAGCAGACCCGCTACAAAGATGCGTCCACAGCGCTTGCGCCTTCTTGGTGGCAGCGGGTCCTCAAGCCATTGCAGCAACTGTGGCGTGAGCAATGGTGGTTGACGCTGGCACTGGCACCGTTGACATGGTGGTTGTTTCAACAGGTCAGCGTGGTTGGACTGGGGGTGAATTTAGGGGCCATTCCCTGGGTGACGCTGGTGGTCACGCCGTTGGCATTTGCTGGCGTATTGTGGTCACCGCTGTGGCAAGTTGGCAGCTTGGCATTGCAAGCATTGATGGCTGTGCTCGAGCCGTTATCATCTTTGTCATGGGCGGTATGGCGCAGTGCTGCGCCTCCTGTGTGGTTAGGTGTTCTGGGTTTGCTGGGCGGCGTGTTGTGGATCCGCCGTCCGCAACCGCTGTGGCGTTTTGTCGCCATGCTGTGTTGGCTGGCCATGGTCATGTGGCCAGCACCGCGACCTCCCCACGGTGTGGTGCAAATATTGTTGGCTGACGTTGGGCAAGGCAATGCAGTGTGGGTACGAACCGCGAAACACAGCTTGATGTTCGACGCCGGTCCACGTTTCGGAATCGACAACGATGCGGGGCAACGCGTGCTGTTGCCTGTCTTGCAGCAAGTCAACGAGCGCTTGGACGTTTTGGTGTTGAGCCACCAAGACAGCGACCACACGGGCGGTGCTTTGAGCTTGAAGGCGCAATATCCTCAAGCCACGGTGTGGTCATCCATCACCCAAGCGCATTGGTTGTCGCAGCAACTTGTGATGCAGCCATGCGTTGCGGGTCAAGGGTGGTTATGGGATGGGGTGATATTTGAATTCATTCACCCACTTGCCAGCGACAGCGACCGACCTTTTCGGCCCAATGCCCGCAGCTGTGTGTTGCGCATACAAGCCCAAGGGCAAACCGTGCTGTTGACGGCTGACATTGAAGCTTTGCAAGAGCAGGCGTTGGTGCAGCGCATGGGGGATGCACTCAAGGCTGATGTGTTGCTGGTACCGCACCATGGCAGCAAAACCTCTTCAACCGAAGGGTTCATTGACGCTGTGCGTCCGCGTTGGGCGTTGTTTCAACACGGTTACCTCAACCGATATGGTCATCCTGCACCCACGGTGGTGCAACGCTATGCTGAGCGCGGTATACGCATGTTGCACTCACCCACTTGCGGCGCCATGCATTGGCGCAGTGATCAACCACAACAGGTGCTGTGTCAAAGGGATTTGGATAAGCGTTATTGGCGCTTCTGACCCTGTCGATCAGAAATGTCAGCCTTTTCTGCCAGAGGCCATCAAATTGTCGAAAGGCATTTCACAAAACTGCGACCACAGCACAAACTCATCCCTGAATTTAGACCAAGGACCGTGTATTTTTTTGAATGCCGGACTGGTATCTATCAACTCTGTCATGAATTGTTGGTTGGCTTTGTAGCAAGCTTGCAAGATATCGGGAGAAAACCGTTTGAGTTGTGCCCCGTTGCTGATCAACCGCCGCAGTGCAGCAGGGTTGGAGGCATCGTATTTGGCGGTAGACCACTGGTTGGCTTCGGCAGCGGCAATCTTCAAGACAGCTTTGTACTCAGCGGGCAAGGCGCCAAACGCTTTTTGGTTGATGAACAAAGACAAGGTCGCAGAACCTTCCCACCAACCCGGGTAGTAATAGTATTTGGCGACTTTGTTCAAGCTCAGATGTTCGTCATCTGCCGGCCCCACAAACTCGGCAGCATCGATCACGCCTTTTTCCAGCGCTGCATACAGGTCACCGGGCGGCAACTGCTGAGGCACCACACCCAGTTTGGACAGAACTTTCCCAGCCAAACCACCCACGCGCATTTTCAAACCGTTGAAGTCGGCCACCGTCTTGATTTCTTTGCGGTACCAACCAGCCATTTGTGCCCCGGTGTTGCCCACGGGCATGGCCATCACGTTGTAACTGGCATAAAACTCATTGAGCAATTCGATACCCCCGCCCACATACATCCAAGCGTTTTGAGCACGGGTACCCATGCCAAAGGGCAGGGCGGTACCAAATCCAAATGCCGGGTCTTTGCCGATGTAAAAATAGCTGGCACTGTGCCCCGCTTCAATGGTGCCATTTTGAACACCGTCCAGTACTTGTAATGCAGGTAGCAACTCACCAGCGGCATGCAGGCTGATTTTGAAACGCCCGCCAGTCAATTCGCCCACGCGTTTGCACATCATGTCGACAGCGCCATAAATCGTGTCCAAAGATTTGGGATAGCTGGAGGCCAGGCGCCAGCGTATCTCTGGGCGGGAGGATTGCGCAATGGCTGGAGCCGCGAGGGTAGTGGACACCGCTGCACCCAAGGCGCTGCGGGTGAGAAATTTTCTGCGTTGCAT
>SXWY01000091.1 GCA_005789825.1 Burkholderiales bacterium | reverse complement strand
TGCTGGACACGCGGCGACAAAAATACACGCGTGTGTAACCCCCACAAATAACGCCTATTTCTCTCAATCGGTTTCCATTCACAAAAACCGGTCCAGCAACTTGCGGCTGTGTCGATCAAGCGCCGGCAAGTCACGGATCAAAAACTGCACGCCATGCGCATCGGCGACGATCAGCGTTTTGGCGCTGATGCGGCGTATGTCTTCTTCACCACGCAGCACAAACTGCGTCATTCCCCGGTGCGTTTGTACCGTCCAGGTCGATGGGGTTGAAAAACTGCTGACACTTTCCACCCGCTGAATTTCGGGCATGAATTCACGCGCTTGCAAGGCTGCGAAAACCGCTTGCTTTTGGGGCTCAGGCAATGTCAACGGCTGTGCAATCCACAAGAGCTCATGACCGTCCGCATCCAAAACAGACACCGCTTCGTCGGGTGCACCTATCGGAAATGCTCGCACCACCACCACGGGCTGGTGCAACACTTCGTCCAAACGCAGTTGCCAATGGCCTTGCGAATTCAAGCTTAGGTCGAAGACAGCATGGTTCATACCTTGTGCTCCTTGAGCGTGCCAAGCGTCAAGCCCATTTCTTCGGCCTGTTTTTGGCGCGCCTGCGCTTCATACAAACGCCAGTAGGCACCTTGACTGGCCAGCAGTTCATCGTGTTGCCCTTGTTCCACCAACTGGCCGTGTTCCATCACCACCAAACGGTCGGCTCGTCGCAAGGTAGACAAACGGTGGGCAATCGCGATGGTGGTTCGTCCACGCACCAAGTTGTCCAACGCCTTTTGGATTTCTTGCTCGGTCTCGGTATCGACCGATGAGGTGGCTTCGTCCATGATCAAAATGCGCGGGTCGATCAACAAGGCGCGTGCAATGGAAATGCGCTGGCGTTCGCCACCAGACAAACCTTGTCCACGCTCGCCCACCAACGAGTCGTAGCCTTGCGGCAGTCGCAAAATAAATTCATGGGCATGCGCGGCTCTGGCGGCGGCCACAATTTCTTCGCGCGTCGCCCCTGGTTTGCCATAAGCGATGTTGTCGGCGATGGTGCCGAAAAATAAAAATGGCTCTTGCAACACCAAACCGATGTGACGCCTGTAATCGGCAATCCGTATGTCTCTGATGTCTGTGCCATCTATCAGAATCGCGCCTTCGCTCAGATCGTAAAAGCGGCAAATCAAATTCACCAGCGTGCTTTTGCCGGAGCCGCTTTGCCCCACCAACCCAATCATCTCGCCCGGGGCAATGTCCAGCGTAAAATCTTTGATGACAGCGCGGTTGCCATAGCGAAACCCGGCCTTGTTGATTTGTATATGACCCACAACTTCGGGCAATGCCACAGGGTTGAGTGGTTCAGGAACGCTGGAGACATGGTCCAAAATTTCAAAAATGCGTTTGGTGCCTGCTGCCGCTTTTTGCGTGTGCGACACGATACGGCTCATCGCGTCTAAGCGTGCATAAAAGCGCGTGCTATAAGCCAGAAAGGCGGTCAATACACCCACGGTCACCTGATGGTGTGCCACTTGCCAAATGCCAAACGCCCACACCACCAGCAAACCAATTTCAGTGACCAAGGTCACGGTGGGAGAAAAGACAGACCATAAAAAGTTGATGCGGTCATTGACCGCCAGATTGTGCTTGTTGGCTTCTTGAAACCGGCGCGCTTCGCGTTGCTCTTGGGCGAAGGCTTTGACAACTCGAATACCGGGGATGGTGTCGGCCAACACATTGGTCAATTCAGACCAAACCCGGTCAATTTTTTCAAAACCGGTGCGCAAGCGATCGCGCACGATGTGTATCAACCATGCAATGAATGGCAATGGCAACAAGGTGGCGCAAGCCAACCATGGGTCAATGCTGAACAAGATCACCGCAGTCATCAAAATCATCAGCACATCGGTGGCAAAGTCGAGCAAATGCAATGACAAGAAAACACACAAGCGATCAGTTTCACTGCCAATGCGCGACATCAGGTCGCCGGTACGTCGGCCACCAAAATACTCCAGCGACAGTTTCAACAAATGTTCGTACGCGGTGGAGCGCAAATCGGCACCAATGCGCTCTGAAGCCAAAGCCAGCACGTAGGTTTTGAACCAACCCAAGCCCCATGCGAGCAATGCTGCACCCAGCAAACCACCCAAGTACAGGGTGACCAAAGAGGTGTCGATGTGTTGGCCGTTTTGAAAAGGAATCAACACATCGTCCATGAGTGGCATGGTGAGGTAAGGCGGGACCAGCGTGGCGGCGGTGGATGCCAATGTCAGGCAAAAGCCCAAGAACAGCTGTCCTTGGTAAGGTTTGGCAAACCGCCACAAGCGAAACAAACTCCAAGTGGATACGGGCACCTCTTCTTGCGCTAACTCACAACTGCGACAGCTGTCATCTGCGCTGGCCAATGGCGCATCGCAAGTCTGACACCAAGACTGCGCTGGCTCAGTATGGCCGGCCAGACGCTGGTTAAAACGGGAGAGCATGGCACTGGCTTGCAAATGACGGCCCAAGGTGAATCGCCATCCCGCCAGTTGCTGCTGCGCATTGAGCAAGCGCAAATGCGCAACGCCAGCGTAATCCGTCAGTTCCAATCGCGTTGCGGCCTGCAATGGCAGGCTGTGCCATGTGTTTTGCGCACCGCTGACGCACCAAATCAGCCGATCTGTGGTCAAAACCAGCAAGCTGTGGGCGAAATACAATTGGTCGTTGAGGTCAACTTCTAGCCAAGCCAGAACGTTTTCTTCCGATGTCAATTGCAACTGCAGTTCCCGACGCCACGAGGCTGGCAGATCCAGCAGCACTGGCGCAACTTGAGAGGAAATATTCATTCTTTTTTCGATGACCTGCAGTCAAACCATTCTAACCTTGCGTTTTTTCAGACTGTCCCCTCGTACACGGCTTTCGTACCCCTATGACATTTCCTGATATTGCTATTTTGCGCATGCGTTATTTGCGCGGCCCCAATGTGTGGACTTACCGACCCGTCATCGAAGCTTGGGTCGATTTAGGCGCATTAGAAGACTACCCATCCCACACCCTTCCCGGTTTTGTCGAACGGCTGAATGCCTGGTTACCCGGCATGGTGGAACACCGCTGTGGCGTTGGTGAACGCGGCGGCTTTTTGCAGCGACTCAACGAAGGCACTTGGTGTGGCCACATCATGGAGCATGTGGCCATCGAATTGCAAACCTTGGCGGGCATGCAAGTGGGTTTCGGCAAAGCGCGCGAAACCAGTCAACGCGGTGTCTACAAAGTCGTGATTCGCACGCGCCAAGAAGAAGTGGGCAAAGAAAGCATGACCGCTGCCCGCGACTTGGTCATGGCCGCTATCAACAACACGGCTTTCGATCTCAAAGCCACTGTCAGCCGGCTCAAAACCATGGTCGACCGCTTGTGTTTGGGGCCCAGCACCGCGTGCATTGTGGATGCAGCCACTGACCATCGCATTCCCTCCATTCGGCTCACATCGGGCAATCTGGTGCAATTGGGCTACGGGTCTTTGCAACGCCGCATATGGACCGCTGAAACCGATCGCACCAGCGCGATTGCCGAAAGCATTTCCAGCGACAAAGACCTGACCAAATCATTGCTCACCCAATGCGGTGTGCCCATTCCTGCTGGAGAGGTGGTGAACTCGCCGCAAGAAGCCTGGGAAGTGGCGCAAGACATCGGTCTGCCGGTTGTCGTCAAACCCACCGACGCCAACCACGGGCGAGGGGTCGCACTCGACTTGCAGCACCGAGAAGACATCGAAGCGGCGTTCTTGGTTGCCCAACGTGAAGGCACCGATGTCATGGTTGAGCGATTCATTCCCGGCGATGAGCACCGCTTGCTGGTGGTCGGCAACAAAGTGGTTGCCGCTTCGCGCGGTGAAACCGCTCGCATTGTGGGCGATGGTGTTCACACGGTAGAAGAGTTGATTGAATTACAAATCAACTCTGACCCGCGACGCGGCGAAGAAGAAGATTTCCCCTTGGACACAATTCGTTTGAAAGACCTGCCCACCGCAGTGCTGGAATTGCAACGCCAAGGGTTGGATGCCCAAAGCATTCCGGCCAAAGGCCGGGTGGTCGTGGTGCAACGCACAGGCAACATGGGCATTGATGTCACTGATGAGGTGCATCCGCAAGTGGCCGCTGTGGTGGTGCTCGCGGCACGTGTGGTCGGCTTGGACATCGCAGGTATCGATTTGGTGGCCGAAGACATCAGCAAACCCCTGCATGCGCAAGGCGGCGCGGTGGTCGAAGTCAATGCAGGCCCAGGCTTGCTGATGCACTTGAAACCCGCCATTGGCCAACCGCGTCAAGTCGGCAAAGACATCGTTGCGCATTTGTTTGACACCCAACAACCCACGCGCATTCCCGTGGTGGGCATCATGGGGCGCAACCACACCACCGAACTCGCCCATTTGGTCCATTGGTTGATCCATTTATCGGGCAGAAGAACTGGCTTGGCCTCATCGCGGGGTTTGTTCATGGACCAGCGGTTGGTTGACCCCAAAGACGCGCGGGTATTTGAAGCCAGCCAGCGTTTGCTGATCAACCGCTCTTTAGACGCGGCTGTGTTTGAAAACACAACGCGACAAGTGCTGGAGGAAGGCTTGCCTTACGACCGTTGCCAAGTGGGTGTACTCACCGACATGCCCGACCCCGCCGGGCTAGAAGACCATGACATCCGCACCCCCGAGCAAGTACGCCATGTGGTGAGAACACAAATCGATCTGGTCCTGCCAGAAGGTGTGGCGGTGCTCAATGCAGACGATGCAGAAGTTGTAAACATGGCAGAGTTGTGCGATGGAGAAGTGATTTACTACGCGCAAAATGCACAAAACGCCCATCTGCAAACGCATTTGGCGCAGCAAGGTCGCGCGGTGTATTTGGATCAAGACCAAGTGGTGATGGCGCGCGGCACTCACCAAAATGTCTTGCTGAAACTGGATTTCCCAGCGATTGCAAAGCACCTGAAAGACGGCACCTTTCATTTGCACACTTTATTGGCCTCGGTCGCCGTGGCTTGGGCCTTAGACCTTTCCCCTGATTTGATCCGTGCCGGTTTGAAAAACTATGGACAACCTGCCGCCATCGCCAATCTAGACCTTGCTAGGACAAACGCCTGATGGAAGTTACCCGTATTCGCGCATTGCGCGGCCCCAACTTATGGACACGCCACACCGCCATTGAGGCCATGGTACGTTGTGATCCCGGCCTTGAAAATGATCTCAGCGCAGATCAACAAGCTTTTGAAAAAAGACTGCGACATATGTTTCCAGGCTTAGGCAGATTGCAACCTGGTGAACGCGATGCACAACTCAGCATGGCGCATGCACTCGAAGCCACGGTGTTGCATTTGCAAGTGCAAGCGGGCTGCCCTGTGACATTCAGTCGTACCACGCCCACCCCAGAAAAGGGCTTGTTTCAAGTCGTGGTCGAATACTCGGTGGAACATGTTGGCAAGCTCGCCATGCATTTGGCAGAAAAGCTGTGTGTGGCTGCATTCGAGTCTGGCGCTTTTGATGTCGACGCTGCCTTGAAAAGCCTGCGTGAACTCGACGAAGACATGCGCCTGGGGCCGTCTACCGGTGCCATCGTTGACGCTGCCTTGGCACGCGGCATTCCCTTTCGCCGACTGTCGGATGCCAGTTTGGTGCAGTTTGGCTGGGGCAGCAAACAAAGGCGCATACAAGCCGCAGAAACCGATGCCAGCAGTGCCATTGCTGAGTCCATCGCACAGGACAAAGAGCTCAGCAAAAAAATGCTGCAAGCGGCTGGTGTGCCTGTACCTGTTGGCCGTCCTGTGCACAGTGCAGAGGATGCCTGGACTGCAGCACAAGATATTGGTTTGCCCGTCGTTGTCAAACCGCGCGATGGCAACCAAGGCAAAGGTGTGGTGGTCAATATCCGCACCTGTGAAGAAGTCATGCAGGCCTACCAAAACGCCTTGGAATACCGCGACGACATCATGGTCGAGAGTTTTCTGCCGGGCAGTGATTACCGTCTACTGGTGGTCGGCGACCGCATGGTGGCTGCAGCGCGCAGAGAGCCGCCATTGGTGGTGGGCGATGGCGTGTCCTCTGTTCGTCAATTGGTTGACAAAGTCAACGCTGACCCGCGTCGTGGTGAGGGCCACGCCACTTCACTCACCAAAATTCGGTTTGACGACATCGCCATGGCCCGCCTGCAAGAACAAGGCTATGACGCCGACAGCGTGCCCGCCAAGGGAACGCGTGTGGTGTTGCGCAACAACGCCAATTTATCCACCGGCGGAACCGCCGCCGATGTCACAGATGATGTCCACCCTGAAGTGGCTGCACGAGCGGTCACCGCTGCACAAATGGTCGGACTGGATGTGTGCGGGGTGGATGTGGTGTGCGAGTCGGTACTCAAACCCTTGGAAGAACAAAACGGCGGCATTGTGGAAGTGAACGCAGCGCCTGGCCTGCGCATGCATTTACAACCCTCATTTGGCAAAGGCCGGGATGTGGGCAGCGCCATCATCGACTCCATGTTTGCAGCGGGTCAAGACGGTCGTATTCCTGTGATCGCTGTGACTGGCACCAACGGCAAAACCACCACGGTTCGTTTGTGTGCCCATCTGCTCAAAACCAGCGGATTGCGTGTGGGCATGACCAACACCGACGGCGTGTACGTCAACGGCATGCAACTTGACACGGGCGATTGCAGTGGACCACGCAGTGCCCGCAGTGTGTTGATGCATCCCGATGTGGATGCTGCCGTGCTTGAAACAGCACGCGGCGGTATGTTGCGCGAAGGGCTGGCTTTTGACCGCTGCCAAGTAGCAGTGGTCACCAACATTGGCTCTGGCGACCACCTGGGCTTGAATTACATCAGCACGGTGGAAGACTTGGCTGTGCTCAAGCGCGTCATTGTGCAAAATGTTTCGCCACAGGGCATGGCCGTGTTGAACGCCAGCGATCCCATGGTGGCTGCCATGGCACCGAATTGCCCGGGACAAGTGACTTTTTTTGCAGTGGACGTACACCATCCTGTACTGGCCACGCACCGGGCCCAAGGCAAACGCGTGTTGTATGTGCAAGACGGCCATATCGTTGCCCAAGAAGGTGCCCAGCAAGTTCGCATCTCGCTCAATGAAGTACCGTTGACACAAAACGGTGCCATTGGATTTCAGGTGGAAAACGCCATGGCAGCCATTGGCGCAGCTTGGGCCGTGCATTTATCGTGGAGCACCATTTGCCAAGGTTTGTCTAGCTTCATCAGCGACACACAGGCCATACCCGGTCGCTTCAACATGTTCAATTACAAAGGGGCCACGGTCATTGCGGACTACGGCCACAACCCGGACGCCATTAAGGCATTGGTGCAAGCCGTCTCCAACTTGCCGGCCAAACAACGCAGCGTAGTGATCAGCGGCGCGGGCGACCGCCGTGACGAAGACATACGCGAACAAACTCGTGTGATTGGGGATGCATTTGAACGTGTGGTCTTGTTTGAAGATGCTTGCCAAAGAGGCCGAGCTAACGGCGAAGTGATTGCACTGTTGCGTCAAGGTTTACAGCACGCGAGTTTGGCCCGAGACATCACCGAGATACAGGGTGAGTTCATCGCGATCGACCATGCGCTTGAGAAATTGCAACCGGGTGATTTGTGTCTGATACTGATTGATCAAGTAGAAGAAGCGCTGGCGCATATTGAAAAACGCGTAGCTGAGCA
>SXWY01000090.1 GCA_005789825.1 Burkholderiales bacterium | reverse complement strand
GTGGTGCCACGGTACAGGTGCACGGGGTCTTTGAAAGCTGCATAGACGGAACCCGTCATGTGGCGCATGTAATTACGGCCCACTTGACCGGAAGAATTGGCCAAGCCGTCTCTGAACATATTAGAGGCAGAGAGCAACAACAGGCGTGGTGTTTCGATCGAGTTACCCGCCACGCAGACAACCCGAGCCGCTTGGCGCTGCTCTTTGCCATCTTTGTCGAAATACACCACACCACTGACCATGCCTTTGGCATTGTGCTCAATGCGAGTCACATGCGACTCAGGGCGCAGGTCCAAATTGCCTGTGGCCTCTGCCTTGGGAATCTCGGTGTAGAGGGTGGACCATTTGGCACCGCTCTTACAACCTTGAAAGCAAAAACCTAACTGCATGCAGCGGCCGCGGCCATCACGCGGCTGGCTGGTGATTGCCATGTTGCCAGTGTGAACTTCTTTGTAGCCCAATTTTTTCGCACCGGCATACATGACTTTGAAGTTGTTATTGCCTGGCAGGCCAGGGATGCCATTGGTACGGGTCACGCCCATTTTGTTTTCAGCTTTGGCATAGTAAGGTGCCAGTTCTGACAGCGTGATCGGCCAGTCGAGCAAGTTGGCGCCTTTGATATCGCCATACACGGTTTTGGCTCGGAACTCATGCTCCTGGAAACGCAAAGATGCGCCCGCCCAGTGGGTGGTAGAGCCACCCACGGTTTTGCAAATCCAAGCGGGCAAGCCAGAGAAGTCTTTGGCGACACGCCAAGAGCCGGATGTGGTGCGTGGATCCAACCATGCCAATTGACCGAATGATTTCCACTCGTCGTTGACAAAAGATTGCGGTGACTGACGCGCACCTGCCTCAAGCACGACGACCTTGATGCCTTTTTGGCACAACTCGTTGGCCAAAGTACCACCGCCTGCGCCAGAACCAATGATGACGACCACAGAGTCGTCGTTGAATGAAATAGAAGCCATGTTGTGTTTCTCCAGAATGATTGAAAAAGGTGGGATCAACCCAAATACGCTGCTGGGCTGGCTTCTTTAGAAGGGGCGGGCAACCATTTCAAGTCTTGGAACCCGCGGGTGATGTAGCCGCCTTTTTCCCATGCCGATCCGGGGAAACCAAATGCGGCGAATGCCATGTCATTGTTGTAGAGCGAGGTCACGCACTGGCCACGCACCGTGCCAAAAAATGTCGAACCCTCCATGCCCTTGACGATAGCCAGACGCTTGTCGGCTTTGGCCTTTGCGAAATTGCCGCCAGCCAAACTGTTGAGGTTGGCAATGCCGTCGCGCAGCATCTTGGCGGTGTCCGCGCTGCCAGCGGCAGCACCGTCCAAATCTTTCGCAAGAATGGCATACACCGCATCAGGCAATTTTTTGTGCGGATAAATGACGCGACCCATGGCCATCAAGGTCACGCCTTCGGCTTTACTCAAGGTTTTCAATTCAACCGCCCACACCGTGGATGGAGCGAGCCCAGCCAGCACCGAACCCGCAGCCAAGGTGCCCATCAATATGCCGGATCCTTTGAGGAACTCGCGGCGTGCCAGAGGGAGGTTTTGCTTGGGGACGATGCCACTTTCTTCGCAGTCGCTGAACTCGGAAGCAAGATTAGCTATGGGTATGGTTCGCATATAGATGTCTCCTGTTGACTTATGAATGACCAAGATCAGTATTTCACTGGCTTTCGCCTTTGGGGTGGTATCACGCTAAACACAAGGAAAACCCTGAGCAAGTCAACCACGCTGCATTATTTGGTGGGTATTTACCCTTGAACGTGTGGTCAAGTCTCGAGAATATTGACACAATGTCTTCAGATATTTACCAGTCAATTGGAAGCTGTCAGTTCCTAGCCGGAGAACACCATGGGTATCAGCATTTCCAGTCTGTTAATAGCCAAACCATTAGCTGGCATACAGGGCCTCTCGAACATAGTGATGTCAGCGTTTGCCCCTGGGGCTGAGCGCAACAAGCGAGCGCAAGCTGTCGACGGCCTGGACACCTCCTCGGCTGACAACTGCCAAAAGTCCTTGCTGTCCGTGATAGAGGCGCAAATCATTCCTCAATTGATGCAGGCGCACACCAGTGTTGCTGTGCATCCCACTGCTGCAAAACAATCACGCGTTTTCACCGCAGAGGAAATAGAACATTTTTCGGAATCCTGCTTGGGTAATGAACTCGATCAACCACTGGCTTATGTGCAAGAACTCATCGAGCAAGGCGTATCCATAGAAAGTGTATTTATCGACCTGATCACCCCCGCTGCGCGCTGGCTCGGTCACCAGTGGGAATTGGATAAAAAAGATTTCACAGCCGTCACGCACGGCCTGATGCGCATGCACCAATTGACGCGCAGCTTGGGTTATATCAACCACGAATCGCCGCAAACCGCTGGCGATGTCAAGCGGATATTTTTGGCCTGTGCGCCCGGCTCCATGCACATTTTGGGGCTCAGCATCGTGACTGAAATGTTCCGCAGCGATGGTTGGCAGGTGGTGATGGAAATCGCTTCAACCGAAGAAGAGTTGTTCAGAGCATTGCGGCGCGAATGGTTTGACATGATTGGTTTGTCCGTGGGTCTGGTGGAACAATTGCCGGGGCTGAAAGACCTGATCACCCGACTCAAAGCCCAAGCCATCAATCCCCAAACATTGGTGATGTTGGGCGGACCAGCGGTGGCCAGTGACCCCGACTTGTTGCAAAAGTCTGGTGCAGACGGCGTTTCCTCGCACGCACCACAAGCCATCGCACTGGCAAACCGCTTGTTGAAGCCCGAATAAGAACACCTTCTTATTAGCTTTGCCGTGAAGGTTATTTGCCGCACACTGTTGCCGCGTTAAACTGATTTCATGGCTACGCCTCCCCCACTCATCAGAAGTACCAAGGCTTTTTCGGTTGAGATTCCCGAAGGCTCTAACAGCGCCAAAGCACGGCGCAGTGACGTCGTGGGCAGCGATGAACTAAGTATCTCTGCGAAAAAACCCAACTTCAAAACCAGCGACGCGACACTGCTGCCCGAGATGCACCATGAGCCTGCATCTGAGTTGACCGAAAGATCAGTCCAACATGCAGATGCACTTTCGTTGGAGGACTTGCTGGCAAATGAAGAGTCAGGTTTGCATGCGCCGAACATGGCACATGAAGACAGCCGTCAAAGTTCGAATATTCAAAACGTGGGTGCCGATGCATTGAGGGACCGTGAGATAGATCTGCCCCCGACAGACCCCATCGAAAAAAACTTGCAGCATGTTGCTGACAGTACTCACAAAGACAACTTGCAATCTTTGCCCAACGGCTCTTTCAAAGAGAATTTGCAAGTGTTAAATGAGGATGCCATCCAGGACAACTTACAAGCCTTGCCCAGCGGCTCTCTCAAAGACAACTTGCAATCTGTCAGCAACGATGCGATTGAAGACAATTTACAAAATATCGCACAAGACCCATTGGAGCACCGTGATGCAGAAATTGACAAAGAGCATCTGAAAGACAACTACGCGTCCGATTCTTCTGATAGGCCCCACTCAAATGCACATGGGTTGCCATCGGATGTTTTGAAAGACAACAACGTTGGTGAGGCAAACAGCCCACTCCAAAACAGACAAGCATCGGTCGCTAAAGATTCGCCAGAAGATAACTTGCAAGGCTTGTCCAGCGGCACCTTGAAAAGTAACCAACAAGATGTCGATAACCCGGCAATTGTGGACAACAACACGGGTTTACCTTCCGAAGCGTTGGAAAATCGCACTGCTGAGACTGACAAAAAACACGTGCAAGACGCAATGGTGGCATTACCAGACACTGAACAGCTGCTCAAGCATGGCCCATCACCTGGTGTGGTGACCAAAACTGGCCAGTCAACCTCAGAGATTCAGCAACCCAAAATCTCCAAGCCAACTGTCCCAAGCCAACCCAAGGTTACTGCCAAAGCGTTGTCACCCGCTGGCATAGCGCAATTGCAAGCTGCCAGGTCAGAGCAAGCCAGAAAAACAGAAGAATTTCACGGACGCGTCGAAGCACTGAAAAAAACCGTATCGGGCATCAACCATTTGTTAGATGAGTTAGAAGAAAAAAAACCTGAGAAAAAAACCTGAAACAGGCTTAACCTGTCGGATCATCATCTTGTGGGTTGACGGGCAGCAAGGTAGCAAGAACTTTGTCAATCCTGCGCCCATCCAAGTCAACCACTTCAAAACGCCAACCCATCGATTCGACAACTTCCCCTTCTTTGGGTAAATCACCCGCTAACAACATGATCAACCCCGCCAAGGTGTTGTAGATGCCTTTGTCCTCGTCAGGCAAAGCATCCAGATCAAGTCGGGATTTGAGTTCTTGCACAGGCATCATTCCGTCCAGCAACCAGCTGCCATCGGTGCGCTGAACCGCCCACACATCTTGCGGTGAAGTGGTTTGCACCAACTCACCGGTGATGGCTTCGAGCAAATCTCTTGGCGTGACAAGCCCTTGAACCACGCCATATTCATCGACCACCAGTACCATGCGTGTGCTGTGCATTTGCCCTTGCGGTTTGTCTGCCGAATGCGGACTCCGAAACTTCGATAACAAATCCAAACCGCTCAAGGTTTCTGGCACAAAAGCCGCTGGCGTAACCCATGTTTCTAATGGCTGTTCGCTGTTCACATGGTGCAATATGCTGGCCATGCTGACCACACCCACCACTTCGTCCAAACCGTCGCGGCACAGCGGATACCAAGAATGGGCTGCTTCTCCTTGGATATGCGCCATCGCCTGGTGAACTGACCACGCACAGTCCAGCCAAACAATATCTGTTCTGGGCACCATCAACGACGCCAAACTGCGTTCATCCAAATGGAACACGTTTTTCACCATTTGATGCTCATGTTGTTCAATCAATCCAGCGTCAACGCCTTCTACCAAGCTTGCTGTGATTTCCTCCTCCGTGACCTGCCTGACCTTCTCAAGATCAATCCGCATCAAACGCAGTATGGCCGCAGTGCTCCACGACAAAGCATTGACCAAAGGCCTGGCCATCCAAGACAAGGCCAACATCGACGGGGCGGTCAGGCGGGCTGCGGTTTCAGGGTAAATCTGGCCGATACGCTTGGGCACAAGCTCGCCAAACAAAATGGTACTGAGCGTGATCAAGGTCACTACTGTGGCAGTCGCCAACACGCCTGCCAGTGCAATGGCAACACCCAACCCGATGAACCATTGGGCGACTTGACCGCTGAAAGCAGCTTCACCAATGATGCCATTGAGCACACCCAAAGTGGTGATGCCGATTTGAATGGTGGATAAAAACTCGGTGGGCCTTTGTTGTAATTCCAAGGCTGCTTGGGCGCCGACTGTTTTCTCTTCGGCCAGCGCGACCAGCACAGCCCGACGACTGGAGGCCAGCGCCATTTCTGACATGGCAAACAAGCCGTTCAAAAAAGTCAAAAAAATAATGAGCAATACATCCATAAAGGGGTTTCAGCGTGTCAAAAACGCAAAGTGTGAATGAATGACAATCATGCCATGGCAATGTACCTGATAGGCGATGTACAAGGATGCGACCAAGCATTGCAGCGCTTGCTTGACTTGATTCAATTTTCACCCAGTCGCGATACGCTTTATGTTTTGGGTGATCTGGTCAACCGTGGGCCTGACAACCTCGGGGTGTTGCGGCGTCTGCAGCACTATGGCCACAGTGCCAAATGTTTACTGGGCAACCATGATTTGCACCTGTTGGCAATGCATTTGGGTCATGGGCGGCTCAAACCCACGGATACTGTGGGCGATATTCTCCAAGCACCGGACCGGTTGACTTTGATCGATTGGTTGCGTGCGCAATCCTTGGCCATGTGTGAAGGTTCCGTGTTGATGGTGCATGCAGGCGTGTTGCCGCAATGGTCCGTGGCACAAACCTTGGCACTGGCAAGCGAAGTAGAAACGGTACTGCAAAGCGATGACTGGACCAATTTCATGGCCCATATGTATGGCAACCAACCCGATCGCTGGCAAGATGACTTGCGTGGCCATGACCGCCTTCGCGTGATCGTGAATGCTTTGACACGTTTGAGATTTTGCACACCACAAGGCAGCATGGAATTTGCGCACCACCGAGATGCTGCACAAGCACCCCCCGGCTACATGCCTTGGTTCGATGTGCCGGGCAGACAAACCCAACACACCACGATCGCATTTGGCCATTGGTCATCGCTTGCGCCTCTTCACAGAAACGATGTGATCGAGCTAGATACCGGTTGCGTATGGGGCGGTTGCTTGAGCGCGCTCGAACTCAACTCCGTGACTGGCGAGAAAAAACGCTGGCAGGTGAAGTGCGATGCCAAAGCCTCGGTGGCTTAATCGATGGCGGTGGTTTTGAACAAAGCCGCTACCGTGCGCTTGGGTTTGATATTTGGCGAGATACTGCGGGCAGTAGACAGCACTTGCTCAGATACTGCGGCTGATTTGACAGGCTCAGCGCTGGCCTCGTAAGGCTTGTCAAAAAACGGGTCGTGCACTTTGGGTGGCGGCACAAACCGACTGCGCGCTGCAGGTTTGGCGTCTGACATTGTGTCGTGGTCTGCATCGTCATCTTTCCAATGGCGCCTGCCATTGTTGATGCGCCCAGTGGGGCGCTCGTCTTCAAAATCAAAACCCAACAACTCGATTTTTTGCTTGGTCAGTTTTTCAATATCTGTCACCAAACGCGTGTCGGTGGGAGAAGCAAAACTGACCGCCAAGCCCTCAGCCCCCGCACGGCCCGTGCGACCAATGCGGTGAATGTAATCTTCTGCGTTGTAAGGAATATCAAAATTGAAAACTGCAGGTACATCTTTGATATCCAAGCCACGCGCAGCGACATCGGTGCACACCAGCAAATCGACCTCACCTTTTTTGAACGCCTCCAAGGCTTTCAATCGTTCATCTTGGCTTTTGTCACCATGCAGCGCCGTTGTTTTCAAACCTTCGCGCTCCAAAGACCTTGCCAATCTGGCGCAACCCAATTTGCTGTTGACGAACACAAAGGCCTGCGAGATGGAGCGTTGCTTGACCATTTGTTTCAAAGCGCGACGCTTGTCATCATCAGGCACGCTGTAAAACAATTGCGTGACGGTAGACGCCGTTTGGTTAGGCCGCGCCACCTCGATGGTCACCGGGTTTTGCAAATAGCTGGCGGCCAGTCGCTTGATTTCCGGCGAGAACGTGGCAGAGAACAACAAAGTGGTGCGCTGCTTGGGTAAATAACTCAGGATCCGCTGCAAATCGGGCAAGAGACCGATGTCGAGCATGCGGTCGGCCTCGTCCAACACCACATATTCCACCTGGTTGAGCACTGCCGTTTTGGCTTCAATGTGGTCTAACAAACGCCCCGGTGTCGCAACCAAGACCTCGACACCTTTTTTCAGCTCCAAGGTTTGTGGCTTCATATCCATGCCACCAAACACCACCGCACAACGCAACTGCGTGTACTTGGCGTACATCTTGACTTGCTGCGCCACTTGGTCAGCCAATTCGCGAGTGGGTAACAACACCAAGGCCCGCACAGGGTGCCTAGCAGGTGAGGTAGAGGTGTTTTCATGCTTGAGCATGCGTTGCAACAAGGGCAACGAAAATGCAGCGGTTTTTCCTGTGCCGGTTTGCGCGGCGCCCATGACATCTTGGCCAGACAAAACCACTGGGATGGCCTGTGCCTGTATCGGTGTCATAGATTCATAACCCATTTCAGCGACGGCTTTCGCCAAATGGGGGGCTAACTGCAATTGTGAGAATGAATTCATAGATAGCGTCTATTGTCGCACTCTGATGAAGTCGCTCTGAAACCCCTAAAAAATGCCATTTCTCGGGGAAATCATGCCTTCGGCAATGTCACCCCAACCTGCCCCTGGTACTTACCGCCACGGTCTTTGTAACTGGTCTCACACACTTCGTCGCTTTCAAAGAAAAGCACTTGCGCGCAACCCTCGCCCGCATAAATCTTGGCAGGCAGCGGCGTGGTGTTGCTGAATTCAAGCGTCACAAAGCCTTCCCACTCAGGCTCAAACGGCGTGACATTGAC
>SXWY01000089.1 GCA_005789825.1 Burkholderiales bacterium | reverse complement strand
CTTGAAGAAATACATCAGCTGCACCACCGCCCCGGGTATTGAGGTGAAGTTCTCGGTGCCTAAAAATGCCACCACGCCGGTGTTGATGCGTTTCGATGAAAACGACTGGTGCCAACCACCGCCGACGCGCCAGTGCTCATTCAAGTTGTGTATCAACATCAGTTCCACGGGCGTGCGTTTGAATGCCACGTCACCGTTAGCGCCTTGCGTGGTGTCAACCAAATAAGAAACGCTCAATTGCGTCGCCAAGCTGTCGTTGAAGGCATATTGCAAACCGATGCCCCCTTGTAAACCATCTCCCGCATACACATCCCATTTACCGCCGGTGTTGGCGTAAGTGCCATTGGCCATCAAGTCGCCCCCTTTGTTGCCACCGACTTCTGCCAGCCATTGGAAGGCGCGGGGCGGGTCCAAGCGCCATTCTTGCGCGGCAACCCCGCAAGACATCAACACCCATGCGCCTAAACCGACACAACCCCTCCAGAATTTCCACATAAGGTTTCCTTCGCCAAAAGGGCCAAAGGATAGTGTTTTTCAAGGATATTTTGGCTGGTTTATACACAAAAAGAAGTCATTTGTGCCTATTAATCAGGCGTCAGCCAGGATCACGCGGCCTGAGGAAATGCCGCGCTGTGAACCCCACGCGGGCGCAAAGGGGTGACCGCATCGCCAATGGCTTGGATATGTTGCGGTGTGGTGCCGCAACAGCCCCCCACGATATTGACCAAGCCCTCGGCAGCGAATTCGTGCAACAACCGGCTGGTCACATCGGGGGTTTCGTCAAAACCGGTATCGCTCATGGGGTTGGGCAGGCCTGCATTCGGATAACAGCTGATGAAGGTGTCTGCAGCCACTTTGGCCAACTCTTGGATGTAAGGCCGCATCAATGCCGCGCCAAGCGCGCAATTGAGCCCCACCGCCAAAGGTTTGGCATGGCGCACGCTGTGCCAAAAAGCGGTGACGGTCTGGCCACTCAAGATACGGCCCGACGCATCGGTCACGGTGCCGCTGATGATCAACGGCAGACGTTCACCACTGGCCTCGAAATATTCGTCGATCGCAAACAAAGCGGCTTTGGCATTCAGGGTATCAAAAATGGTCTCTAACAGCAGTACGTCCACACCGCCTTCGACCAAGGCCCGCACTTGCGCCAAATACGCCACCCGCAATTCTTCAAAATGGATGTTGCGCGCGCCGGGGTCGTTCACATCCGGGCTGATGCTGGCGGTTTTCGGCGTGGGACCCAATGCGCCGACCGCAAATCGGGGCTTGTCGGGGGTGGCATATTTGTCGCACGCCGCACGGGCGATGGCGGCAGACGCGCGGTTCATGTCATCGGCCAAATCGGCCATGTCGTAATCAGCCTGGGCAATCGTGGTGGCGCCAAAGGTATTGGTCTCGATCAAATCCGCCCCTGCGGCCAAATAACCGTCATGGATATCGCGAATGATGTCAGGCCGGGTCAGGCTGAGCAATTCGTTGTTGCCTTTGATGTCTCTGGGAAAGTCTTGAAAACGGGCGTACATGTTGTTCGGGCCGCCGTCCCCCCGGTACTGGGCCTCGGTCAACTTGAACCGCTGGATCATGGTGCCCATGGCGCCATCCAAGATGGCAATGCGCGATTTCAAAATGCCAGGCAGCGCCTGACCTCGGGTAAATGGCTGGGATTCAATTTCGCGCATGGCTGATCGGGTGAAAAGAGGGGTCGCGGCGCCAACGGCCTGGCATGGCAACAAGACCTGTATTTTCACAGACAGTTAGTGGTCAGCCTCGGTGTTTTAGAATGGGCTTTTGTTTTGAACCCAAGGTAGCTCTCATGTCAGACCATTCTCAGGCCCCGCAAACCGACGAAGATGTTGTTGAATCCATCGTCCCCTTGATGCCGATCGTGTTACCTGTTGGCGGCGCTGTCTTGATTTTCATGCTGGCCTTCATCGCGGTTTTCATGGCCTGATTTTTTGTCCGTGTTGCTGTACCGCTGACCCCATCTACCAAAACGCCCTCTCACGGGCGTTTTTTGCTTTTCATGGAGTACCCGATGAACGCACCCGCGTATGTGAAACACGCCAAGCTCAAAGCTTGGGTCCAAGACATGGTCGATTTGTGCCAACCGGACCACGTCCACTGGTGCGACGGGTCGGACACCGAATACCAGCAACTGTGCCAGCAACTGGTCGAAGCCGGCACCTTCACGCCTCTGAATGCCCACAAGCGCCCCCATTCGTTTTTAGCGCGCTCAGACCCCAGCGATGTCGCCCGGGTCGAGGACCGCACCTATATTTGCTCGGCACGCAAAGAAGACGCTGGCCCCACCAACAACTGGATGGATCCCCAAGCGATGCGCGACACCTTGCAGCCCTTGTTCAAAGGCTGCATGAAAGGCCGCACCCTGTACGTGGTGCCGTTCAGCATGGGCCCGCTGGGTTCGCCGATTGCGCACATCGGCATTGAATTGAGCGACAGCGCGTATGTGGCGGTCAACCAGCGGATCATGACCCGCATGGGGCAAGCGGTGTTTGAGGTGTTGGGCGAAAACGGGGCGTTTGTTCCGTGCGTTCACAGTGTGGGCGCGCCACTGGCGCCCGGCCAACAAGATGTGGCTTGGCCGTGCAACCCGACCAAATACATCGTGCATTTCCCGCAAACCCGCGAAATCTGGTCCTACGGGTCTGGCTATGGCGGCAACGCCCTGCTGGGCAAAAAATGTTTTGCATTGCGCATCGCCTCCACCATGGGCCGCGACCAGGGTTGGTTGGCCGAGCACATGTTGATTTTGGGTTTGACGAGCCCGCAGGGCAAAAAATACCATGTGGCGGCGGCTTTTCCGAGCGCCTGTGGGAAAACCAATTTCTCGATGCTGGTGCCACCTCCCGGGTTTGACGGCTGGAAAGTCACCACCATTGGAGACGACATCGCTTGGATCAAACCCTCGCAAAACGGCGAGTTGCGCGCCATCAACCCAGAAGCCGGGTATTTCGGCGTGGCCCCGGGAACCAATTTCCACACCAACCCGAATTGCATGGCGAGTCTTGACAAAAATGTGATCTTCACCAATGTGGCGCTGACCGATGACGGCGATGTGTGGTGGGAGGGCATGGAAAAAGACAGCGGACACCTGCCGACCCACCTGATCGATTGGCAAGGCAAAGACTGGACGCCCGAGATCGCCCGCCAAACAGGCTCAAAAGCCGCGCATCCGAATGCACGCTTCACTGTGGCAGCAACCAACAACCCAGCGCTGGACGCGGCTTGGGACGATCCCGCTGGCGTGCGGATTGACGCGTTCATTTTTGGCGGCCGCCGCTCAACCACCGTGCCCTTGGTCACACAAGCACGCAACTGGACCGAAGGCGTGTACATGGCCGCGACCATGGGCTCGGAAACCACCGCCGCCGCGGCTGGACAGCAAGGTGTGGTGCGGCGCGATCCGTTCGCCATGTTGCCGTTCATGGGCTACAACATGAGTGATTATTTCCAGCATTGGCTCAACATGGGCGACACACTCAAAAACACCGGTGCGACCTTGCCTGCGATTTTTTGCGTCAACTGGTTTCGCAAAGGCGAGGACGGCCAGTTTGTCTGGCCCGGCTATGGCGAAAACATGCGTGTGCTGAAGTGGATGATCGACCGCATTGAAGGTGCCGCCAAAGGCCGTGAAAACGTGTTTGGCATCAGCCCCACCTATGAAGAAATCACCTGGGACGGACTGGCTTTTTCTGCTGCGCAATTCGAGTCGGTGATGCATATCGACAAACCGGCATGGCGCGAAGAATTGCAATTGCACAACAGCTTGTTCCAGCAATTGGCCTACCACTTGCCGCCCGAATTGCCGGCCACCCAAAACGCCATCGGCTTGCGCCTCGACGCCTGACAAGCGCTGGGTTCGTCTGATTTCGTCTGATCCTTTGCTGCGTTTTTTCTTGCCCTCCTTCAAAGAATGACCACCTTCCAAGTGCATTGGCCGCCGCAACAACCGGAAGCGCATTTCCAGCCGCCCAGAACATTGCGTTGCTTTGCCCAGCGTCCACGCAGTTTGCATGCGCTGCTGACCAATGCCTTGGCCAGCCGACCGCAGGCTGAGGCCTTGGTCTGCGAAGACACGCGCCTGACTTATGCGCAACTGAACCAACGGGTCGGCCAACTGGCGGCAGGTTGGAAACGTTTGGGCATTCAAGCCGGAGACCGGATCGCGCTGTTGTTGGGTAACCGTGTGGAGTTTGTGGTGTGTCTGCTTGCAGCTACGCGACTCGGCGCCATCACCGTGCCGATGAGCATTCGGGAACAAACCCCCGGCTTGCAATACATGCTGGAACACTGTGCTGCAGTCATGCTGGTGCATGAAGCCGCGCTGTCTGCGGTGTTGCCAGCGTCTGGCGAATTGCCCAGCTTGCGCTGGCGTGTGTCCATCGAAGCCTGCCATGGCTCGCTGGCTTGGGAAACGATGTTTGTGTCTGATCCGCTGGAGGATGTCGCCGCTGTGCAAGAAGATGACACCGCCGTCATTCTGTACACCTCGGGCACCACCGGCCGCCCCAAAGGTGCCATGCTCAGCCATTTGGGCATGGTCCATTCCTGCATGCATTTTCAAGCGGGCATGGGCTTGGGGCCGAACGATGTCAGCATTGCCGCGGTGCCGCTGAGCCATGTCACAGGCTTGGTGGCATTGGTGGCCACCATGTTGCATTGCGCCGCCAAACTGGTGATCATGCCGGTGTTCAAAGCCCCGCTTTTTTTGCAACTGGCGCAACGCGAACACATGACGCACAGTCTGATGGTGCCGGCCATGTACAACCTGTGTTTGTTGCAACCCGATTTCCCCAACACCGATTTGCGCCACTGGCGCGTGGGCGCGTATGGCGGCGCACCGATGCCCGTGGCCAGCATCGAGGCGCTGGCTCACACCCAGCCACAACTGGTGCTGATGAATTGCTATGGCGCCACCGAAACCACGTCGCCCGCCACCATCATGCCGCCCGGCATGACACCGTTGCACAACGACACCGTCGGACAAGCCGTGGTCTGCGGTGACATCCAAGTGGTGGATGACGATGGCCAAGCCTTACCTGCAGGCAGCATGGGGGAAATCTGGATCACAGGGCCGATGGTGGTGGCCGGTTATTGGAACAACCCCGAGGCCACCGCCCAAGAATTTGTGGACGGCTTTTGGAAGTCGGGTGACATGGGCAGCATCGATGACCATGGCTATGTGCGCATTTTGGACCGCAAAAAAGACATGCTCAACCGTGGTGGTTACAAGATTTATTGCATCGAAGTCGAAAACACCTTGTACCAACATCCTGCCGTCGTGGAATGCGCCATCGTGGCCAAGCCCTGCTCGGTATTGGGCGAGCGGGTGCATGCTTTTGTGAGCGTGCGAGAAGCGGTTGATGCACAAACATTGACAGACTTTTGCAGCAGCCGTTTGTCGCGTGAAAAAGTGCCCGAGAGCTTCACCATCGTCACCGATGCATTGCCACGCAATGCCAATGGAAAATTGATGAAGCGCTTGATGCGCGAACAACTGTTGCAATCACTCGGCTTGTCTTGACGCCATTTAGTGGCTGAGTTGTTGGGCAAGGTTCAGGTACTCGGCCACGGGCACTTCTTCGGCGCGGCGCTGTACATCGAACAAACCTTCAAACCCTTTGGACTCTAACCACCGGCCCAAGGTGTGGCGCAGCAATTTACGCCGCTGGCTGAAGGCCACTTGCACCAATTCGCTGAGTAAGCGCTGGTTGACGGTTGCGGCTTGCGCCAGCGGCAGCATGCGCACAATGGCGCTGTCAACCCGCGGTGGTGGATCAAAGGCTTGCGGGCCCACATGCAGCAACATCTCCATGTCATAACGCCATTGCAACATCACACTCAAGCGCCCGTAATGCGATGTGCTGGGTGCAGCCACCATGCGCTCCACGACTTCCTTTTGCAGCATGAAATGCTGGTCTATCACCACCGCCACATGGTCGAGCAAGTGAAACAAAATGGGGGTAGAAATGTTGTAGGGCAAGTTGCCCACTATGCGCAAACGCGGCACCGCTAGGCGGGCAGCCAATGCCGTGAAATCGACTTTCAACACATCCGATTCGATGACCTGCAAACTGGGGTGTTGCCGCAAACGACGCGCCAAGTCGCGGTCGAGTTCGATCACATGCAAATGCCCGAGCCGTTCAACCAGCGGCTGTGTCATGGCGGCCAAACCCGGGCCAATTTCCACCATAGCATCGCCCGGCTTTGGGGCGATGCATTGCACAATGCCCTCAATGACGGCCGTGTCGGTCAGAAAGTGTTGGCCAAAGCGTTTGCGCGCTTGGTGTGGTGTCATCGGTCTAGACGGTCACTGTGGCGGGTCACGGTATTCCACATAGGCGCGACCGCGAATTTCGCGTTCCCAGTTTTTCATGGTGTCATCAAACTTGCGCTCGCGCAGAATATTGCGTGCCATGTCTTGCTTGTCGCGCATGGTCAGCGGCTCTTCCCGACGCTCTGTGACCTGAATCAAATGCACCCCAAAACGCGACACCAACGGATCACTGATTTCTCCGGGCTGCAACATGTCCATGACTTTTTCGAACTCCGGCACCATGGCGCCCGGGTTGGCCCAACCCAAATCGCCGCCCTGGGTGGCGCTGGCGTCTTGCGAATGTTGCCTGGCCAGTTCTTCAAACTTGGCCGTGCCGGATTCGATTTGTTTTCTGAAGCCCGCCAGCTGGGCACGGGCCGCGTCTTGGCTGAGTTGGTTGCCCGGTCTGAGCAAAATATGTCTGGCGCGTGTTTGTGTCAGGGTAGATGGCAATGCGTTGGGGGATTTTCGCTCCAACAACTTCAACACATGGAATCCTGCCCCAGAGCGAATCGGTCCCACCAAGCCGCCCACAGGCAAGGGCAACACGGCGTCGACAAACAAGCTGGGGTAGCGTTCTGGGCTGCGCAAACCCAACTGTCCGCCGTTGGCACGATCGGGGGCTTGGGAAAACTTGGCCGCGAGTTTGCCAAAGTCTTCGCCGGCCTTGGCCAAGCGCAACACTTCTTGCGCCTTGTCCATGGCCAATGTCAGCTCATCTGCCTGCGCTTTTTCAGGAACAGCAATGAGAATATGTGCAATGTGAATGTCTGCCTTGCTGTTGTCGGTTTCTTTGCTGTTTTCCTGTAAAAACGCTTCCACCTCATGGTCTTGGATTTTGATGCGACTGGCGACTTCTCTCTCGCGCACACGCTGTAACAACATTTGCCGCTTGATCTGGTTGCGATAACGTTCCCATGTGATCCCTTGGGCATTGAGCCGTTGCTTCATCTCTTCGACCGAGATTTGGTTGCGTTTTGCCGTGGCTTCTATGGCCTGTTGCAATTCGGCCGGTAAGATTTGCATATTACTTTGTCTGGCCACTTGCAACTGCGCTGATTCGTTGATCAGGTTTTCCAGCGCTTCTCGCAATAAATTTTCACGGCCTAATTTGTTGGCTGCGGGATCCACCATGGCGGCCAGGTTGTTGACCTCTTGGTTGGTGATGGGCTCGTTGTCCACCACGGCCACGATGAAATCCAAGGGGCGCAGGTCGCTGTCCAGCACATCGGTATCCGATGCCGCTGAAGACAGCTTCAAATTCAAACGTTCCGCGCCCGGCTTGGGCACGGTGGGCTTGAGCGCTTGTGCCAAAGCAACCCTTGGCAACACCATCACAACACACAAGAAAACCGCCGCTGTGGCAGCGGGAAAAGAAATACGCATGGGGTCAGTCATATTGGGCAAACGGGCTGGGCGCGAACCTGAACGGCTCGCGCAGATTTTGATAACGTGAAATATTGTCTCTGGCAGCGTTCATGTTGCCAAAACCCAATCGTGAAAAGTCATTGAATTCCAATTGAAACATCAGGCTGGTGGTGGCAGTGTTCAGTGTCAATTGGGTTCGCTGCAAAGCGAAACGACTGACCCAACAACCGCCATCGTATTCCACACCCAACATGGATTCAACCAATCGCTTTTCAAGCAAACTGTAATTGAAGCGACCAATGCTGTAGAGTCGCCCCTCGCCCAAACCTTGTCCTTGCTGGCGGTCCAAGCCCAAATCGCGCCACAGATCGTTCAAAGGCCACTGCCAGCTCATGTCCACCACTTCGGATGATTCTCGCTGGTAGCGGTACGCGGCGTTGATCACTCGGTAGCTGCTGGGGTTATACCTCGCACCCATCGATTGTCTCTCCAATCGCTTGTATTGGTCACTGTAATCCACTAATGTGTCCAACGACAAGCGCGGTGTGATATTCAAACTGGCGCCGGCCAAAATATCGCTATTGCCACTTTGCAATGCTTGGGTGGTGGGCGTGAGTTGCACATTTTGGTCGCTCAGTCGGTACCGCTGTGCAATGCCAAAACGCGCAGCCTCGGCACCGGTGTCGGGGTTGATGAAACGCGAGGTGGCGCCCAAGGTCAAGGTGTGCGAATCGGAAATGCGGTCTTGGCCTGAAAACGTGTTTTCGGTGAATACCGAAGCAAAGTTGTAATCGTTGGCACCCGAGTCGAAATTGGGCAAATCGCTTTGGTTGCGGTAAGCGGTTTTGACATAAAAGGCCCGTGGCTCCAAGGTTTGGCTCCAATTCAGCCCCAGCACAGACACGGGCCGCTCAAACACGGCACCCGTGTCCACGCTGTAAGACGGCACCACGACGCTGGCGGCATCGCTGCCCACCGTGTTTTGTTGGAATGTCCCATAGTAGGCCTTTTCATACTGGTATTGCCTGGCGTTTAACAACAATTTAGGCGTGATGTAACCGTAAGAAGTGATGAATGGGCGACTCAACTGGTTGTTGACCACCAGACGGGATCCATTGGGCTGGTAGCAATACGCACTGCTTGGGTAAAAGGCACAGTAAAACGCGCGGTCTACCGTGAAATGCGTCAGCTCACTGTTGACCGCCCAATCGAATCCGCCCCAGTCTTGGCGCAGGTAATTGACATTGATTTGAGGCAAGCGGTCATAAGACGGCGCTATCGCAGTGGATGCATCCGTGCCCTGCAATGTTTGCCATTTGGACACGGCCACGGTGGTGCTGAGCCGGCCACTGGCCCAGCCAAGGCTGGCGGTGTTGTTGAGCGAGCGTTGTACCAGCGGATCGGCGGTGTTGGTGGTGAAGTCTTGCCAGTAGTGGTTGTCGCTCACTTGGTTGATATTCAGGTTGAGCGCCACCGGATAGCTGGCATTTGGCAGGCCCGTGTGCTGATAACTCAAGCCCCAGCGGCTGGTGCCCCGCAAATTATCGACAGGCATCAGGTCAAACCTGGCGATGCCTTTGAACGGTATTTGCGGTTCTTTGCGCTCCAAGTACCTGAACTCGTTGCTGAAAAACACGCCGCGCTGGGTCATGGGGGTGGTGGTGGTGGTCAAGTCGCGGTTGGGCGCAATGTTCCAGTAGTACGGCAAGCTCATCTCAACCCCGCCCAAATTGTTCACGGAGAAGGTCGGCGGCAAAAAGCCAGATTGCCGCTCGTTGTTGAGCGGAAAACGCAAGGTCGGCGCATACAAAATCGGCACGCCCTGAAACACCAAGCTGCCGTGCGTGGCAACGCCCAGGTTGGCATCTTGGTCAAAACTGATTTGCTCTGCTTTCATGAACCAGTCGGGCATCCAATTCGGACCGGGCTTGCGTTTGCAGGTGGTGAACCGGGCTTGGGTGGCAACGGCTTTTTTGTCATTGATGAACTGCAGCTTTGCCGCGCGGCCTTCGCCATTGCCACGCAAAAAGAAAAACACGGGATCTAACAAATATCCATCCATGGCGTCTAACTGCATATCCAGCAAGCTGCCCAAATAGCGATTGCCCGAACGGTTGATATACACCTGGCCGGTGGCACGAGCACGGTCATCGGGCTGGTAGTAATCGATACGGTCCGCACGAATCAACAGGCTGCCGCGGCGAATTTCAACCTCGCCTTCGAGTTGGACATCCAAATCGCTGCGTCCGTCTAGGCTTTGGGCGCGCAAATAGGTCAGCGATTTGCGTTGCGCTGAACCACTGGGTTTGCTCTCCAAGAGATTGCTGGGCTTGAGCGTCAGGCTAGGCGAAGAGGTGATGTTCGGTGTGTCGTCCTGCGGCTGAGGCGCCAGCTGATCCAAAGACTGCCAGGTTTCCTCCGACGTCAACGCAGGGGATGCGGTTTGTGCGTGAACCATGCCTGCCAAAAGTCCTGCTGCAGACACGCGCAAGACAAACCTCGATATCGGACGGGACAAGCACATAGGGGAGATAAACGCAGGAAAAAAGCGCAGTTTGTAGAATTTGGATTATCCATGAGCACACACTTACCCCCATCCCATGCTGCATCGGCAGTCTCCTCCTCTGTCCGAGCGCTGGGTTGGCAAGACCCGCAACGTGAAATAGCCTTTGAGGGCTGGTTGATATCCTTGGCAGATTCACACGGACTGGTGCCCGACAGTGTGGTGGTTGCCAGTGCTGACGCCAGCTTTCGCCGTTATTTTCGTGCCCAGATGTCCGGTGGCAGTTGCATTTTGATGGATGCACCGCCCGACAAAGAAAACAACCCCGCCTTTGTGCAAATCGCCCAGTTGTTTGGACAAGCAGGTTTGCGGGTTCCGCAGGTGTTGCATTGGAACGAACCACAGGGGTTCATGTTGCTTGAGGACCTGGGCAGGCACACCATGATGCAAGTGCTCGCAGATGCTGACACGCCTTTGCGCGACTCTTTGTTCAACCAAGCCACGGATGCTCTTGTGTTGTTGCAACAGGCCTCGCGCCCTGAACTGCTCCCTGTTTACGATGAAACTTTATTGCGCCGTGAACTCATGCTGTTTCCCGAATGGTATGTGGCACAACATCAAAAAGTCGATTTGAACACCGACCAATGCAACACACTTCAACAGGTATTTGACACGGTGATTGCGCACAACTTGGCGGCCCCCCAGGTGTTTGTTCACCGCGACTTCATGCCGCGCAATTTGATGGTCAACCACTCTGCTGCGCTGGGTGTCTTGGATTTCCAAGACGCGGTGTATGGGCCGATCACCTATGACATCGCCAGCTTGATGCGTGACGCGTTCATCAGCTGGGACGAAGATTTCTGTTTGGATGTCACTGTGCGTTATTGGGAAAAAGCCCGGCGCTTGGGCCTGCTGGATTTCGAGGATTGGCACCAAGACTTTGGCGCGTTTTACAGAGCCGTCGAATGGATGGGTTTGCAGCGCCATCTCAAAGTGGCTGGCATTTTTGCGCGCTTGACGCTGCGTGACCGCAAACCCAAATATTTGGCCGATACGCCGAGGTTTATCGCCTATTTGAGAGCCACGGCTTCCCGCTACCGTGAATTATTTCCGCTCTTGCGCTTGATCGACCAGATCGAAAACACCTCGTCGCCAGTGGGTTTTTCTTTCGGGCGGCTGTGAGCGCCCACGCCCGTGTTTTCGTGCGCGGCGCATTGCCGGTTGGCAGCGTGCTGTCATTGGACGAAGAGGCTGTGCGACATGTACAAGTGTTGCGATTGCAACCGGGTATGTGGTTGGAACTGTTCAACGGCGAAGCCGGCGCTTACCAAGCACAGGTGCTGCAAATGGGTCGGCAATCGGTGGAAGTCCAAATCGCATCTTTTGCGCCTGACTCGACAGAGACCAACCGCCGCACGCACTTGGTGATGGGCATGCCTGCGAACGAGCGCATGGATTGGCTGGTTGAGAAAGCCACCGAGCTTGGCGTGTCACGCATCACACCGCTGATGACGCAACGTACCGTTTTGAAACTGGCGGGTGATCGGGCGCTCAAACGCCAACAACATTGGCAAGGTATTGCACAGTCGGCTTGTGCGCAATCGGGCAGAAACCGCATTCCGCTCATTGATGCGCCAATGGCCTGGGCAGCTTGGTGGTCGCAGTGGCAAGCCGACACAGCGGTTGAGCCGTTTGTGCTGTCGTTGCAATCGGCAGCGCGCCCGTGGCGTGCGTTTTCACCTGCGGTAAAAGGTTCGGTGTGTTTGCTCAGCGGTCCCGAAGGTGGATTAACAGACGAAGAAGAAGCCATGGCCGTGGTGCATGGTTTCACGCCGGTGTCTCTCGGGCCGTATACCTTGCGGTCGGAAACTGCGCCGTTGGTGGTGTTGTCTCAGTGGCTCTGAACGCCTGTATAGCGGTTATCAAGCCAAGCAATCAGTTTTTGCAACACCACTTGTTTTTCCGGGTCGTTGAATATCTCGTGGTACATCACGTTAAAACAATGAGCTTGCAGCATATCCGCCGGTGCACGCTTGGCGAATTCGGCACTGCCTTGCGGATTGACCAATTTGTCCTGTCCCGCATACAACAACAACGATGGCACGCGCCATGCTTCGGCATGCTGCACGGCTTGGATACCTTCTTGCACAATCCATGCGGCCAGTGATGTTGCGATCATGGGGTGAACCAAACGGTCCTGTTTGTAATCTCGCACCACTTGTGCATCGCGGGCCAAGCCTTCAAGCCTCAAGCCATTGTTGACACGCACATGGGGCAACCATTTGGGCAATGTCGCGAGCAACAATTTTTGGATGCCATTGGTGAACGCCGCCAATGCGGGCGAGCTCATGACCACCGCATCGGCAAGCATCGCGTCGGCCGCTGCTGCACGCTGCACCACCAGGCCACCCATGCTGTGCCCCAGCAAGACCGTTGGGCGACCAGGATGCAGCCGCTTAACTTCCTGGACCATGTGGCGCAAATGGTCGGTCAATTGGTCAGGCGTGTCGGTGTCGCCGCGTTTGCCGCTGGACAAGCCATGTCCCACATGGTCATAGCCCACCACGGCATAACCGGCTTGCTGCAATGCAAACGCCACATGCTGGTAACGCCCCATGTGTTCGCCCAAGCCATGCACCAACAACACCAGCGCTTTGACATCCGCTTCGGGCAGCGGCCAGTGGTAGACGGCCAAGCTGTGGTGGTCTATGGCGTTGTGCACGACCTCATGGTGAAAACTGTGCTGTGCTGCTATCTTGCTCATACGGTGGGGGTTTTGCTTGCCGTGAGTTGAAACACGGCGGTGGTTGCTCTGAGATTGGGCCACCATCGTACGGTGTTTTGGTCTTGCAAGCCAAATGCTTGCCGCTTGGTCAATTGCAATTCATCCACCATGGCCTCAAAATCGGCAAACGTTCCCACACGGATGTTCGGTGTGTCGTACCACTGATAGGGCAGTTTCTTGGTAACCGGCATGCGACCTGTCAACACGCTGAATCGGTTAAACCAATGCGCGAAATTGGGGAAAGTGATGATACCCATGCGACCCACGCGCAATGTTTCAAGCAGCATGGTTTGGGCATTGCGCAAATGCTGCAAGGTGTCGATTTGCAGCACCACATCGAAGCTGTGGTCAGCAAACATGTTCAAGCCTTGGTCCAGGTTGAGTTGAATCACATTCACACCGCGTGCGACACACGCGGCGACATTCGCGTCATCGATTTCGACGCCATAGCCCGTACAGCCATGGTGTTGTTGCAAATGGCTGAGCAAGGCGCCGTCGCCGCATCCCAGGTCCAACACGCGGCTGCCGGGCGGCACCATGGCCGCCACCGTGTCAATCATCCAGTGGTGGCTCATGCGGTCTCCATGGTTTGAATGCGTTCAAAATAAGAACGCACCACTTTGAGGTAGCGCGGGTCGTCTAGCAAAAATGCGTCGTGGCCGTGCGGCGCGTCGATTTCTGCATAACTGACATCGCGTTGGTTAGCCACCAAGGCTTGCACCATTTCTCTGCTGCGTGCCGGCGCAAAGCGCCAGTCTGTGGTGAAACTCACCAGCAAAAATTTGGCGCTGGCCGACGCCAATGCGTTGTTCAAGTCACCGCCATGTGCGCAGGCAGGATCGAAATAATCCAAAGCGCGGGTGATCAATAAATAGGTATTGGCATCGAAATATTCGCTGAACTTGTCGCCTTGATAGCGCAAATAACTTTCGATCTGAAACTCGATCTCTTGCGTGCTGTACTTGAACACATCGCCAGACTGCAAGGCGCGCCCAAATTTGGTGTTCATGACGTCATCACTCAAATAGGTGATGTGTCCAAGCATGCGCGCGATGCGCAGCCCTCTTTTCGGCACGACACCGTACGCATAAAAATGGCCGCCATGGAAATCCGGATCGGTGGTGATGGCACGCCGAGCAACTTCGTTGAACGCGATGTTTTCTGCGTTCAAATTGGGGGCGCTGGCGATCACCACCGCATGCCGCACCCGATCGGGATATTGCAGGCTCCAACTCAAAGCCTGCATACCGCCCAAACTGCCACCCATGACAGCGGCCAATTGTTGTATTCCCAGCGCGTTCAGCAAGCGCGCTTGCGCGTTCACCCAATCCTCAACCGTGACCACCGGAAAATCAGCGCCATACACCTGCTGGGTTTGCGGATTGGTGTGCATGGGACCGGTGGAACCAAAGCATGACCCGGGGTTGTTGACACCCATCACAAAAAACCGGTTTGTGTCGACCGGCTTGCCCGGCCCAATCATGTTGTCCCACCAACCCGTGCTTTTTTCTTGGCCTTCGTAGTAGCCCGCAACATGGTGCGACGCGTTCAACGCATGGCATATCAGCACAGCGTTATCTCGCTTGGCATTCAATTGGCCATAGGTTTCATACGTCAACTGGTAGGCAGGCAACACTCCACCGCCCTTGAGTGACAAGGGCTGGTCAAAGTGCATGGTCTGTGGTGTGGCTGCAAATGTCATGTCGGTTTTCATCTTGCTAAAACGCAAGCCCTTGGCATGACGTGTTTAGCTGAATTTATTAAAGCGCCCGCAAGCGATGGCAAATCGGCGCTGTTTGTCAGTATAGCTAAGCGTCGACGCTGTTTGCCGATCGCGGTTTGAATTGCCTCGATTCCATCGCCGGCTGATGGTTTCGGTGCGTTTTTTGCTTGGTTTTGGTGCATGGCTTTTTTACCGCCATAAATGCACCTTTTTAGACCATTTTTCCCCAGGAGCTCTCATGGACGCACTCAAACAGGGCGCAGATGCCTTGTTCATACTGCTTGGCGCCGTCATGGTTTTGGCCATGCATGCTGGATTCGCTTTTTTAGAACTGGGCACGGTTCGGCAAAAAAACCAGGTCAATGCCTTGGTGAAGATTTTGGTCGATTTCAGTGTCTCGACCGTGGCCTATTTTTTGGTGGGCTATGCCGTGGCGTATGGAACGGGCTTTTTTGTCAACGCCTCGGTTCTGGCTGAACGCAACGGTTACGACTTGGTCAAGTTTTTCTTCTTGCTGACGTTTGCGGCGGCCATTCCCGCGATTGTGTCTGGTGGCATTGCTGAGCGTGCGCGTTTTTATCCTCAACTGCTTGCAACTGCTGTCATCGTCGGCTTAATCTATCCTTTTTATGAGGGGATCGCATGGAACAAGCATTTTGGCATTCAGGCCTGGCTGGCCGAAACCACGGGCGCTGAATTCCATGACTTTGCCGGTTCGGTGGTGGTGCATGCCGTTGGCGGCTGGATCGCCTTGCCTGCCATCGTACTGTTGGGAGCGCGCAGCAACCGTTACCGCAAAGATGGGGCTGTATCTGCCCATCCACCCTCCAGCATTCCTTTTTTGGCCTTGGGTGCATGGGTATTGTGTGTGGGTTGGTTTGGTTTCAATGTCATGAGCGCTCAAACGCTGGACAAATTGTCGGGCTTGGTCGCGGTCAACAGTTTGATGGCCATGGTCGGCGGCACCTTGGCGGCGTTATGGGTGGGCAAAAATGACCCGGGCTTTGTGCACAACGGGCCGCTGGCCGGACTCGTGGCGGTGTGCGCGGGTTCTGATGTCATGCATCCGTTGGGCGCTTTGGTGGTCGGCGGTATCGCTGGCGGCTTGTTCGTTTACATGTTCACATTGACGCAAAATCGTTGGAAGATTGACGATGTATTGGGTGTCTGGCCTTTGCATGGTTTGTGCGGCACCTGGGGCGGTTTGGCTGCCGGTATCTTTGGCCAAACCGCATTGGGCGGCTTGGGCGGTGTCAGTTTCACAGCCCAAGCCATGGGGACGCTGTTGGGCGTTGTCTGGGCCTTGCTTTCCTCGGTGGTTTTGTACGGTGCAATCAAATATTTCGTGGGCTTGCGGTTGAGCCAAGAAGAGGAATTCGAGGGTGCTGATTTGAGTATCCACAAAATCAGTTCCAGCCCCGACAGGGAATCAAGTTGGTGATTTGTGTTGTTCCTAGGGTTTTCACGCATTTACCGGGCTGAAATACTTGGGCTTTTCATCCCAATCTGTTTCATAATGGTTCGCACTGGTGTCGCCTCAAGGTGGGCATGCAGTGTGCGGGTGATCGGTTAGTTTCGCTTCTTGGCTTTCGTGGACAGGTGCAATCGGGACTCCATCGCTTTTTTATTCGTTTTTATGGAGTCCCTGAATGGGCAACAAACTGTACGTGGGCAATCTGCCTTATTCCGTTCGTGATGGCGATCTGGAACAATCTTTTGGTCAATTTGGTACCGTCACAAGCGCCAAAGTCATGATGGAGCGCGACACCGGTCGCTCCAAAGGCTTTGGTTTTGTGGAAATGGCGTCTGATGCGGAAGCGCAAGCAGCCATCAGCGGTATGAATGGCCAGCCACTCGGAGGTCGCAGCTTGGTCGTCAACGAAGCCCGTCCCATGGAGCCGCGCCCACCTCGCAGCGGCGGCGGTGGTGGTGGCTACGGTGGTGGTGGTGGTGGCGGCTACGGTGGTGGCGGCGGTGGCGGCGGCGGTGGTGGCTACGGTGGCGGAGGCGGCCGTCGTGAAGGCGGCGGTGGTGGTGGTCGGCGTGAAGGCGGCGGCGGTCGCAACGAATACTGATCTGCGCTCACATACAAAAGGCCCTGCGGGGCCTTTTTTCATGGTGACGGTGTCGGCACCATTTGAACCTTGACCCGCCCATTCAAATACAGCACTTGGTTGAGATTGTCAGCGCGCAAACTGTCCGCGAAAAAGCGGTCTGGGCCGCGAAAGATACTGACAGGCAAATGGGTCACCACGGTGTCGGTATCCGAAAAGTAATGCAGAAAATCGCTGCTGATCTGTTCTGTCTTGTCGCCGTTGCGCGTGTCGCCCCGTTTGACCCAAGCGCTGCCCATCAGCTGCACTTGCGAGCCGTCTTCATTGGTCAAAGCTTGTTTGGCGCGGGCCTCGGTCAAGCGCTTGTCAGAGAAAATCCAAACTTCGGGCGACTCCACAAGCGTGTTCAACGTGTCTTGAAAATGCTGCGCCTTCTCGCCTTTCATGACCGACAAAATGTTGCCATTGATATCAAAACTTCGCAAAGTGAAACGGCTGAATTCATAATCAGGCGTATGCGTCAGCGGCGCGGGCGACTCGGCCTGGGGGCTGGTGGGCGCATTGCGCACCAACCAAATCGAAAGCAACAACAGCAGGCTCAACATCATCAATGGCATGTATGCCAAAGCCACATCCCAGAGTTGGTACAAACGCCGACCCAGACTGAGGGCTTTGGCTGGCTGTGGGCGAGGTAATCGGTTCACGGCGCGACCTCTTTCAATGCTCGCTGGTAGGCGCCCGTGGCCTGCAACAACACATCGCAGGCCTCCCTGACGGCGCCTGCACCAGACGCGGCTGCACACACATGGTGGACTCTGGCCAACACTTCCACATGGGCTTGCGGCGGGGCGAACGACACAGCGGCAGGCAACAACATCGGCAAATCGGGCCAATCGTCGCCCATGGCCGCCACCTGTGACCAATCCAGGCCGCGTTCATGCATACACGCTTGCGCCACCGCATGCTTGTCTTCGACCGAGAAATAAGCTGTATGCAAGCCCAACTCGTGCAAACGCTGTCTGAGCGCCAAACTGTCACGTCCCGTGATAATCACCGGCTGCACGCCCGCCGCTTGCAACAATTTCAAGCCATGTCCATCCAAGGTGTGAAAGCGTTTGAAGATTTCGCCCTCACTGCCCACAAACAAGCTGCCGTCTGTCAGCACGCCGTCGACATCCAACAACAACAGTTTCACGCGGCGCCCACGGGACAACAGTGACTCGCTGAAACGTTGGCCAGCTTGCATGCTCAGATCACCTTGGCGCGCATCAAATCGTTGCTGTTGACCATGCCGCACAACTGCTGCTGTGCATTCACCACCAACACGCTGGTGATGCGTTTTTGTTCCATCAAATCGGCGGCTTCAGCAGCAAGCGCTGTGTCTGACAAGGTGGTCGGGTTCGGGTGCATCACTTCTGCGGCCCGCAGTTGGCGCAAATCCATGCCTTTTTCAATCAAGCGCCGCAAATCGCCATCGGTGAAGATGCCCAGCACACGTTGTTCGGTATCGACCACCGCCGTGGCACCCAAGCCTTTTTGCGACATTTCGCGCATCAACTGCGACAACCCGGCATCGGGCGACACCATCGGAATGTTGTCACCGGTTCGCATCACATCGGTCAAATGGGTGAGCAGCCTTCTGCCCAAACTGCCGCCCGGGTGCGAACGGGCGAAATCATCGGGTTTGAATCCTCGAGCGTCCAGCACCGCTACCGCCAAAGCATCCCCCAACGCCAATTGCGCTGTGGTGCTGGCCGTGGGTGCCAAGTTCAGCGGGCAGGCTTCTTTTTCTACGCTGCTGTCCAAGACACAACTGGCGTATTGGGCCAAGGTCGATTGGCCATTGCCGGTGATGGCCACCAGCATGACGCCTTGGCGTTTGATCAGGGGCAATATCGCCGACAACTCTTCGCTTTCGCCGCTGTTGGACAAAGCAATGACCAAGTCGTCTCGCGTGACCATGCCCAAATCACCGTGGCTGGCCTCGGCGGGATGCACAAAAAATGCGGGCGTGCCGGTTGAGGCGAACGTAGCCGCAATCTTGCGGCCAATATGCCCGCTTTTGCCCATGCCCATGACGACGACGCGACCCTTGACTGACAAAATGGCTTGCACGGCTTGCACAAACGCATCGCCCAAGGTCGACTCCACGCGCTCAATCGCTTGTGCTTCGATGCGCAAGGTTTGCCGGGCCAGCGCAAGAATATGGGGGTGTTGTACAGACTGATTTGCCGTCATGGTTTGCCTATTATGCGTTGCGTCTGTCTGACCCTGAAGGGTCATTTGCCAATGCAAAAACGGCTGAAAATTTCGCCCAACAAATCATCGGGTGTGAATTTTCCAGTCAGCGTGGACAGCGCTTGGTGTCCCAATCGGCATTCCTCGGCCAACACATCCAGCGCGGGGACCGGTTGTGTCAGCCATGCCAAGGCTTGGTTGACATGCTGCAGCGTGTGTTCCAGTGCTTTCACATGGCGGGTACGCGCGGTGAACACGCCTTCGTTGAGCCCCGCTTGCCAACCGACAAGCGACAACAAACGCTGGCGCAAAGCGTCCATGCCTTCGCCGGTTTTTGCAGAAATGCACATGCCGGTTTTGCCGTGACCGCTCGCCATGTCCAATTTGTTGTGCACGGTCAATAAAGTGGTGTGTGTTGTGCGGCTGTGCTCCATCTTTTCTTGTAAACGGGCTTGTGCTTGGGTGTAGAGCGTGTCGTGTTGGCGGCTTAAGTCATCGAGCAACAGCACCACATCCGCTTGTTCAATCTGCGACCAAGCCCGCGCCATGCCTATGCGCTCGATCTCATCGGCATGCGCCTCGTCGCGCAGACCGGCAGTGTCCAACACATGGATCGGCACGCCCTCGATATGTATGGTTTGCGTCAGCACATCGCGCGTGGTGCCGGCCACGGGCGTGACGATAGCCACATCGGCACCGGACAGCGCATTGAGCAGCGAACTTTTGCCGGCGTTGGGTTGGCCAGCGATCACCAGCTTCATGCCATCGCGCAGTAAACGCCCTTGTTGGGCCTGCGCCAACAAACCCGTCAACTTGTCTTGCAGCTGCTGCAGCTGTTGCTGAACTTGCATGTGTTCGATGAAGTCCAAGTCTTCTTCGGGGAAGTCCAAACAGGCTTCGATTTGCATGCGCACATGGACCATGGCCTGCGCGAGCTCCTCCACGCGTTTTGAAAATTCGCCCTGCAAAGAACGGCTTGCACTGCGAACCGCGGCTTGGGTTTGCGCGTCGATCAAATCCGCAACCGCTTCGGCTTGGGCCAAATCCAATTTGTCATTCAAATACGCGCGTTCGGTGAATTCGCCCGGTCGGGCCATGCGCAAAAAGGGAAGCGATGCCGGCTGGTTGGCAGGCGGGTTTTGGGCCAAGAACAAGCAATGCGACACCAGCATGTTCAACACCACGGCGCCGCCATGCCCCTGCAACTCCAACACATCTTCGCCGGTGTAGCTGTGTGGCGCGGGGAAAAATACCGCCAGCACTTGGTCGATGGTGTCGCCTTGTGCGTCGCGCAGGGTGACCAAATGTGATTGACGCGGCTTCAGTGCACATTGGACCAGTTGTTGGACGAACGGCCCAAGCTGCTTGCCGCTTAGGCGCACCACACCGACCGCACCGCGACCAAGCGGCGTGGCAATCGCAATGATCGGGTCATCGCGGTCAGACAGCATGGCGAAATGCCCCGATGCCGGGCCTGAGACTCAGTGCGTGATACCCAGTTGTTTGTTGATCATCCATTGCTGGGCGATCGACAAAATATTGTTGGACAACCAATACAACACCAAGCCTGCCGGAAAAAAGAAAAACATCACACTGAAAGCCAGCGGCATGAACCACATCAATTTTGCTTGGACAGGATCCGGTGGCGTTGGGTTTAACCATGTTTGAACCAGTGAGGTAGCTGTCATCAACAAAGGCAAAATAAACCACGGATCTGGCGCAGCCAAGTCATGCACCCAGCCGATCCACGGGGCATTGCGCATTTCTACCGAAGACAACAACACCCAATACAAGGCGATGAAAAAGGGTATTTGCACCAGAATCGGTAAACAGCCGCCCAACGGATTGACTTTTTCTTCGCGGTAAATCCGCATCATCTCCATTTGCATTTGTTGCGGATTGTCTTTGAGCCTTTCGCGCATTTCCATGATTTTGGGGTTGATGGCTTTCATTTTGCCCATGCTTTTGTACGCCTGGGAATTGAGCCAGTAAAAAGCAATTTTCAACACAACCACCAGCGCCACAATCGCCCAACCCCAATTGCCAATCACCCGGTTCAATTCATACAGCAACCAGTACAGCGGCTTGGACAAGATGGTCAGCCAGCCATAGTCTTTGACCAGCTCGAGCCCTGGGTATATCGCTTCCAGGGCCTTTTCCTCTTGTGGGCCAACAAACAATTTGGCGGTTTGCGACATGCGAGAACCTGGCGCCAGCACAGGCAAAGGAGCCACCATGCCCACCGAATACAAATTGGTGTCAATTTTGCGGGCGAACAATTCGCGCTGCTGTGTGTCGTCTAACAACCAAGCCGACGCGAAATAATGCTGCACCATGGCGACATACCCTTGCTGGCTTTGCTTTTCAAAGTCTGTGTTGTTTTTTTCTATGTCACTGAATTCGATTTTTTGGTATTTTTTGGTGCTGGTGAACACCGCAGGCCCGGTGAACGTGGAGTAAAACGCCGACTCACCTTCGGGTGGGTTGCCGTCGCGCACCAACTGCACATACAACTGCGGTGTTATGGCGGCAGACGACATGTTCACGATCTCATGCTGGACATCAATGGCATAGCTGCCCCGCTTGAGCACATAGGTTTTCAAGAGCTTGACCTCTCCCACAGGTTCTGATGCAAAGGTGATTTGCAATTCCTGGTCGCTTTCTTTGAGCGTGGGGTTACCCGAAAACACCATCGGTGTTTTGTGTGTCGGCCAAGGCGCGCCGCTGCCCGCGCCTATCAATCCCGACTGCGCCAAATACACGCGTTCTTTGCTGTCGTCCATCAAGACCACATTGCTGCCCGTGCGGTTCACGTCTTTGTGCTTTAACAACTCGGCTCTGACCAAGTTGCCGCCTTCTGTGCTGAATTGCAGCTTGAGCACATCGGTCTCAACATCAATGCGTTGGGCGGCCGAAGCGGTGGAGGATGACACAGGCGGGTTGCCTGTTTGTGGTGATTGGGGCAGCGCTGTGCCGCCTGTTTGGGCGGTCACGGCTTCCGGTGCGCCGTCGGAGGCTGGCGCAGTTTGCACAGGCTTGGGAAAAAACGTGGGGTTTTTGCCTTGGCTGAGTTGCCATTGGTCCCACAACATGACCAAAGAAAACCCAAAAACAACCCAAAGAATGGTGCGGCGTATGTCGTTCATGGCAAAGGAGACTCGGAGGAAGAGGAGGATGGGCGCTGGCTAGACAACACCGTGGGTTTGGAACAAAAAGCGATGAAAGGCACAGGATCATGTCCACCCTGACACCATGGATGACACCGTGCGATGCGCTTGAGGGTCAAGTAACTGCCGCTGGCGGCACCATGTCTGGCCAATGCCTGCAAACCATAGGCTGAACAGGTGGGAGTAAACCGACAAGATGAACCCAGCCATGGACTTAGCAACAGCCGGTAGGCTTTGATCCATCCGATCAAAAAACGTGTCATGAGGTGTGCTGTGCCTTGTCAAACAATGTTTGTAACTCCAACCGAACCGCGGCTTTCAAAGCCAAGGATGTGGCGCTGCCAAATACCTGGGTATCGAAGGCTTTGCGCAATCGGATGACACGGTCACTGGCAGGTAGCGGCCAGGTCCTGTGTGCTGCCAATGCGTAAATTTGTCGTCTGATGGTGTTTCGCGTGACGGCACGTTTGGCCCAGCGTTTGGGCACAACGGCTCCAATCCGATTGACAGCGGTCGGTGTTTTGACATGAAGCGCAAAATGCGGCGTGCTGGCTTGTACACCCGTATCCATGACCGCATCAAAATCCGTTTTCTGGGTAATGTGGGTAATGCGATTCACGCCCATGGACACCACATGCGCAGGCAAAAAGCTTTGACTCAGACCGCCAACCGTTTGCGGCCTTTGGCGCGTCTTGCATTGATGACGGCCCGCCCGCCACGGGTTTTCATGCGAACCAAAAAGCCGTGGGTACGTGCGCGTCGCGTTTTCGATGGCTGGTATGTGCGTTTCATGGTCGGTCTCTCAAGTTCAAAGGTAAACCGTGGATTATCTCTGTTTTTCAGTCGGCTTCAGCGAAAAAAGCTGTTCGTTTGTGATGCTTTGCCCAAGAAATCCCTGACATCGGTTGAAATGCCCATGTTTCTGTGGATAATTTTTTGATAAAGTACCCTGTATGCGTCCATCAGCCCTATCTATCCACAGTTTGCCCTGCTCAGAAATGTGCGCATGAGCCATTCCGCCATCCCCACCGATTCCAACGACGCGGGTCAGGCTTTGTGGCAGTCTTGCATCGATTTACTCGCGCAAGAATTGCCAGAACAGCAATTCAACACCTGGATCAAACCGCTTCAAGCGAATGTTTCCGACGATTTCTCCAAATTGACTTTGGTGGTGGTCAACCGTTTCAAACTTGACTGGATACGTGCTCAATATGCAGCCCGTATCCATGCGTTACTGGCACAACTCTATGGTCAGCCCATCCAGCTGGATTTTGCGCTCAGCACCAAAACCCCGATTGCCAAGCACATGCTGTCCAAAGCGCCGGTTGACGCGGAAGAGTTCACAGGCATTTTGGCTTCTGCGCCCCAAGACACGGCCCTTAATGGTTTTAAAAACCGACTCAACAGCAGCCTGTGCTTTGACACGCTGGTCGAAGGCACCGCCAACCGCATGGCCCGGGCTGCCGCCATGCATGTCGCCAATGTTCCTGGGCAGTTATACAACCCGTTGTTTATTTACGGCGGCGTGGGTCTTGGCAAAACCCATTTGATGCATGCGGTGGGCAACCAATTGCTGCAAAACAAACCCGACGCCAAGGTGCTCTACATACATGCCGAGCAATTTGTGTCAGACGTGGTCAAAGCCTACCAGCGCAAAACCTTCGACGAATTCAAGCAGCACTACCATTCGTTAGATTTGTTACTGATCGACGATGTGCAATTTTTTGCCAACAAGGACCGCACGCAAGAAGAATTTTTCAACGCCTTTGAAGCTTTGCTGGCGAAAAAATCCCATATTGTGATGACCAGCGACACCTATCCCAAGGGACTGGCAGATATCCACGAACGCTTGGTTTCGCGGTTTGATTCGGGTTTGACCGTGGCCATCGAGCCACCAGAGCTTGAAATGCGCGTGGCCATCTTGATCAACAAATCACGGTCTGAAGGTGCAGAAATGCCCGAAGAAGTGGCGTTTTTTGTGGCCAAAAATGTGCGCTCTAACGTGCGTGAACTCGAAGGGGCTTTGCGTAAAATCTTGGCGTATTCGCGTTTTAACCAAAAAGACGTGTCGATACAGCTCGCACGCGATGCCTTGCGAGATCTCCTGTCTATCCAAAATCGCCAGATTTCTGTAGAAAACATCCAAAAAACCGTGGCCGACTATTACAAAATCAAAGTCGCGGACATGTATTCCAAAAAACGCCCAGCATCGATTGCCAGACCACGGCAAATTGCCATGTACCTGGCCAAAGAATTGACCCAGAAAAGCCTGCCGGAAATTGGCGAATTGTTTGGAGGACGCGACCACACCACGGTTTTGCACGCTGTCCGTAAAATTTCTGCTGAGCGCCAAACGGTCAGCGAACTCAACCAACAGCTGCATGTGCTGGAACAAACCCTCAAAGGCTGACCTTGACCAAGCTCATTTCAAACCTTGTGGATAAATTTCGAACAACTGTGTGGTTATCCACAGCCCGTTTGATTTCGAGAAAGTTGTTCATCGCCAGCAAAAGGTTTGCAGGACGCTTGCAAACAGTGTTTAGCCATGCCCAAGTGCTTGATACAACAGTGGAAAATAGGCTTGTCCACACCAACTGGCCCGGCTTATCTACTACTGCTATTGATTAATAAAGAATTTAAGAAGAGGATGACATGATTGTCTTGAAAGCCACCCAAGCGCAAATCGTTGCTTCATTGCAATCGGTTGCAGGCATTGTTGAGCGACGCCACACCTTGCCCATTTTGGCCAATGTGATGCTGAAGAAAACTGGCGATTCAGTGCAGTTGACCACCAGTGACTTAGAAATCCAAATCCGTACCGATGCGGCGTTGGGTGGCGACAGTGGCGATTTCAGTACCACGGTGGGTGCCAGAAAATTGATGGACATCCTGCGGTCCATGCCAGCCGATCAAACCGTGACGCTGGAGAGTAACCAAAACAAGTTGTTGCTCAAAAGTGGCAAAAGCCGGTTTACGCTACAAACTTTGCCGGCTGAAGATTTTCCGCTGGTGCAAGAGTCTGCCAATTTCGGACCTGTGTTCAGCGTGCCACAGCAAACCTTGAAAGCGTTGTTGCAGCAAGTGTCTTTTTCCATGGCGGTGCATGACATCCGCTACTACCTCAATGGTATTTTGTTTGTTGCCGAAGGCAAACAGCTCAGCTTGGTTGCCACCGATGGACACCGTTTGGCCTATACCTCGGCCACACTTGCTGTGGACGTGCCGAAACAAGAAGTGATATTGCCGCGTAAAACGGTGCTTGAGTTGTTGCGATTGCTGAGCGACAAAGACGGTGACATCGAAATGCAGTTCGCGACAAACCAAGCCAGGTTTCGGTTTGATGGCAAAGAATTTGTCACCAAATTGGTCGAGGGCAAATTTCCTGATTACAACCGCGTGATACCCAAGAACCACAAAAACAGCATCACCGTGGGCAAAGCGGCGTTGTTGACCATGTTGCAGCGTACAGCCATTTTGACCAGCGACAAATTCAAAGGGGTGCGCATCAACCTTGACACGGGTGTATTGCGTGTGGCTTCCAGCAACGCCGAACAAGAAGAAGCGGTCGACGAAATGGAAGTCGATTACAGCGGCGAACCGATTGAAATTGGTTTCAATGTGTCTTACTTGATCGATGTGCTTGGCAACATGGACCAAGACATGGTGCGCATGGATTTGGCCGATTCCAACAGTTCGGTGTTGGTGACCATTCCCGACAACGCCTTTTTCAAATATGTTGTCATGCCGATGCGCATTTAATGGCCATCCTTTTTTTGTGATTTACCTGTGCCTTCGGGTGCGCATTGAATTGATTTATGACAACCAACGACATGGATAGCAACGATTCCAACCAACCGGTGCCGCAACAAGCCGATCAGGCTTATGGCGAAAGCTCAATTCAAATTTTGGAAGGGCTTGAAGCGGTTCGCAAGCGCCCAGGCATGTACATTGGCGACACCTCGGACGGCACGGGCTTGCACCATTTGGTGTTTGAGGTGGTCGACAACTCGATCGACGAAGCCTTGGCAGGCCATTGCGACGACATCGTGGTCACGATACATTCCGACAACTCGATCAGCGTGACTGACAACGGAAGGGGCATCCCTACCGGCGTCAAGATGGACGACAAACACGAACCCAAACGCAGCGCGGCAGAAATTGCATTGACCGAGTTACACGCAGGCGGCAAGTTCAACCAAAACAGCTACAAAGTCTCTGGCGGCTTGCATGGTGTGGGTGTGTCTTGTGTCAACGCCTTGTCTAAATGGTTGCGTTTGGTGGTGCGCCGAGACGGTCAGGTTTATACCTTGGAATTTGCCAAGGGCTTTGTGCAAAACCGTTTGTCAGAAACCGTCGACGGGTTTGAAATTTCCCCGATGCGTATCACCGGTGCCACCGACAAGCGCGGCACCGAAGTCCATTTCTTGCCAGACACCGATATCTTTACGCAAAACCATGATTTTCATTACGAGATATTGAGTAAGCGTTTGCGCGAGCTGAGTTATTTGAACAACGGTGTGAGCATTCGTTTGATCGATGAGCGTACGGGCAAATCCGATGATTACTCAGGTGCAGGCGGCGTCAAAGGGTTTGTGGAGTTCATCAACTCGGGCAAAAAGATTCTGCATCCCAACGCGTTTTATGCCGAGGGGGAGCGTCCCGCAGAAACTTACGGTGGTATTCCTGGAACCCATATTGGCGTTGAAGTTGCCATGCAGTGGAACGACGGCTACAACGAGAGCGTGCTGTG
>SXWY01000088.1 GCA_005789825.1 Burkholderiales bacterium | reverse complement strand
AATTTATTGGGGTGCCGTGCCTTATGTGATCATCCAAATCATCATGGTGGGCTTGATCATCGCCTTCCCTGGCATTGTGTCCAGTGGCTTGGACAAAGAAGAGGTTCTGAGTGATGAGCAAGTGCAAATGGAAATGATGAACGCCACCCAGGACGGTGGTGCGACCATGGATCCCGCTTTAGCGCTACCAACCGCTGATGGGGCCTTGCCAGAAGACGATCCTATGAAAATGATGCAAGAGTCTATGAACAAGGATGCCAACACCAAATAACTTCTGGTGAGTTTCAACTCTTCAATCCCAAGGCAACATCGTTTGCACCGCGCCATAAAAAAACCCCCGTTAGGCCTCACCTAACGGGGGTTTTGTCATGGAGCCAGCAAAAGTATCAGAGTTTGACGCTTTGCATGTACCTGTCAAACGATGCCTCTGAAAAACGGAACCACAGGTTTTGTTGTTTACGGAATGCGGAATAGTCCGCGTACACCTTTTTCCAGTTCGGATTTTTGGCACTCAGTTCTTCGTAAAGCGCCATGGATTCTTTGAACGCGGTGTCCATGACATCTTTGGGGAAAGGCAGCACCTTGGTTTTGCCCGCCACCAACTGCATCAACGCGCCGGGGTTGCGGGCATCGTATTTGGCCTGACAGTCAACGTGCGCAAAAGCTGCTGCACACTCAATGATGGATTTGTTGACCGCCGACAAACCGTTATAGGCTTTTTCGTTGATATAGAAATCGAGCTCGGGGCCACCTTCCCAAAAACCCGGGTAGTAATAAAAAGGCGCGACCTTGTTGAAGCCCAGTTTTTGGTCATCGTAGGGGCCAATCCATTCTGCGGCGTCGATCGTGCCTTTTTCCAAAGCTTGGTAAATTTCGCCGCCGGGAATGTTTTGCGGCACGCCGCCCATGCGTTCAATCACTTTGCCGGCAAACCCGCCCACACGAAACTTCAGTCCCTTCATATCCGCCAGGGATTTGACTTCCTTGCGAAACCAGCCGCCCATTTGCGAACCAGTATTGCCGCCCGGAAAATTCACGATGCTGTATTGCTTGTAAAACTCGCGCATGAGTTTGAGGCCATTGCCTTGGAACATCCAGGCTGTGGTTTGGCGGCTGTTGAGGCCAAATGGCACGGCACAACCCAAAGCGAAGGTTTCGTCTTTGCCAAAAAAATAGTACGGGGCGGTATGGGCCATTTCTACCGTGCCATTTTGCACACCATCGACCACGCCAAACGGAGGCATGAGTTCACCCGCAGCATGGGTTGAGATGACAAATTTGCCACCACTCAATTCGCCGACTTTTTTGGCGAAGGTTTCAGCCGCGCCGTAAATGGTGTCGAGTGATTTGGGAAAACTAGAAGCCAAACGCCAGCGAATGGCCTCTTGGGCGTGCACAGCCGGGGCCATGCCAGCCCCAATCACCCCTGCAATGCCTGCGTTTTTGAGTGCAGAACGACGATCCATGAATGAGCTCCAATCCAATTTAAGTTAAGCCAAAAATTTTATCAGCCAACCAGTTTGAGATTGCCAGTGTTGGTCTTGTCATCCGCGCTCAGCAAGTGGTTAAAGCGGCCGCGCACTGAAGCTTCGATACCTGATGCATCCAAGCCCAGTGCCGACATGATTTTGGCGGGGTCACCATGGTCGGTGAACACATCGGGTACCCCGAGTCGCAATACCGGCAGATAGATTTGTGCGTCTTGCAAGGCCTCGAGCACTGCAGAACCGGCACCGCCCATGAGCGCGCCTTCTTCAACCGTGACCAAGGCTTGGTGACTGGTTGCGATTTGCATCAACAACTCGGTATCCAGCGGTTTGGCCCAGCGCATATTGACCACCGTGGCATTCATTGCATTGGCGGCTTCAATGGCCGGGTAGAGCAATGTGCCAAATGCCAATATCGCCACCGACTTTCCTTGCCGGCGAATTTCGCCTTTGCCATACGGCAAGCTGGGCAGACCAGCGGCTTGCGCAGCACCCGCACCGGCACCACGCGGATAACGCACCGCCACGGTATGGTCTTGGGCATGCGCCGTGCTGAGCAGCATGCGGCATTCGTTTTCATCGGCGGGACAAGCAATGCTGACCTGCGGCACGCAACGCAAAAAAGGGATGTCGTACACACCCGCATGGGTGGGGCCATCGGCACCCACAATACCGGCACGGTCGAGCGCCAGCACCATGGGCAATTTTTGCAACGCCACATCGTGGATCAACTGGTCATAAGCGCGTTGCAAGAACGTGGAATAAATCGCCACCACGGGCTTCAAGCCTTCGCAAGCCAGGCCCGCTGCGAATGTGAGGGCGTGTTGTTCGGCTATGCCGACATCGTGGTAGCGCTCAGGAAAACGCTGGTGAAACTCGACCATGCCCGAGCCTTCGCGCATCGCAGGTGTGATGGCGACCAAGCGCGGATCATGTTCGGCCATGTCGCACAGCCAGCGGCCGAACACTTGGCTGAAGGTTTGCTTGGGCGCGGTGGTGGGTGGCACGATGCCCACCTTGGGGTCAAATTTGCCCGGGCCGTGGTAAGCGATCGGATCGGCCTCGGCGAGTTTGTAGCCTTGGCCTTTGCGGGTGACCACATGCAAAAACTGCGGCCCGCTCAATTGCTTGATGTTTTGCAGTGTGGGTATCAGCGCGTCCAAATCATGGCCATCAATCGGACCGATGTAGTTAAAGCCGAATTTTTCAAACAAGGTGGCGGGCAAAATCAGGCCCTTGGTTTGGTGTTCTAAGCGTTTGGCAAGCTCGAACAAGGGCGGGGCATTTTTCAAGACTTGGCGGCCCACTTCTTTGGCAGCGGTGTAAAAACGCCCGCTCATCAATTGCGCCAAATAGCGGTTGAGCGCACCCACCGGCGGGCTGATGGACATGTCGTTGTCGTTGAGGATAACCAACATATTGCAGTCGGCCACGCCTGCGTTGTTCATGGCTTCGAACGCCATGCCAGCGGTCATGGCACCGTCGCCGATGATGGCCACGCTGTGGCGTTTCTCGCCTTTTTGTTTGGCTGCCAAGGCCATGCCCAGCGCGGCAGAAATACTGGTGGAGGAATGCGCAGTGCCGAAAGCGTCGTATTCGCTTTCATCGCGTTTGGGAAAACCTGCCACGCCACCCAACTGGCGCAACGTGCCCATGCGGTCACGGCGACCAGTCAAAATTTTGTGCGGATAGGTTTGGTGGCCCACATCCCAGACCAAGCGGTCGTGCGGTGTGTTGAACACATGGTGCAACGCCACGGTCAATTCGACCGTGCCCAAGTTTGAGCTGAAATGGCCGCCGGTTTTACCAACCGTCTCGATCAAAAAGCTGCGCAATTCGTTGGCCAACGCCGGCAATTGCTGGACTGACAGTCGCCGCACATCCGCAGGCGTTTGGATACTGTCTAACAATGGGGTCATGGGGCCTTCTCCTGCGGTGTTTGCCAACCGTCGATCGGCGTGTTCCGCTTTAGCTTAGGTGTGTCAACTGAAGTTGACAATCAGGGGTTTTCCCTGATAAGCATACTACCCGTGATGCCTGTTGTGGCAAGGGCAGAATCGAAAAACCCCTGGGGTTTGACACCACAGGGGTTGGGCTTGGGAACAACGAAAAGAACTGGGGATCAGCCTTTTTTGGCCCAAGCACTGCACCAACCGGCGCCGGCGACTTTTTTGCCTGCAAACAAAGGACAACCGCCAGCTTTGTCGCTGGCTTTGCCTTGGAACAATGCGCAATTGGCACAATTTTGGTCAGGCTTGTGCGAGGCAAATTTTTTGCCATCGACTTTGGTGGTGTCTGCTTTGTACCCCAAGGCAGCGGCCTGTCCATCTTTTTCGTCCACCATGGCTTGCGCAAACACTTGGCCACCCGCCAACAAAGCACTGGCACCCACACCCAGCTGAACTACAAATTCGCGACGACTTGTCATATGTATCTCCGATGATTGAAAGGCCCCGATAGGGGATTTACCCCGGTATTCTTGCGCACACTGGGATATGTACCCTCAACGCCTCGCAGATACCCTAGGTTGACGCTCAAGTAAAGGGGGATTCATCCACTGAATGGCCCGTTGAGCGAAATGGTGGCGTGGTTCAACATACCTGCGGTGGTCACCCACAGCAAATAAGGCAACAACAGCCATGCCGCAACCCGGCGACGCGGATAAATGAACACTATCAATATAAAAATGCTCTGCCATAAAAACAAAAGCTCCACCAACGACCAGTCAGGGCGATGCCATTTGAAATAAATGACGCTCCAAAACACGTTGCAAAACGCGTTCAATGCCCACAGACCCAGCCACTGCCATCGTTCCTGCTCGCTGCGACTGGCATGCCAACCCATCCACGCACTGATGGCGCACAGGCTGAAGATCACCGACCAAATCAGCCCAAAAGCGGCATCTGGCGGTTTCCAAGGCGGCTGCTTCAACTGGAAATACCAAGCATCCAAGACCGTCAAGGACGACCCAATACCGGCGACTGCGAAGCTGACAGCGAATGCCAGCAACAACCCGCGCCAATGTCGCCGCAAGCTGGGCAAGCCGGGGGCGATCGGCTGCGCGGGTTGCGCCAAGCCAAGGTCTTCAGAGGTATTCATCGTATTTTCCGATTTCAAGGGTTTTCCCTAGTTAGAAATTCTTCAACACACTTTGTAATGTCAACTTCAATTGACACATTCCCACACTGCCTACGTCGCCGCCTCAGACCACACGCATGACCCATTCTTCGCCTGCGAACCCATCTGTCAAAGTGGTCATCTTGACCATGGACACGCACCTCAATAGCGCAGCTATCAAGGCGCGCAATGCGCTGGTGCGACAGGTGCCTAACCTGAGTTTTGCCATCCATTCCGCGTCTGAATATTCTGCCGATGCGCAAAAACTCGCACGGTGCCAAGGGGACATTGCCAGCGCCGACATCATCATCGTGAGCATGCTGTTTTTGGAAGACCACTTTCAGCCGATTCTGCCCGACTTGCAAGCGCGGCGAGACCATTGCACCGCCATGGTCTGCATCATGTCGGCGGCAGAGGTGGTCAAACTCACCCGCATGGGCAAGCTCGACATGGGCAAACCCAGCACCGGCCCGATGGCGTTTTTGAAAAAATTGCGCGGCAGCAAACCGCAAGCCGGCCAAGACGCCTCTGCCGGCGCCCGGCAAATGAAAATGCTGCGGCGCTTGCCGCAAATTTTGCGGTTTGTCCCCGGCACAGCGCAAGACCTGCGCGCTTATTTCCTCACCCTGCACTATTGGCTGGGCGGCTCGCAAGAGAACATCCACAACCTGGTGCTGTATTTGGTGGACCGCTATGCCAAGCAGGCCTTGCCCGACAAATCGGCTGCGCTGAAAGTGTCCTCGCCCGCCGAGTACCCCGAGGTCGGTGTCTACCACCCTCGCATGCAACCGCGTTTGCATCCCGACTTGGCGCAGTTGCCGCAAATCGTCAAACCGCAAGCCGCCAAAGGACGCGTGGGCGTGTTGTTGTTGCGTTCATATTTGATCGCCAGCAACACCCAGCACTACGATGCGGTCATCGCCGCGCTCGAGGTGCAAGGCTTGCAGGTGGTGCCCGTGTTCGCCACGGGGCTGGATTCACGCCCAGCCATCGAAGCATTTTTTATCCAAGACGGTCAATGCACCGTAGACGCAGTGATATCGCTCACCGGTTTTTCCTTGGTCGGCGGGCCTGCATACAACGACGCGCATGCGGCTGAAGAAATTTTGGGTCGTCTCGATGTCCCTTACATCGCCGCGCATCCGGTGGAATTTCAAACGCTGGACCAATGGGGCGGCTCCAGCCGTGGCCTGCTGCCGGTCGAGTCCACCATCATGATCGCCATTCCCGAACTCGATGGTTCGGTGGTGCCCATGGTTTATGGCGGTCGCCCGGGTGCCGAAGGGGTGACTTGCACCGGTTGCCACCAGCGCTGCACCTTCACCAAAGACCACCACCAAGAAGACATGTTCACTTGCACCGAGCGCACCGCCATGCTCGCCATGCGGGTGGCCAAGTTGGTGGCTTTGCGGCGCAGCGAACGCGCCCAACGGCGCGTGGCCATGGTCATCTTCAACTTTCCGCCCAATGCAGGCAACACCGGCACCGCGGCTTATTTGGCGGTGTTCGAGTCGCTCTACAACACCATGAAAGCGATGAAAGCGCAAGGCTACAGCGTTGACCTGCCCGCGTCCTGCGAAGCCCTGGAGCAAAGCATTTTGGAGGGCAACCGCATGCAATACGGTGCGGATGCGAATGTGCACACGCTTATTTCTGCCGAAGACCATGTGCGACGCGAGCGCTATTTGGCAGATATCGAAGCGCATTGGGGTCCTGCGCCCGGCAAACTGTTGTCCAACGGTGAGTCCATTTTTGTGCTGGGCCAGCAATTCGGCAACCTGCTGGTGACGGTGCAACCGGCCTTTGGCCATGAAGGCGACCCGATGCGCTTGTTGTTTGAGGGCGGGTTTGCGCCGACGCATGCGTTCTCTGCGTTTTATCGCTATTTGCGCGAGGACTTCGCCGCGCATGCGGTGCTGCATTTCGGCACGCACGGATCGCTGGAATTCATGCCGGGCAAACAAACCGGATTGGCGGGCAGTTGCTGGCCGGACCGCTTGATCGACGATTTGCCGAATTTTTATTTGTACGCCGCCAACAACCCGTCCGAGGGCGCGATTGCCAAACGCCGAGGCGGCGCCACGTTGATCAGCTATTTATCGCCGACGGTGGAAGAAGCCGGTTTGTACACCGGTTTGATCGATCTCAAAGCGTCTATCGACCGCTGGCGCAACCTCAGCCCCGCCGACATGGCTGACATGGGCAGTTTGGCGGAATTGATCCAAGCCCAAGCCGCCGCCATAGACCTCGCGCCCGCAGAGCCGGTTTGGAAGCTTGACGGCGGTGTAGAGGTCGTCGCGCAAGTGCACCAAGCCATCGAGCGGCTGTCTGGACAGATGTTGGAGCTCGAATACACCTTGATTCCGCACGGCTTGCATGTGGTGGGCAAGCCTTATGCGCGTGAGCAATACCTCAATATGCTGGGCGCCATGGCCGACAGCCACGGGCTGGGAGACGTTGCCCCGGCGGCCATCGCTGCCATCGTGGACGGCAGCAACGCCGCGCAGGCGGCTGAACTCAGTGGCGTAGCACCGTCACAGGAACGGGACAAATTGTTTGACACCTTGGCCAGCACCTACACGCTGATGGGCAAGAACAGCGAAATTGAAGGCCTGCTCAACGCATTGGATGGCCGCTACATTCACCCAGCGCCCGGCGGCGACTTGATTCGCACCCCCGAAGTCCTGCCCACCGGGCGCAATTTGCATGGCTTTGACCCGTTTCGCATTCCCAGCGCGTTCGCGGTGCAAGACGGCGCACGCCAAGCCGACAAATTGATCACCCGCTTCATGGAAGACGGCAACCCGTTGCCCGAGTCGATCGCTATCGTGCTGTGGGGCAGTGACAACTTGAAATCAGAAGGCAGTCAAATCGGTCAGGCGCTGCGTTTGCTGGGGGCAAAACCTCGTTTTGACAGCTATGGCCGCTTGGTCGGCGCACAGTTGATTCCGCTGGCCGAGTTGGGTCGCCCACGCATCGACGTGGTGGTGACCCTGTCTGGCATCTTCCGCGACCTGTTGCCGCTGCAAATCAAAATGCTCGCGCAAGCAGCGTTGTTGGCCGCGCAAGCCGACGAATCGCCCGACGACAACTTCATCCGCAAACACGCCTTGGCTTACCAGCAAGAACACCAATGCGACATGCAAACCGCTGCCTTGCGGGTGTTTGGCAATGCCGACGGTACCTACGGGGCCAACGTCAACCATTTGGTCGACAACGGTTGCTGGGACAACGAAGACGAATTGGCCAACGCCTACACCTCGCGCAAAGGGTTTGCGTTTGGCGTGAGCGGTCAACCGGTGTCGCACCCCGGCTTGCTCAAAAGCGCCTTGGCCGATGTGCAACTCACCTACCAAAACCTCGAGTCGGTTGAACTCGGCGTCACCACCGTGGACAACTATTTCGACACACTCGGCGGCATCACCCGCGCGGTGCGTCAAGCCAAAGGCGGCAGCGACAACACGCCGGTCTACATTGGTGACCAAACCCGAGGGGACGGTACGGTGCGCAGTTTGTCAGAACAAGTCGCACTGGAAACCCGCACCCTCATGCTCAACCCCAAGTGGTACGAAGGCATGCTGGAACACGGCTACGAAGGTGTGCGGCAAATTGAAGTGCACATCACCAACACCATGGGTTGGTCAGCCACCACAGGGCAGGTGCAACCTTGGGTCTACAAACAACTGTCTGAAACCTTTGTGCTCAACCCCGAAATGCGCGAGCGGTTGGCCAAACTCAACCCCACAGCTTCGGCCCGTTTGGCAAACCGTTTGATCGAAGCCTCCGCGCGTTCTTACTGGACCCCAGACGCCGATATGTTGCGGCAACTCCAACAAGCCAGTGATGAACTCGAAGACCGTTTGGAAGGGGTGTACGAACCTGCCTCGAACTGACGGTCGCCTGATTTTTTCCTTGATTCAGCATGGCGACTGGGTTGCTGTGCGCCTTTCGTAAGATCGCCCCATGGCTATTCCCTTTCCCTTCTCCGCCATCGTCGGCCAGGACGAGATGAAACTGGCGATCCAAATCGTCGCTGTCGACCCCAAAGTGGGCGGCGTGCTCGCACTGGGCGACAGAGGCACCGGCAAGTCCACCGCGGTGCGGGCATTGGCAGACTTGCTCCCCCCGATACACGTGGTCAAAGGTTGTGCTTATGGCTGCGACCCGCAAAGCCATTTGTCGAATTGCCCCGACTGCAGTCGCTTGAAAGCAGGCAGCAAAATCGCCACCGAAAGCAAACCTGTGCCAGTCATCGATTTGCCCTTGGGCGCCACCGAAGACCGCGTGGTCGGCGCACTGGATTTGGAGCAAGCACTCAGCCAAGGCATCAAAGCGTTTTCTCCAGGCCTGCTGGCGCAAGCCAACCGCGGTTTTTTGTACATCGATGAAGTCAATTTGCTGGAAGACCATTTGGTCGATTTGCTGATTGATGTGGCGGCCTCCGGTGAAAACGTGGTGGAACGCGAAGGCTTGAGCATTCGCCATCCTGCGCGTTTTGTGTTGGTTGGCAGCGGCAACCCCGAAGAAGGCGAACTGCGCCCGCAGCTGCTCGACCGTTTTGGTCTGTCGGTGGAAGTGCGCACGCCACAAGACTTGGACCAACGTGTGCTGGTGATCAAGCGCCGCGATGCGTTCGAGCGCGACCCGCAAGCGTTTCGCGACAGTTGTGCCGCTGACAACGAGGCGTTGCGCAAACACATTGTCAAAGCGCGCAAAGGCCTGGAAAAAGTACACACCGGCGACGATTTGCTGCGCACCTGCGCGCAGCTGTGCCAAAAGCTGGGCACCGACGGGCTGCGTGCCGAACTCACCTTGATGCGTGCCAGCCGCGCCTATGCCGCCCTGCAGGGCAAAAAATCGGTGACCACCGAACACCTCAGACACATTGCACCCTTGGCCTTGCGCCACCGCTTGCGGCGCAATCCGCTGGACGACACCGGTTCGGGCACGCGTGTGCAACGTGCGCTTGAGGAGGTGCTGGGCGCGTGAACCTGGCATGGGACGACGCCCTGTGGGCCGCGGCTGCGCTCAGTATCGACCCCTGCGGTTTGCGTGGCGTCTGGTTGCGTGCACCGCACGGACCGGTGCGTGACGAATGGTTGGCGCAACTCACCCGCTTGCATCCGGCATTGCGACGCGTTCCGGGCCATGCAGACAGCGAGCGGCTGTTGGGGGGTCTGGATCTGGGTGCCACATTGCATGCCGGACGCGCCATCTACCAGCCCGGCGTGCTGACACAGCCCGATCCCACCTTGTTGCTCTTGCCCATGGCTGAGCGTTTGCCAGACGACACCGCCGCCATCTTGGGACAGGTGCTGGACCAGGGCCAAGTCCCGGCAGGCCGACAACAAACCGCACAAGACACATTCATTGGCTTGGTGGCACTGGACGAATCTCTCGAAGACGAACCCCCGATGGCAGGTGGCTTGCAAGAGCGGCTGGGCATCTGGCTCGATTTACGCCACATGGGTCGCGCTGGCGGCGAAGACGACAACACCCGCTGGATGCTGGACACGCTGCCTTCCATGGACTTGTCTGCGCTGCGCGCCCATGCCCTGCACTTGGACATGGAAGACGCCGTGGTGCAAGCGGTTTGCCAAACCGCGCACACGTTGGGGGTGGACAGCTTGCGGGCCTGCTTGGCAACCGTGAAATTGGCCAAATTGCTGGCCGCTTTGCGCGGCAGCGATCAGGTGCAAGAGGAAGACTTGGGCCGCGCCGCCCGATTGGTGTTAACACCCCGCGCCACCCGTGCGCCTGTTCCACCCGATCAACAAGCCGCGCCACCCGAGGCCGAAGCGCAAAACGACGGCCCACCCGACCAGCCACCACCTAGCGATCCGCCAGAACAGCCGCACGCCGACCCGCCGCCCGAGCCACCGGGATTTGACCCGCAAGACATGGCCGAGCTGATGCTTGAAGCAGCCTTGGCCACGCTGCCGGCTGATGTGCTGGCCCTACTGGCAGACCACAAAACCGCAGCCCCTGCGGGGCATGGACAAGGCCGCAGCGGCAACCGCAAACCCAGTTTTTTGCGCGGCACTCCCTTGCCGCCACGCCCAGGCAACCCTCGCCAAGGCGCCCGTTTGCATGTGCTCGCAACGCTCAATGCCGCAGTGCCGCGACAAAAATTGCGCCGCCTGCCCAGCCATTCACGCGCCAAGCTGGCGATCCGCACCGAAGATTTCCATGATCACCGGTATGCAGAGCACAGCCCCACCTGCATGATATACGCCATCGATGCGTCCGGTTCGGCGGCACTGCACCGACTGGCCGAAGCCAAAGGCGCGGTCGAATTGCTGTTGACCCAGTCCTATGCCCGCCGCGATCAAGTGTGTGTGATCGGTTTCAGAGGCACCCAAGCCGAGGTGTT
>SXWY01000087.1 GCA_005789825.1 Burkholderiales bacterium | reverse complement strand
CGCACATCGCGGGCACGCCGCCCGCCACTTGTGCCGTTGCGCCATAGGCGCGTGCTGCTTCACGCAACACTTGCGGATAGTGTTCGTAAGGTTGATGCGCCGACAGCGTGTCGTTGTAGGCGGTGATGATGCCCAGGTTGGGTTGTCGCTGCGCGTGCAACACCTGCTTGTCGTTGGCGGGCATGGCCGCGTAAGCATGTGCGGCATTGGCACAACCCAGACCCGCACGGTAGGGTCCCGGTCGGCGGGCTTGCCGCAGGTGTGCCACATAAGCCTCGCGCGATCCGGCGCTGCGCGCTTGGATGCGTTCGGTGACTTCGGTCAAGACGGGGTGCATGGGTCAGCTTTCTTCAAACCAGGTCAAACCATCACGCGCCATCAATGCAGATGACGCGGCCGGGCCCCAACTGCCTGCGGGATAAGGGCGGGGCTTGTCTTCCAGGGTGTTCCACGCTTGCAAGATCGGGTCGATCCAATTCCACGCTGCTTCGAGTTCATCACGGCGCATGAAATGCGTCAACCGTCCTTTGATCACATCCATCAACAAGCGTTCATAGGCTTCGGCGCGGCGTTTGTCGGACGAGAGTTGTAAATCCAACCCGAGGCGAACCGGTTGCATCCGCATACCCGAACCGGGCTCTTTGACCATCATGCCCAGTTGAATCGATTCTTGCGGTTGCAAGCTGATGACCATGCGGTTGGGTTCGCTCAAGCTGTTTGGGCCAAACACCGAAAACGCTTGTGGCGCGAATTCGATGATGATTTCAGACTGACGCTGTTGCATGCGTTTGCCCGTGCGCAAAAAAAACGGCACTTGCGCCCAGCGTGCGTTGTTGATGTAGGTGCGCAACGCGACAAATGTTTCGGTTCGGCTGTCGGCAGGCACCTGTCCTTCTTGCAAATAACCAGGCGCTGGTTTGCCGTCGCTCATGCCGGCGGTGTATTGGCCCCGTACCGTGTCGGGTTTCACATCTGCAGGCGTCATTTTTTTCAAGGAGCGCAAAACCTTGAGCTTTTCGTCGCGCACATCGTTTGCATCTAAGGATATCGGCGGCTCCATCGCCACTATGCACAACAGTTGCAACAAATGGTTTTGCACCATGTCGCGCAATGCGCCAGCGCCGTTATAAAAACCAGCCCGACTGCCCACGCCCACACTTTCGGCCACGGTGATTTGCACGCTCTTGATATAGGGTGCGCGCCACAGCGGCTCGAAAATCGCATTGCCAAACCGCAGCACCATGAGGTTTTGCACGGTTTCTTTGCCCAGGTAATGGTCGATGCGGTAGATCTGTGTTTCGTTGAAATGTTGGGCGACTTCTTGGTTGATCGCGCGGGCCGAGGCCAAATCGGTGCCCAGCGGTTTTTCAAGCACCACCCGCGATTGCGCATCAATCAGTCCGGCGGTGTCCAAATGGGCACATATTTGGCTGAACAACTGCGGCGCAGTGGCCAAATAAAACACCCGTTGTCGCGGGGTTTTGCACAGGGCGCTCAGCGGGGCGTAATCTTTGGCTTGGGTGACATCGGCGCTGACATACACAAGCCGTTTTAAAAAGCGTTGCCAGTCGTCGGCATCGAATGCCTCGGCGTCAATGAATGCCGGGGAGTGTTCGCGGATGAATTGCAAATAATCGTCACGCGACCAGGCTTGTCGGCCAATCGCAATGATGCGGGTGTGTTCAGACAATTTGTCATGCACATGCGCCATGTACAACGCGGGCAGCAGTTTGCGAAATGACAAGTCGCCTGCGCCACCAAAGATGATGAGATCCAAGTCAGGTTCGGCAGATGAAATAAGGGTCATGTGAGGGCTGTGCGAATCAAAGGTCTTGTTTCAGAAAGATGTCTTTGTCTGGGAAAAACTGCGCGTGTAAAGGCAACAACGAACCGCCGAGTGCGCGTGCGCAAGCGCCGACGCTGCCGGCGACCAGTTGGGGCCGGTGTATGCCGTCAAAGCGAATGCCGTCCATACTGGTTTGGGTGTGCTCCATCAAGCGGTTGAGCAACAGCGGGCTGATGGAGCCGTCCACCACCACCGCGTCGAGGTCGAGCAATGCGCTGGCGCTGGTGACGCACAAAGCCAGCGCTTGGGCGGCTTGAGTCAACCACGAGGATCTCATGGCGTCGTGATCGGCATGCATGATGTCATCGCTGGCAACCAGCAAGGGGTCAAGACCGGCGTTGATCAAATCTTGTTCCAGCTGCCAGCCGGACGCCCGTGCCAGCAGTTGCGTGTGCAATGCTTGGTCACTGCCGCCCAGCGGAAACGAGCCAATCGCACCGGCGTTGCCGCGCGGTCCGTTGACGATATGCCCATCCAGCACCAGGCCGCCGCCGATGAAGGTGCCGATGAATACATACAAAAAATTCGGGATGTCACGCCCACGTCCCTGCACCAGTTCAGCCACACAGGCAGCGGTGGTGTCTTTGGCGAATTCCACCGGCAGCAGTGTCATGTGTTGCACGGTTTGCAACAGGTCAATCGTTTCCCAATCGGCCATGGCCAATGAGGCTTGTGCGCCCATCAGGTCGCCCCAGGCATGCAAGGACAGCGGTGCGCTCAAACCGATGCCCACCACGCGCTGCCAGTCGTCGCCCATGCGTTGCTGCATGTGAGCCAAGCCCTCGGCCATTTTGGGAACCACCTCGGCCGGCGACGGGTACGGGTAATGGTGTTGCCAAGTGTGTTGGATTTGACCAAGGAAATCCGTGACCACCACCTCCAGGTTGCGCCGCCCGACTTGCAAACCGATGCTGAACGCGCCGTTGGGGTTCAGGCTCAATGGCACAGATGGTTGACCAATGCGGCCTCGGATACGGTCTTGTTTGAGCAGCAAACCGTCGTCGAGCAAACGGTTCACGATGATCGACACGGTTTGGGTGGACAGCTGCGTCAAGCGTGCCAGATCGGCTTTGGGAATCGCCCCCGCATGGCGAATCGCGCGCAACACAATTCTTTCATTGAATTGGCGCATGCCGGTGTGGTTAGAGCCGCGCATGGCTTTCAGCACAGAATCACCCCTTTGCAAAACATTGCGTTGCCATAGGCCGTGCCTTCACCGGTTTGCACCAGCAAGCTCGCAGTTTTGATTTTTTCATAGAACGCAAACCGCTCGACAGCCTGCACTTTTTGGGCGGGTATGCCCACGTCATCCAATAAATCCACGACCGCTTGTTGGGCAGCCGTGCGGTGGTTGGGTGCACTGCCGCTGACTTGCATATAGGCCGCTGGTTGTGCCACATCTTCTGCCAGCGGAAACACCGACAGCACGGCTTGCGACACGCGGGCGAGCCCCAGACCAGGCAAACGCACCAGCGGTTTGCCGTTGCGCAAATAGTCGGCGGTGAAATTGGCGTCGACCACCGCCACCCATTCACCGTGGCCCATGGCGCTCAGGTGCATCAGCAATTCAGGGCTCAAGACCGGGTCGATGCCTTTCAGCACACCGCCTCCTCAAGCGGGCTCAGGCTGGCCGGGTCGATGGCACCGGTGATCAGGCCGACGATTTCCTGCGGGTGGGTGTCTGGGGTGCGGCGCTGACAAATGATGCGCCCTTGGCGAAACACCCAAATGCGGTCAACCAAATCGAACACTTGGCGCAAGTTGTGGCTGATGATGATCAACGGCACACCGCGTTGTTTCAAGCCTTTGATGATCTCTTCCACCCGCGCGGTCTCTTGCACGCCCAAGGCGGCGGTGGGTTCATCCAAGATGATCAACTTTTTGGCAAACCCAGCCGCACGGGCAATGGCCACGCATTGGCGTTGGCCACCCGACATGCCTCGCAATGGCGCAGACATGTCTTGGATACGCACGCCTGTGGTGGCCAACATATCCACCGACTGTTGGCGCATGGCACGGTGGTTCAGCACCGACAACGGACCCAAATTTAACCGCGTGATTTCACGCCCTAAAAAAATATTCGCCGGCACATCCAAGTCCTCGGCCAGCGCCAGCGTTTGGTAAACCGTCTCGATGCCTTGTTCGCGGGCATCCAAGGGCGAGCTGAATTGCACCTGAGCGCCATCGAGTTGTATCGAGCCTGCGCTGGGCTGTTCCACACCGGTCAACAATCGCACAAAGGTGCTCTTTCCGGCACCGTTGTCGCCGACGATGGCTGCGTGTTCACCGGGCAACAGCGAAAACTGGGCGTCGGTCAAGGCTTTGACGCCGCCATAGTGTTTGGTCAGTCCTTGGATGCGCAAAACGGAGGATGCAGGCATAAAGTGCTCGTTCTTGAATACAGGGGGAGCTTGAAGCATGAAGCATAACGCGAAATCACGGAATAGGTAAATCTACTAGGTTTATTTAGTCAGTTTTCTGTTTTAATTCATCCACAAGAACGCATTGCGGGAAGGGCCTGCGACGCGCTTGCTTCTCAATTTCAGGAGATTCCATGAGACTGATTCGTACCTTGGGCCGTTTCGGCCTGGCGCTGACCGCTGCCGGATGCATGGCATTGGCACACGCAGAAACCACCATTGCTTACATCACCAACGGCAATACCAACGAAGGTTGGACCTTGATCAACGGCGGTGCCAAAAAAGCCGGCAATGCGCCTGGCGTCAAGTTGATCGAACTGGCCGCAGAAAAAGGCGAGTTGTCCAAACAACTGGCGATCGTCGAAGACATGATCACACGCAAAGTCAATGCGATCGCCATCGCCCCCGTGGACAGCAAAGGCATTGCGCCAGCCGTCAATAAAGCGCTGGCCGCCGGCATTCCGGTCATTGCCGTCGACACCGGTATCAGTGGCGCGAAGATCACTTCCTATGTCGCTACCGACAACATCAAAGCCGCGATGGTGCAAGGCCATTGGGCCGCTGAACAAGTCAAAGACGGCGACACCATCATCTACATCACCGGCGACTTGGGTCAATCCACAGGGCAAGAGCGAAAGAAAGGCTTTTTGGATGGTTTGAATGCCAAGCGCAAAGGCGTGAAAGTGGTTGAAGTACCCACCACATGGGACCAAACCATGGCCCAAAACGGCGTGGAAGCCGCGCTTCGCGCCAACCCCAGCACCAAAGTGATTGCTTGCGCATGGGACGGCGGTGCCTTGGGCGCGAAAGCAGCCCTGATGGCAGCCGGAAAAAAAGCGGGTGATGTGAAGATCGCAGGCTTTGACGGTTCACCCGGTGGTTTGGACATGATGAAGCAAGGCTGGCAACAAGCCAATGCCGCCCAAATGTTGGCCAAAATCGGTCAAGTGGGTGTGGAAACAGCCATCGCAGCAGCACAAGGCAAAAAAGTCGCAGACCGCATCGACACCGGATCGTTCTTGGTGTTGCCGTCGAACGTGGACAAATTCGCCAAAGACTCTGGTGTGGCTCAGTTCATGAAGGTCAAGTGATCGTATGAAACCGATCTCCCAGCAAGACTGGTTTGGGGCGATCGTTGCGGTGCTGTTGCTCAGCCTGCTGCTGAGCATCGCATCGCCTTACTTTTTGACCACCGGGAATGTGTCCAACATTTTGGTGCAAGCCTCTGTGATCGCGTTGTTGGCAGGTGGACAAACCTTTGTCATCTTGACCGGTGGTGTGGATTTGGCGGTCGGCGCTCTCACCGCGTTGTGCGGTGCGGTGGCCGGCCACATGATGATCAAGTTGGGCATGCCTGTCGGTTGGGGCTTGTTGGCGGCGGTGGCCATTGGCGCAGCCGTGGGTTTGTTCAACGGCTACCTGGTGGCGTTTGTCGGCATTCCTTCGTTCATCGTGACCTTGGGCGGTCTGACCCTGTGGCGTGGACTGGCGTTCGAAAGCACCGGGGGCTTTGACAATGCCGGCATGCCCGATCCGTTGCCATTCATGGGTTATGGGGAGTTGTTGGGTGGACCCATGCCAATCGTTATTTCTGCGCTGTATTTCATGGTGATGGCGTTTGTGTTGTCCAGCACCAAGTTGGGCCGCTATGTCTACGCCATGGGCTCGAACGAAATGGGCGCACGGCAAGTGGGCATCAACATCAAGGCCTACAAACTGGCGGTTTATGTGGTGTGCGGACTCAGCTGCGCATTGGGCGCGATTGTGCTCATGGCGCGCATGGATTCGTCCAGCGGCAAGATGGCGCAGATGTTCGAGCTCGATGCCATCGCTGCAGTGATATTGGGGGGCACATCGTTATTTGGCGGGCGTGGTTCCATTTGGGGCAGTTTGTTGGGTGCGGTGTTGATCACCATGGTCAGAAACGGCATGAACTTATTGGAAATTTCGCAGTTCAAACAAATGATGGCGATAGGCTCCGTGGTGATAGTGGCAGTGTGGATCGATGTGATTCGCCGTCAACGGATATTGAAAAAATGAGTGTGTCTGTGTGGGTGTTGGGTGAGGCTTTGATGGATTGCGTCGCGCAAGCGGATGGCAGTCTGCGGCCCTTGATCGGTGGCAGTCCTTTTAATTTGGCGTGTGCGGTGGCGTTGCAAGGCGTTGATGTGGGTTACCTCAGCCCGTTTTCCAGCGATGCGTTCGGACAAGCGTTGGCCCTGCGATTGGCTGAGACGGGGGCAAAAGCCATGGGGAAAACATCGCGCAAACCCACCTCACTGGCCGTCGTCAACTTGCACAACGGACAACCCAGTTACGGGTTTTACCGAGAAGGCATTGCCGACCGTGACTACAACCCAGAAGACATCGTCAGCCAATTGAAAAAACACCCGCCAGGCGTTTTGCACACCGGCTCATTGATGGCCATGCCACCTGAGCACCGAAAAGTGATGCACGTGATTCAATTCGCCAAAGCCATGGGATGGACCATCAGCATCGATGTGAACTTGCGAACCCGGGTGGCAGAAGACCTGCCCGCGTATTTGCAAGCGGTTAACGACATGGCAGCATGGGCCGATTGGCTCAAAGCCAGCGACGAGGACATGCAATTGTTGGGCTGGCGCGATGTGCATTGGGACAACACCGACGCATTGGCAACCCAATGGCATGCCTTGGGTTGTCAACGCGTGGCATTGACCTTTGGCGCAACCGGTGCTGCATTGCATATTGCAGCGCCTCAAGCAGAGGCAACGGTGTCGTCATCAGCCAAAGCAGCCCCGCCCACCGTGAATGTGGTGGACACCGTGGGTGCTGGCGATACCTTTTGGGGCAGTTGCATGGCCGATTGGGTGTTGCATGACACCGTGGGCAACGATGCATTGGCAGCATCCAAAGCAGAACAAACCTTGCAACGTGCATTGAAGGCGGCGGCCATCAATTGTGAAAGAGTGGGGTGTCAGCCGCCGAGCCGTCAAGAAATTTGAATCCTTGAAATAACACTGTCACTGAACACCGCCCAAGCCGACTCAGCTTACCGCTAAAATCATTCTCACTCCAAGGAGCGTTGCAGCTTCACACGAAGCCAGGCTTGGGACATTTCTTCGCAACGACGCTCACCTGTATCGCATCCACCAGGTGAGTCCATGCATCCCGTTTCTCGTCACGTTCCGCCCATGAAGTTGTCAGGCTTAGAGCCTGTCTATATCGCTTCCAGTCAACAGAGTACGCACTCACAGCAAGACCCAGCAGACTGGGTGCAAGCGCAGCCGCAAGCCACGTTCGTCAACATCGGCGAGCGCACCAACGTGACCGGCTCCAAAGCCTTTGCCCGCATGATCCTGAACGGCGAATACGAGCAGGCTTTGGCCGTGGCGCGACAGCAGGTCGAAAACGGTGCACAGGTGATCGACGTGAACATGGACGAAGCCATGCTCGACAGCCAAACGGCCATGGTGCGTTTTTTGAACCTGAT
>SXWY01000010.1 GCA_005789825.1 Burkholderiales bacterium | reverse complement strand
GGATAAATCACATGCTCTTGTGTCAGCACGCGTGCTGCCAAGGTGTCGGCGGTGTCATTGGCTAACACTGGCACGGCGGCTTGCGCCAGGATGGGCCCGTGATCGAGTTCGGTGGTGACCAAGTGCACCGTGGCGCCTGCCACACGGCAACCGGCATCTATCGCACGTTGGTGCGTGTGTAGACCAGGGAACGCAGGCAGCAATGAGGGGTGGATATTCAAGAGGCGCCCTTCGTAATGCACCACAAAACCGGGCGTCAGAATGCGCATGAAACCGGCCAACACCACCAGACTGGGTTCGTAGGCATCAATGGTTTGCCGCAATACATCATCAAAGGCAGTGCGCGGGTCTGCGCGGTCGGCAAACGCGGTGTGGTCTACCACTTGGGTGGTCAATCCCATGGTCGTTGCGCGTTGCAAGCCTTTGGCATCAGGCCGGTTGCTGATCACCGCAGCGATGCGTGCGTGCAGTGTCTGTTCCCAGCGATCACGTTCAGCGGTTCGCGCAATCGCCTGCATATTCGAGCCGCCGCCTGAGATCAGAATCACAATCTGTTTCATGACGGTCATTATGCGCAACGAACCAACTGTCACTCCGCTTAGGTTAAATTCGCACGGTCGTGCTAAAACACAATAAATTGAACGATTGGTGGCCGTCGAGCCTCTTGGAGAAAACACATGGATTTGGCATTCACGCCGCAAGAACAAGCGTTTCGCGAAGAAGTTCGCGAATGGGTCAAAGCCCATTTGCCCGAAGCATTGGCCCACAAAGTTCACAATGCTTTGCGCCTCACCCGTGACGACATGCAGGCTTGGGCAAAGATACTGGGCCGCAAGGGCTGGCTGGGTTATGGCTGGCCCAAAGCGTTTGGTGGCCCCGGCTGGAATGCTGTGCAAAAACATTTGTTCGAAGAAGAATGCGCATTGGCGGGCGCACCCAGGGTGGTGCCTTTCGGGCCGGTCATGGTGGCGCCAGTCATCATGGCGTTTGGCAATGCAGAACAACAACAGCGATTCTTGCCTGGCATTGCCAGCGGTGAAGTCTGGTGGAGCCAGGGTTACAGCGAACCCGGATCGGGTTCAGACTTGGCATCGCTCAAAACCCGCGCAGAACGCGTCGACAACCATTACATCGTCAATGGACAAAAAACCTGGACCACGCTGGGCCAATTCGGCGAATGGATTTTTTGTTTGGTGCGCACCAGCAGCGAAGGTAAGCCGCAAACCGGTATTTCTTTTTTGCTGATTGACATGAAGTCGCCTGGCGTGAGCGTGCGGCCCATTCGTTTGTTGGATGGCGAATGCGAGGTCAATGAAGTTTGGTTTGACAACGTGAAAGTCCCTGCCGAGAACCTGATCGGACAAGAAAACAAAGGCTGGGACTATGCCAAGTATTTGCTGGCGCATGAACGCACCAACATCGCCGATGTCAATCGCGCAAAGCGCGAATTGGAGCGTTTGAAGCGCATTGCCAAAGCAGAAGGTGTGTTTGACGATATGCGTTTTCGGGACGAAATCGCCAAGCTCGAAGTCGATGTGGTGGCACTGGAGATGATGGTGTTGCGGGTACTCAGCGCTGAGAAATCGGGCAAGCAATCGTTGGATATTGCGGGCTTGCTCAAAATTCGCGGATCGGAAATTCAGCAGCGCTACAGCGAACTGATGATGTTGGCCGCAGGACCCTTTAGCTTGCCGTTTATTCAAGAGGCCATGGAGGCCGGATGGCAAGGCGACCATGTGGGTGCGGCGCATTGCGCGCCGTTGGCGTCCACTTATTTCAATATGCGCAAGACCACCATTTACGGTGGCTCCAACGAAGTACAGCGCAATATCGTTGCCAAAACTGTTTTGGGTTGAACCTCGGCAACTCTCAAACACACAAGGAACACCATGGATTTTGATTTTTCAAACGAACAAGAGCAATTGCGAGACGCTGTTCGCAAATGGGTTGACAAGGCTTACACGTTTGATGACCGACGCCGTATCGTCGCCGATGGTGGCTTCTCACCTTCTGTTTACCAATCTTTAGCCGAGTTGGGTTTGACGGGCTTGTATGTGCAAGAAGCCTATGGTGGCATGGACATGGGGCCGGTTGAAGGCATGGTGGTCATGGAAGAGTTGGGACGCGGTATGTTGCTCGAACCTTTGAGCCATGCATGGATGGCTGCGGCGGTGTTGCAGGCGTTTGCCGCAGAAGATCTGAAACACGATTGGCTGCCGCGCATTGCCAGTGGTGAAGCCATGCTGGTGTTGGCGCAACAAGAGCGAGGTAACCGTTATGCGTTGCATACCTGCCGAACCACGGCTGTCAACAACCAAGGTGCTTGGTTTGTCAGTGGCCACAAAAGTTTGGTGCCGGCCAGTGACCATGCCCATGCGTTTATCGTGCCCGCCATGGTGCAAGGACAACTCGCCTTGTTTGTGGTGCCTCGCACAGAGGGCATCCAAACCCGTCACACCTATGTGTCGCAAGACGGCAGCCGCATGGGAGAGGTGTTGTTTGAAAACGCACCCGCCCAGTTATTGAATCTGCAAGGACTGGCAGGTTTGCAATTGGGCGTGGACGTGGGCATTGCCGCACTGTGTGCTGAAGCGGTGGGCTTGATGGAAAAAACCTTGTCCATCACGGTGGAATACATGAACACGCGCAAACAATTCGGCGTGGCCATTGCAGCTTTTCAGGCTTTGCAACACCGCGTGGCAGATATGAAAATGGAGTTGGAGTTGGGGCGTTCAATGAGTTATTACGCCACATTGAAATTGAACGCCCTTGCCGACGAGCGAACGCTGGCTTTGTCGCGTGCCAAATGGCAAATAGGCCAATCCACTCGGCATGTGGGACAAGAGGCGGTGCAATTGCACGGCGGTATTGGTGTGACCGATGAATACATCATCAGCCATTGCTTCAAGCGCTTGACACAAATGGAGATGACTTGGGGCGACAGCCTGCACCACTTGGCACATGTATCGAACCACATGCAAGACACGGCTGG
>SXWY01000086.1 GCA_005789825.1 Burkholderiales bacterium | reverse complement strand
GGGGGGGGGGGGGGGGGGGGGGGTCTGGGGGGCTGGCTCATGGTGGGAGAGTTTAAGGGGGAGTTTTAAGCTGGGCCAGGGCGAACACAGCTCTGAAAAATCAGCGTTTGGGTAAATCATCACCTTTGGCGACGGGCGCGTTGGGGATGGCATTCATGAACCGATCAAAGTCGCCGCGATTGGCATGGGCGGCTTCGGACTTGAGGTAGTCCAGCGTCATCACCGAAGCCATTTTTTGCGGACACGGCAGCGGCGATGAATTGATTCACAGAAATCTCGTCTCGCAGGGCCAACTCCTTCACCTTCTGATGCACAGAATTGGGCAATCGAACGGTTAATGCGGTGATGTACTGGCACCCAGAAGCCACAGCGCACTCCAAAACCATGTCATCATCCGGGTCGCGCAAAAACGGCCGCCACAAAAAATGCACATCTTGCAAATGTGCGATGGAAGCCAAATAGCGCAAGAAACCCATCGCGTCGTTGGCATTGGTACCAGGCGGTAAGTGCTCTGGTCGCGTCAACACAGATTGCCACTCTGTGTAGAGGGCAACCGTCAGCGCAATTTCAAAATGCCTGCTGGGCAACATGGATGGCAAGGCATAGCCGACCATTTCGCGAACGTGAAGCAGCGACGAGCACCGATGTATCGAGGATGATGCGCAATCTGAACTCGCTGAATTATGGTTGAGCCAATGTACCCAAAAATTGAAGTGGCCATATTGGCTGGCGACGCCAATGAGTTACTGAAATCGCAACAGCTTCAAGGCATCGTTCAACGGGCAGGAAAAGTCTGGCCAGTGCAATTGCAGGCATTGGGCACATTCCTTTGACGCTGGATAAGGCGGCGTTGAAGTCTGTGGTTGAGCAGGTCATCCATTGACACAATCAATGTTCGTCCACGTTGCTAAGCACGGTCTGTATCACTTCTTTGCTGATGCGAAAGTCAGAGTTGTGCAAGCGTTCAAAGCATGCCCTTGCTGATTCAATCAGACCGTGTCTTTTGGCAAAGCCAATCACAGCGGCAGTGCCCGCCACTGGTATGCCGTATTCATTCGCAATGGCTCTGCCCGCGCGTTCGTCAATCAACACAATCGCTTGTCCGGCGGGTTGTGCCAAAGCCAGGCAAATGCAGTCGACTTCGCCCTGATCTAGGTTTTGCGAATTCAGCGGTGGCGTTGGAATTTTTTGACGCCAAAAAGTGATGTGTTTATTTTTAATTGCCAGGGCTATTTCCGTTTCACCGCGTGCCCCGGTTGCAGGCAGCACTTCTCGCTGAACTGAAGGTGGAATCCACACTGTGCCGAACAAGGCGGGAAGCCAATCGAGTCCATCGACGATGGCAAGCCCTATCAACGGGCTGGCATCGCTTATGACGTAGCGAGCCATTGGTCTAACGTGTCCATGTCGCGCGTTGCTTCTTGGGCATCATGTGTGATCACTGGAATGCCCAGTCTGGACACATGGGTGATGAAGTCGGCCGTGGGCATTTGCGCCATGCGTGCGCCCCATGCCAGTGACAAGCCCCCATCACGAAACAAAGCAGTCGCCAATGCTGCACGCGCACCTGGCTCGGACAACAGTTTCCCTGACTGCAGGCCGATCATCACCGCGTCCGGTTGGTCGCGGTTCATGACCACCACCAAGTCATTGCGCGCGCTGCGAAGTGCTTTACTCGGGTTATTTTTGAGGCTGGAAACATTGACGGTTTGCATGTTGTTGTCTCTCCATATAGGAATAACTTGTAGGATTATTTCATGGGAATTTATGCAGGGAAGATGAAATGCCTGCTTTTCCGCCTTGGCTCATACCAAGCGCAACAAATGCTGTTCTTCAGCGCCCGTCGCCCATTTCACTGAAATTCCATGGTCCAAGGTAACCAGACAAACTTGGTGCCGCACCGCCAACGCCAGCAGGTAAGCGTCGGTGATATCCGCAGGGCGCAGCACTTGCTGCCAATCAATGGGTTTTGCACCCAAGGGGTTGACCTCATCTGCCCAAAACACATGCATCGGGTGGCGCATGGCTTGTTGCAATCCAGCCACCACGGCCTGCATGGGCAAACGGTTGGGATAGCTGGGTTGCGACATGATGCGCACACAGCCATTCAACGTGATGGGGCAACTGACCCAGCCTGCAGAGTGGGTGGACAACCATTGGCTGCACAAGCGATGGTGAACATGGTTGGCATCCAGCAGTGCAATCAACACACTGGTGTCCAGCAAAGCGCGAAGTTTCATTCGCCTATGTCGTCGCGTATGGCGCGCACCATATCGCTGGTGACGATCTGCTGTCCCGGTGCGGTGAGCGGCAGAAAACCGTAAACCGCTTGCGGTTCTGTGGCGATAACAGTTGTAGAACGTGCCTGAGCGGGATCCGCCAAACCCAGTTGAATGGCGCGACGCATGGTGTCGGAGATGATGCGCCCAGCCGTGGTTTGACCGGCTTTGGCCAAAGATTTGGCAGCGGCCAGAATGTCTTCGTCAAGGTCTAAAGTGGTACGCATGCGGGCATTGTATCTGATGCATTCGCATCAGCGCATCAATACCCGCCCTGGATTCATCAGCTTTTGCGGGTCCAAAGCCTGTTTGATGTTGCGCATCAGTTGCAGCGCCACCGGGTCTTTGTAATGCGGGAGACTTTCGACTTTCAGCCGCCCGATACCGTGTTCAGCGCTCACTGACCCGCCGAAGGACATGACGGCGTCATAAACCATGTCATTCACTTGGGGCTCATTTGTCTTTAAAAAGTGGGCTGCATCTGCGCCTTCGGGGCATTGGATGTTGTAGTGCAAATTGCCATCACCCAAATGCCCGAAATTCACGATGCGTAAACCGGGCAATGCATTTGCCAAAGCCGTATCGGTTTGCTTCACAAAAGCGGGAATGGCCGACACTGGCAGCGAAATATCATGTTTGATGTTTAAGCCTTCCGCTGCTTGTGCGGATGAAATACTTTCTCGCACTTGCCAGAGTTCGCGCGATTGGGACAGGCTTTGGGCGATCACCACCTCGCTGGCCACATTTTTGTCCAGTGCGATACCAAGCACTTGCTCGAGCCGTTGTTCAGCATGAGATTCACTCTCAGTGTCACTCAATTCCAGCAGAACACAGTAGGACGCTTCTTGCCAAAACGGCACTTTCAACGCAGGGAAATGGCGGGCGACCAAACCCAGTGCAGCTTGCGACATCATTTCGAAACCGGTGAGACCGGCGCCGAGATGCTGCTGTGCCAAGCCTAGCAAATCCAAAGCCGCTTGTACCGAGGGCACCGCAGCCCAGGCGGTGCGTTGCGCAGCTGGTTTCGGAAACAATTTCATCGTGGCCGCGGTGATGATGCCAAGCGTTCCTTCACTCCCAATGAACAAATGCCGCAAGTCGTAGCCCGTGTTGTCTTTGCGCAAGCCACTCAAGCCCGACCACACATCACCTTGCGCAGTGACCACTTCCAGGCCCAGGCACAGGTCGCGTGTATTGCCGTAACGCAGCACTTGCGTGCCGCCTGCATTGCTCGCCAAATTGCCGCCCAGTGTGCAACTGCCTTCAGAAGCCAAGCTCAATGCCAATAAAAAACCCGATTGGTCAGCGGTCTGCTGAAGATGTTGAAGAATGCAACCCGCTTCGGCAGTCAAGGTGGCATTGGCTATATCGATATGACGAACCTTGTTCATGCGCTGCAAACTGATCACTACTTCTTGCCCAGAGGTATCGGGTGTGGAGCCCATGACCAAGCCGGTGTTGCCACCTTGCGGGACCATCGCCACGCCAACTGCCGCGCATGCTTTGACCACGGCTGACGCTTCCTTGGTGTGCGCCGGTCGAACTACACACAAGGCTTTGCCGTGTTCGCGGCCACGCCAGTCGCGCTCGTAAGCCGTCAAGCCGCCACCGCTCAGCACATGGGCTTCACCGCAAATCTGGCGCAAGCTGTCAATCAACCCATTCATGGTTTGTTTGTGTCAACAGAATGAGGTGGGTGGGTTACATCGGGTGTGGTGTCCATTTGCTGGTTGAGTGTGAGCTCCTCTTGCTTGGCCAAGGCAGCGTGTTGCAAACGCCAACGCACATGCATGGCACTGGCTGCAAACAACACCAGACACAAACCTACCTCAATGGCCGCATACAAATTGCTGGGCCATCGGTCACCGCTCCAACGAATCACCCCTTCTGCAAAATACAACCACACCACCAATGTGACCCAGCGATAGGTGTACATGCGGTTTTTCAGCAAACCTGCCAGTGGCAAACACAGCGGCAGTGCTTTGAGCACCAACCAGGAACCGCCTGGCCGCAAGGGCGCCAACCACAACTCCCAAGCCAGTGACAACAGAATCAGCCCGAGCAAACTGCCCACGGCCATGAAACGGGTGAGTTGGGCGTGTCTGAAAGCGGCGGTTGTGGGAGGCATATTCAATGGCATGATAGAGACCATGATTGTGTCGTATATCCGAGATCTACTGCGCCAAACCCGCGCTTTTCCCTGGCGTCTGACATTGCAGCGTTTGCGGCAGCGGTTTGCCGAAGACCGTTTGGGACAAACCGCTGGTGCGTTGACCTTCACCACCACGATTGCGCTGGTTCCATTGATCACTGTGTCGCTGGCCGTGGTCACGGCATTTCCCTTGTTTGACCAGTTTCAAAATGTCTTGCAGCGGTGGTTGATTGAAAGCCTGATTCCGGACAGTATTTCCCGCCAGGTATTGGGTTATTTGACCCAGTTCACCACCAAGGCCAGTCGGCTTGGGGTGGTCAGCTTTGCTGTATTGATGTTTTCTGCCTTGGCTTTGGTGTTCACCATCGACCGAAGTTTCAATGCGATTTGGCGTGTCACCAAGGCCCGTCCTTGGGGCCAACGCTTGCTGCTGTATTGGGCAGCGTTGACCTTGGGGCCGGTATTGGTGGCGGCTGGTTTGGTCACCATGGCATCGGTGATTTTGTGGTCTGGCGGCTCCTTGCGCAGCCAAAGCCCGACCATGAAACTGGCGTTGGATGTGTTGGAGTTTGTGCTGTTGTGGGGCGGTATTTCTGCGCTGTACCGGTTTGTACCGAACACGCATGTGCCTTGGCGGCAAGTGTTGGGTGGCAGTTTGGGAACCACCGTGGTGCTCGAAATTGCACGCAGTTTGCTCACTTGGTATTTGGCCCGCATGTCCACGTTTTCGCTGGTGTACGGTGCGTTTGCCACGGTGCCTATTTTGCTGGTGTGGATTTACATGACATGGGCGATCGTTTTGCTGGGCGCGGTGTTGGTCGCGAGTTGGCCGGGCTTGCGCATGGGGCATGTCCGAGATGGGCAAGCCCCAGGTGCTGGTTTTCAATTGGCACTGGACACTTTGAGAGAACTCAAACGCAAACAAGCCGAAGGTGTACACGGTGATGATTTGCAATCATTGGCAAATCGCTTAGGGGCTGATCCCTTGCAAATGCAAGCGGTGTTGGAGCAATTGCAACAACTCGATTGGGTGGGGTTGCTGGACGAAAACCAAGCTTCATCCCCACCTCGTTATGTGATGTTG
>SXWY01000085.1 GCA_005789825.1 Burkholderiales bacterium | reverse complement strand
TTTGTATCACCAGCCGCGCCAGTTTTGAGATGGTGCAAAAGACCCTCAAAGCCGGTGCAGGTGCACTGACCGCTGTGTCTGCACCCACGCGGTTGGCTGTGCAGATTGCCCAAGCCCATCAACTCGCATTGGCAGGCCTGGTGCGTGGCGACAGCTTCACCGCGTACGCCGGTGCCGACCGATTCTCAAACACCTCTTTCCCACTCCAACCGGAGATGCAAACGCATGGATACCCATAACCTGGTCCATATGGCCAACCAAATTGGCCAATTTTTCTCGGCCTACCCTGATCAAAAAGAAGCCATGGATGGCATTGCCAACCATATTCGCAAATTCTGGGAACCCCGTATGCGATTGCAATTTTTTCAAGCCATGGACCAAGGTCAAACCGAAGAATTGTCAGCACTGGTCGACAAAGCTTTACGACTGCATCGCGCCCAATTAGAGCCAGCAGCTGCGCACTGACACCTGCGCGCTGTTGTAGTGCCCAGCCAAGGTGCTTAGCACCATGAATGGCAACTGAACCAGTGGAGCAATACATTCGACTTAACTGCGCACTGGCATGACATGTATCCACCGACAGTCCAAACGAACTGTCACCGACTGCCCCAGTTGGAGTTGCTGTCGATGGGCACCGGACAAGGTCAGTTGCAGCGGGCATGGATGCAATGCTTGCAATTGCAAAGTCGCCAAAGAGATTTCACCCAAACTGCGCAAACCAGTGACTTGCGCATTTAGCAACACCGATTGCATGTCAGCCAAGTGGTCTTGCGCAGATGATGGATTGGCTTCCAAGCCATCGCTTTGGATCACCCATGTCACCGCTTGGCCGGCGGTCTTTAAGCGACCTTTGTCACTGACCACCAATGGCAAGCCAGAGCTGGCGTCAGCCGTTGGTAACCATTCCAACCACGCCAATCCTGGCGGCAACACATAGGGGCCACCTGCTCCCAGCCAGCGACCATGAAACCGATTGGGTATGCCCACCAAATCCGCCACACGTGCATTGCGAGGCGAGCGGTAAATATGCGCTGGCGTGCCTTCTTGCAGTACTTGGCCTGCATCCATCACCACCAGTTTGTCGGCCAATTGGCGAGCTTCGTTCAAATCATGTGTCACCAACACAATCGGCATTTGCAAATCACGTCGCAAATCTGCGATCAGTCCGTACAAGCCCCGCCGGCTCATTTGGTCTACCGCAGAAAATGGTTCATCCATCAACAACAATTTGGGCTCTCTGGCCAAAGCGCGGGCAAGTGCCACGCGTTGCTGTTGGCCGCCCGATAGCTGTGCGGGCTTGCGCTGTTGCTGCGCCTTGTTCAAACCCATTCTCTCCAGCCAGTCTTGCGACTGTTTCAACCGTATGTTTCTGGGCAAGTGCAGCATGGCCAACGCCACATTTTCCGTGGCGTTCATGTGGGGCATCAATGCATAGTTTTGAAATACCAAACCCACCTGGCGTTGTTGCGTACGCATGTGAATACCCAAGGATGTGTCACACCAAATTTCGCCACCGACACTCACCCGCGCCTGGGCTGGCTGCAACAACCCCGCCAACATACGCAACATGGATGTTTTTCCAGCGCCAGAGGGGCCGACCAACGCCAACATTTGACCGCTAGAGCAAGTGAAATTGCCATGCAAAGGCATGGGCCATGTTTGAGAAATCTGCACTTGCAGAAGGTTTCCATCTACCTGTGTCATTGGCGTCTACCCAAACGAGCGGTGGCGAAAAATGACACGGCCACTGCAACCAAAGACAACATCAGTAGCAGTAATGACATGCGGTCTGCACTGACCAAATCAAAGGCTTGCACACGGTCATAAATAGAAATCGCCAACGTTCTGGTTTCACCCGGAATACTGCCACCGATCATCAACACCACCCCAAATTCACCCAGCGTGTGAACAAACGTCAGCACCATGGCGGACAACACCCCTGGCCAAGCCAATGGCAATTCAACACGCCAAAAAATTTGCCATGCATTCAAACCACTGACTGCGGCTGCTTCACCCAAATGACTTGGTATGGCTTCAAAAGCCCGTTGTATAGGTTGTACAAGAAACGGGATATTGAAAATCACCGAAGCCAATACCAATCCAGAAAAATGAAAAGCCAGTTGAAGACCAAATTGTTGCGACAACCATTGACCCAAGGGTGACGCACCCCCCACAAACACCAAGAGGTAATAACCGAGCACCGTGGGTGGTAACACCAAAGGCAGAACCACCAATGCTTCAATCAGGTATTTGCCCTTGAAGTGGGTATAGGCCAGCCACCTAGCCAACCACATTCCCGCCGGTAACAGCAACAACAAAGTCACTGAAGCCAGTTGCAAAGATAAAACCAGTGCTTGCCAGTCGATGATGTACTCCCAGTGGTCAGGGCAACGTGAAACCGTAGCGCATCAACACAGTTTGCGCCGGTTTGCTGCCCAAAAAATCGTAGAAGAGTTGCGTGGCTGGAGTCGCAGTTTTGAGCAACACCATGCGCTGTATCAGCGGGTCATGCAGAGATGTATCAATCAAAGCAAACCGCCCTTTGCCTGTCAATGCAGGTGCAAGCGCCAGCGATTGGGCAATGATGCCCGCTTGTGCAGACCCAGAAACCGTGAACTGGGCGGCTTGTGAGATGTTTTCACCCATTACCAATTTTTTTTGTAGGCGATCCCACAAACCCGCTTGACGCAACGCCTGCTTGGCACGTTCACCGTAAGGAGCATGTTGGGGGTTGGCAATGGCAAATTTTTGTAGTCTGCCGTCCTCTAACGCAGCTGATAAATCCTTCAAGCTGCCATCCGCTTTCAATGCAGACCCATGCGGCACAAACAAACCAATGCGCCCCAGTGCATACACACGACCACGGTCTTTGGTTTTACCCGCTTCATGCAACTTGAACACCAAACTTTCATCCGCAGACATGAACAGGTCAAACGGCGCACCTTGCAATAGCTGCGCGGTGAATTGACCAGATGAACCAAACAGCAGCGTTACTGAATGGCCAGAATTTTTTTCGAACTGCGCTGCCAATTCTTCCAACGCAAATTTCAAATCGGAGGCTGCCGCCACGGTGATGGCTGCGGCAGGCTTGTTTTGTGCTTGGGCATGTATCAGCATGCCAATACTTGCCACGATCACCAGAAAAAAATGAAAAATTGTTCGCTTCATGATTGAGTATTTTTTAGAAATTCAATTGGACACGTACAGACAGTACGTCCTCACGTGTAAATGTGTCACTGGCGTTGGTACTCAATACAGACACTGGGCGATCAAACCGGGTCACTGCATAGTTCATGTTGAAAGCCTTATTGAGATTGAGCCGCCACGCCCCGCTACCACCCTGTGCACATTGAAAATTCGAATGGGATTTGACACCAACAAAAGAACCGCTGTTGTATGTAGCTGTCCAGTTTTCTGCGGCCTTGCAACTGCTTGTTGTCAGTCACTATGTTGTCCGCAGATATGCCATGACTGCAGGAGGTCAGTTTGTCGCCGGCCACAGACGCTCTAAAAATCACGCCCCTGGCGGGTGCTCCCAATGCCATGATTGCCAACAACTTGTTTGAACCCAATTGGTCACCTTTGGAACGCTCCATGGCGTCTGAATTGGCGTATCTGGTCATGGTCTCAACTGAAAAGGGTTGTCGAAATCGGCCAGAACGCCATTGCTAGCTGGGGTCGGTACCCAAAGTCATGAATCCCGTGTCCATCAAATTGGTCAGCCATGGATGCACTGTCCTTGTCACTGAAATATTGGGTTCCTTTGGACCCCACCACATGCGCATCAAAATGTACCAACCCAGTGAGATTGACAACAACCGGCGTATCAACTGCCTCAGCATGTCCTGAACAAAGTATGCCTAGAATAGCCACACTTTTCCCGCCTGTATGACTGGTGACATACCTTGAAAACATGCTTGTCAAACCGTGTGGCCCCATCTTTTGCACGAATGCATTTTGTTGAAGTTGTATCGCTATTCTTTTTTGGAATAGCGAATGTACCATAAGCTTTTCTGACTGTGGCTGCTGCCAAAAAAACACTTCGCGTCTTCCAAGCTTTGGGGCATGCCATCACCGACAAACGCTTGCAAATACTGCGCAGCCTGTCTACTGCGGGCTCTATTTCCCAAGCGGCCAGGGATGCAGGCGTCAGCTACAAGGCGGCTTGGCAGGCCATAGATACGCTCAGCAATCTCTCTGGTGTGGCACTGGTAGAAAAGGCTGTGGGCGGTACGGGCGGAGGCGGTGCGCGTTTAACGCCTGCAGGGCATCAGTTGTTAGATGCCGCCCAGCGCTTGGGTTCTGTGCGTAAGCAATTGATGGCAGATATTCAGCAACCCACATCTCAACATGCGGCCATTCCCAAAGCCACATTGGCGCTGTCTTTTCGCACCAGCATGCGCAACCAATTTCTGGCCCAAGTCACCCAACTTCGTGTTTCGGGTGGCTTGGCTTGGGTCACGGTACATCTGCCAGATGGCACACCCATGATCGCCAAAATCACCCGAGAAAGCGCACAATTGCTGGACTTGCAAGCTGGGGTTGAGGTCATGGTTTGGTGCAAGGCCACGGCGGTCAGCGTGACCAACCAAGCACCAATCACGCCATCCGCCAATGTTTTGTGCGGCAAAGTCAAGCGCAAATCCCGCAGCGAACCGGCTGAAATCAGTGTGCAAATCGGGGCCCACCTGAACCTGATTGGGTTTGCCGCTCACGCTGGTATCAAAACTGGGGATACGGCATATGCATTGTTTGAGGATTCCTCAGTGGTGCTGGCACTGGTGTGAGTTTTGCTAAAAAGGTTAAAGTCAAAGCGTTTAAACCGCCAACCGCATGGGAGTCAATATGCATTTCAACCCTAAACACATCCCTCTGATCGGTTTTTGGCTGTGTGCGCTGTCAATGCCGGTCTTTGCACAAGACAACACGGCAGGCAAATTACACCAACGGGCCAATGCCTCTATGTGCGCCAATTGCCATGGCACTGAAGGGCAAACCGTGAAAGATTCCAGCGTGCCGTCGATTGCCGGGTTACCCCGCGACTACCTGGTGCAACAAATGCAAGCCTTCAAAAACGGTACCCGGCCGGCCACCATCATGCACCAGATCAGCAAGGGCCTGAGTGAGGAACAAATTGCATCTATGGCTGAATATTTTGCGGCGCAACCCCGCTGAGGAACCGTCATGAAAAGAAGACAACTGCTGCAAACTTCATTGGCACTGGCCACCACACCTTCGCTGGTACTTTCACAGGTATGGGCAGCCAATGCGCCAGCCAAAGCCCAAGTGGTGGTGATCGGTGGCGGCTATGGTGGCGCCACAGCAGCCAAATATGTGCGCCTGTTTTCCAACTACAAAATCCATGTGGTGTTGATCGAACCTCAAAATCAGTTCATCTCTTGCCCCATGTCCAATTTGGTGATCGGTGGCAGCAAGTCCTTGTCAGACATCACCTCCGCCTACGATGCGCTGTCAGGCAAACACGGTGTGACGGTTGTCAGGGACAAAGCCTCTGCGATTGATCCACAGACAAAAACCGTATCGCTGCAAAACGGCGCTCGCATCAGCTACGACAAATTGGTGCTTTCGCCGGGTGTGGATATGGTGTTTGACAGCATTGAAGGATTGCAAGCAGCCAACGCCAGTGGACATATCTTGCAAGCGTGGAAAGCTGGCCCCGAAACCGTCGCGTTGCGCAAGCAACTCGAAGCCATGCCTGATGGCGGTGTGTTCGCCATAACCGTTCCTGAAGCGCCTTATCGCTGCCCGCCCGGCCCTTACGAACGCGCCAGCCAAGTGGCGCATTATTTCAAGCAAGCCAAGCCCAAATCCAAAGTGTTGATCCTTGACGCCAACCCGGATGTCACGTCAAAAGCTGGTTTGTTCAAGAAATTTTGGAACGACAACTACAAAGACACCATTGAATACCGCCCCAACCACAAAGTCACTGCGGTTGATACCCAAAGCATTCGCTTTGATGTGCAAGAACCTGTGCGTGCCGATGTGATGAATGTATTGCCAGAGATGCGTGCAGGTGCCATTGCCATGCAAACCGGTCTGGCAACCGCCAACAACCGCTGGTGCGGCATCCATTACCAAACCTTTGAATCGGTGGCGGCCAAAGACATTCACATACTGGGAGACGCTGTATTGGCCGCACCGGCCATGCCCAAATCTGCCCACATGGCCAACTCACACGCCAAGGTAGCCGCTGCGGCTATCGTGGCTCAACTCTCTGACCTAGACATACATCCCGCGCCATATTTGACCAACACCTGCTACAGCTATGTCAACGACAAAATGGTGGTTCATGTGGCATCGGTTCACCAATACAACCCAGCGGAAAAAACCTATAAAACGGTACCTGGTTCTGGAGGCTTGTCCAGCGAAGCCAATACTTTAGAAGGCACCTATGCGTGGAACTGGGCGCAAAACATTTGGGCAGACTCGTTGGGTTGAGATCAGGCCTGAAACGCCACTTTGCCGCCCACCAGCGTGGTTTTCACACGCGCGGGCATGTGACTGCCATTCATGTCAAACGCAAACGGGGTGTGCTTGCTTTGGCTGAGCAATTCATCCGGGGTGACTTGCCATTGTGCTGCCGGGTCGTAAATACAAATGTCTGCGGGAGAACCGACCTCTAGACGCCCCAATCCCTCGCCTGCCGCGCCCAACAAGGCCGCCGGCGCACTGGTCACCACTTGCAACGCACGCATCCAAGGGACGCCGCTTTGCTCGGCCCATTTCAACGTGGCACTGAGAAGCATTTCCAATGCCGTGGCGCCCGGTTGCGCTTGGGCAAAAGGCAAATCTTTGGCGTCGCCTTCTACCGGGGTATGGTCAGACACGAGAACATCGATCGTGCCATCGGCCAAACCTTCGCGCAATGCATCGCGATCGCGTTGCTGCCGCAAAGGGGGCGTCAGTCGAGCGCGTGTGTCAAAGTAACCAACATCGTTATCGGTGAAATGGATGTGGTGAATGCTGACATCGGCGGTGATCGCCAGACCTTCGGCTTTGGCTTGTCGCACCAACTCCACCCCTGCTGCGCTGGACAATCGGCACACATGCACTCTTGCACCCGTGCTGCGCATGGTGTCAATCAAGGTATGCAACGCTATGGTTTCTGCTGCCACTGGTACGCCACTCAATCCCAAGCGGGTTGCCAACGGACCACTGGCCGCCACCCCTTTGCCCAGAAATGCATCTTGTGGCCGCATCCACACCACATACCCATAAGTCGTGGCATATTGCATGGCGCGCTGCAAAGTTTGGGTTTGCGTCATGGCTTCTTCGGCTTGGGAAAACCCAACGCATCCCGCCAATGTCAACTCTGCCATGGCGGTCAGGCTTTCGCCAGACAAACCACGGGTCAAGGCACCCAACGGAAAAACCCGGGCCAGTTGCAAGCGCGCTGCACGAAATTGCAGCATTTCCACCAAGCCCGGTTCATCCAACACCGGTTGGGTATCGGGCGGGCAAACCACGCTGGTAACGCCTCCAGCCACTGCTGCGCTGAGCTCGGTCGACAACATGCCCTCATGCTCATGGCCGGGCTCGCCCAAGCGTGCGCAGGCATCAACCAAACCTGGCATGACCACCATGCCGCTGGCATCTATGGTTTGGTCAGGCAGAAATTGTCCGTGCGGTTGACCAACAGACAGCACATGGCCTTTTTGTATGGCGACATCTGTCTGCTGATGAAAACCGCTGGCCGGGTCAATCACCAAACCGTTTTGAATCAATATGTTCATGCGTCGTTCCCTGCCACGATAGACATCACTGCCATGCGCACGGCAATGCCGAAGGTGACTTGCGTGAGGATCACACTTTGCGGTCCATCGACCACTGCTGACTCGATTTCCACACCTCGATTGATCGGGCCAGGGTGCATCACGATGGCATCGGGTTTGGCCAGTTGCATGCGGGCCTGGGTCAAACCAAAGCTTTTGAAATACTCTTGGCTGGAGGGAAGCAATGCACCGCTCATTCGCTCGTTTTGCAAACGCAGTGCAATCACCACATCGCAATCGCGAATACCTTGATCGATGTCGTGAAACACCTTAACGCCCAGTTGGGATAAGTCTGCAGGTACCAAAGTTTTGGGACCGACCACGCGAACTTCGGCGCATCCCAGGGTGGTCAATGCATGGATGTCTGAGCGAGCCACGCGCGAATGCAACACATCCCCCACAATGGCCACGCGCAAATTGGCAAAGTCTTTTTTGAAATGGCGAATGGTGTAGACATCGAGCAGGCCTTGGGTGGGGTGTGCATGTCTGCCATCGCCCGCATTGATGACATGCACATGGGGCGCTACATGTTCCGCGATCAAATACGGCGCGCCGGACTCGCTGTGTCGCACCACAAAAATATCCGCGGCCATGGCACTCAAATTGGCGATGGTGTCAAGCAAACTCTCACCCTTGCTGGCTGATGAACGCGCAATATCGAGGTTGAACACATCGGCACTCAGGCGTTTCGCTGCAATCTCAAAAGTGGTCCGGGTGCGTGTGCTGTTTTCAAAAAACAAATTGAACACCGACTTGCCGCGCAACAACGGAACTTTTTTGACTTCGCGGTCGTTGAGCGACACGAACTGGCTTGCGGTGTCGAGTATGTGTGTGAGTATGTCGCGCGACAAGCCCTCGGTAGACAGCAAATGGATCAACTCGCCATGGCGGTTGAGTTGCGGATTGCGTTTGTAAAGCATCAACGGTCCTCTACTGAAAATCCGAATTGACCTGCATCCTTGCGCATCAAGCGAAGACTTTGGTTGGCGGGCAAGGTCAACCGTGCGGCAGCGTAGTCGGCTTGTACTGGCAATTCGCGCCCACCGCGATCCACCAAAACAGCCAAATGGACCGCCGCAGGTCGGCCGTAGTCAAATAATTCGTTGACGACTGCGCGAATGGTTCTGCCCGTGAACAACACATCGTCAATCAACCAAATCACCGCGCCATCCACAGCAAATGGCAATCGCGTGGCGACGCTTTCAGACAAGCCGCGCTTGGCGTAATCGTCACGGTGCATGGATGAAGACACGACACCCAGCGGTGACGGCCGTTTCCAATCGGCTTGCAATTGCTCGGCCAACCAAGCACCGCCCGTGGTGATGCCCACCAAGTGCGCAGATTCACTCACTTGAGCGCGCAAATCTTTTTGCATTTGCGCGTACAAGGCTTGTGCGTCTATCGATAAATGTCCAGTGCTCATGGGTCGAGACTTCTTAAAAATTGGTCCAGAATGACGCAGGCGGAAGCCGCGTCGATGTCTTTGTCGCCACGGTGCTTGGCCTCCGTGGTGGAATAACGCTCGTCGATTTCAAACACAGGCAATGCAAAACGGGCTTTCAACTGCCTCGCAAATTTCTGTGCCAATAACGTGTTGTCGTGGACGGCGCCATCCGGGTGAAAAGGAATGCCCACCACCAGTGCATCAGGTTGCCAACGCTTGATATGTTGGGCAATCAGCGGCCAACGCGCATTGCCGCTGGCATGGACGGAGCCTTGGGGCTGCGCTTGACCCAGTAAACGCGATGCATATGCAACACCGGTGCGTTGTTGTCCGAAATCGAAAGCAAGAAAGGAATGCAAATGGGCATGGATCATCGGCTGCAAAGCCGTGTTCATGCGTGGCCCGCCTGCGGAGACAGCATCCAAGCCTGCAAACCGAGCAAGGCCAATGCGCTGTCATAACGGTGCTCGATAGGGGTATCGAAAATCACATGGTCGTCGGCTTCAACCGTGAGCCAGCTGTTTTCTGCCAGTTCAGATTCGAGCTGCCCTTGCGCCCAAGCCGCGTAGCCCAAAGTGATCAACACCCGCTTGGGGCCTGCGCCTGTGGACAAAGCTTCGAGCACATCTTTGGAGGTGGTCATCTCTAAACCGCCAGGAATGGCCAAGGTAGAGGCATAGGCTGGCTCGGGTTGTTGGTCGGTTTGCGTGCGTGACATGGGGTCATGCAACACGAAACCACGCTCGGTATGGACCGGGCCCCCTTGAAACACAGGGATTTCAATCAGATCAGGCCGCCCGAGTTGTAATTCAACTTTTTCAAACAAAGAGCGCATGCTCATGGGGCTGGGTTTGTTGATGATCAGCCCCAGAGCACCTCGCTCGCTGTGCTCACACATGTACACCACGCTGCGGGAAAAAGACTCGTCCATCAGACCGGGCATAGCGATCAGAAAATGGTGGGTCAGGTTGATAGGCGCAGAATCCATGGACATCTCTAGATTTTAAGGGTGAAGATGACAAACAGACATTTCACACATTTTGCGTCGGTATTGGTCTGGTTCAGGCGGGATTTGCGCTGGGACGACCACACCGCTTTGCACATGGCCTTGCAGCATGGCGACAAAGTTTTTGGTTGCTTCTTGTTTGACAGCGACATCTTGAAGGGATTGCCTGCCAAAGACCGGCGCGTATCGTTTATCCATGCGTCTATTTCAGAGCTGGACCAAAAGTGGCGAACCAGCGCGGGTAACCCCGATGCGGGTTTGATCACCAGACACGGACACGCTGCCACAGAGATTGTCCAACTCGCCAAGCAATTGGGCGTACAAGCGGTTTTCACACACCACGACGATGAACCTGCGGCGCTGTCACGCGATGCCCAAGTACTCGGCGAATTGGCCAATGCAGGCATTGCTTTTCATACGTTCAAAGACCATGTGGTGTTTGAACGCAGCGAAGTACTCACACAAAGCGGCACCGCCTATGGCGTGTTCACGCCCTACAAAAACGCATGGTTGAAAAAAATCACACCCGCAGACATGGTCGAGCGACACACCCGCCCCAAGCCGGGTCAACTCGCGCCGGTTCCACCGGCTCTGCGACAACCCATGCCCACCTTACCCCGCATGGGCTTTGAAGCGGTGGATTTGGCGTCCTTGCACATTCATCCCGGCAGCGACGCTGCACAAACTCTGGTCAAAGATTTCGCCAAACGCATGGCGCATTACGAGGACACGCGGAATTTTCCAGCCGTCAAAGGGCCGAGTTATTTGAGCGTGCATTTGCGCTTTGGCACGGTGTCTGTCCGTCAATTGGTTCGATTGGCATACCCATCTGCGATGGCAGGGGATGCGGGTGCACAGACCTGGTTGTCGGAGTTGATATGGCGCGATTTCTATCACCAAATCATGCACCACCATCCGCATGCGATGACCCGTGCCTTCAAGCCAGAGTACGACGCGATTGAATGGGAAAAAGGCAAGCAGGCCAAGGGCTTGTTTCAGGCGTGGTGCGATGGCCAAACCGGTTATCCACTGGTGGACGCCGCCATGGCCCAAATCAACCAAACAGGCTATATGCACAACCGCTTGCGCATGGTGGTAGCGAGTTTTTTGGTGAAAGATTTGGGCATCGACTGGCGCTGGGGCGAGTCGTATTTCGCCTTGCATTTGAATGACTTCGATCTGGCGGCCAACAAC
>SXWY01000084.1 GCA_005789825.1 Burkholderiales bacterium | reverse complement strand
TTTTTCCAGTGAACGGCTACACGCGGGTGTTTGCGCCATGGCGTGAAAACACGCAGCCACATCCAGCATGTGATCAGTCAACGGGTGCCATGCGTCGGGACCGTTTAATTTCCCCCAAGCAACCCTACAAGTCACGAAAGAGGAGTTTTCACTCTGCATCTCAGTCAACTATTTGCACTCCTTTAGCGAAATAAAAAATTAATTTAGTATTATTTAATTGAATATTAATAGATTAAAAGATCAAATCTTGATCCTTTGCGATTTATTTTTATAGGTGAACAACGCGGGCACAATGCCGAGCCTCAGGCGATATATCTTTTAAACCGAACTGAGTGACAATCCCTCCATGTCAGAACGCGTCATCCCCGTCATCGATCAGCGCAACCTCCGCGCCACCGTCCCCGCTCAACCCGTTCCCGCCACCGGCCTGCTCGGCGACAAGCTTGGTCGCCCGCTGCGCGACCTGCGCATCAGCGTCACCGACCGCTGCAACTTCCGCTGCAACTACTGCATGCCCAAGGAAGTCTTCGACAGCAATTACAAATACCTGCCGCACTCCTCGCTTTTGAGCTTTGAGGAAATCACCCGCACCGCGTCCATTTTTGTGGCGCATGGCGTGCAAAAAATTCGGCTTACCGGTGGCGAGCCTTTGCTGCGAAAAAATCTGGAGTTGTTGATCGAACAACTGTCTGCGCTTCGCACGTCCGACGGCCTGCCCTTAGACCTCACCCTGACCACCAACGGTTCACTCTTGAGAAGAAAAGCGCAAGCCCTTAAAGCCGCAGGCTTGCAACGCGTCACCGTCAGCCTCGATGGTTTGGACGACGCCATCTTTCGTGCCATGAACGATGTGGACTTTCCGGTGGCCGATGTGTTGGACGGCATTGAAGCCGCCAAAGAAGCCGGTTTGGGGCGTGACGCCAAAGGCAATTTCAGCGGTCTGAAAATCAATATGGTGGTCAAGAAAAGCACCAACCTCGGCGAGATCATCCCCATGGCCCGCCACTTCCGTGGCAGCGGCATCACGCTTCGCTTCATCGAATACATGGACGTGGGCGAAACCAACGGCTGGCAAATGGACGAGGTGCTGCCCTCTGCCGATCTGATCAAGTTATTGCAAACAGAGTTCCCACTGGTGCCACTGGAAGCCAGCGCCCCGGGCGAAACCGCGCAACGCTGGGGTTATGCCAATGCCTCAGGCGAGTTTGATCCGTCGCTGGGTGAAGTGGGTGTGATCAGCAGCGTCACGCAAGCGTTTTGCAGCGATTGCAACCGTGCACGTTTATCCACCGAAGGCCAGTTGTATTTGTGTTTGTTCGCGGTGCAAGGCCACGATTTGCGCAGCCTGTTGCGCGAAGGCGCCAGCGACGCGGACATCGCCTCTGCCGTCGGCCTGATCTGGCACCAGCGCGAGGACCGCTATTCCGAATTGCGCGGCAAAAACCAATTGCCCGCAACAGCTAACGGCAAGAAACGCGTGGAAATGAGCTACATCGGCGGCTGATCATGCAGCCCACGTTTGTGTCGCCAAACAAGCACAACATCACCGGCTGCATACTCGCTGGCGGCCAAAGTTCACGCATGGGCGGTGTCGACAAAGGTTTGTTGATGTTGCAAGGTCAAACACTGGTTCAACGTGCTATTGAACGATTGCAAATGCAAGTCAATTCAGTCATGGTCAACGCCAACCGACATGACGCGCAATATGCTTTGCACGGCGTCCCTGTGTTTGCAGATACTGACCATGGCTTCAAAGGCCCTTTGGCCGGTTTTTTAACGGGCTTGCAACACTGCCCTACCGATTGGCTGGTCACGGTGCCGTGCGACAGTCCTTTTTTTCCTACAGACTTGGTCATGAAGTTGGCGGCAGCAGCCGAGGAATCCCAAGCGTTGATGGCCATGGCTCAAGCACAAGAAACCACCACAGATGGGCGCGAGGAATGGCGATTACAACCCGTGTTTTGTTTGATGCACCGGCAACTGGCAACCAGTTTGCACCGTCATCTACAAGCAGGGGGATTCAAGATCACCGATTGGGCCAAACAGCAGCGCATGGCCGTCTGCCGATTTCCCCCTGATTCAGCGCAACTGCCTGCGTTTGCCAACGCCAACACGCCCGAGGAACTGCAGCATTTGCAATCCTTGGCATGAGATGTGGATGGAAGCTTTGTACTAGGGGTGTGCTGGCGCGGTGTCGTCAATCACAGCCATATTAGGCCCTGGTGTGGCTTTGCGGGCAAACAAGGAATACATCGTGGGAACCACAAAGATGGTCAACAACGTACCCAATGACATGCCGCCCACAATCACCCAACCGATTTGACGACGGCTTTCCGAGCCCGCGCCAGTTGCCAAGGCCAACGGTATAGCGCCCAACACCATGGCGCCAGTGGTCATCAAAATCGGGCGCAAACGCAATGTGGCAGCACGGTGTACGGCATCCAAAGCACTCAGCCCCTCAGTGCGCAGTTGGTTGGCAAATTCCACAATCAAAATGCCATGCTTGGTGATCAAACCCACCAACGTGATCAGGCCAATTTGGCTGTACACATTCAACGTGCTTTGGGTGTATTTCAGCGCCAGCAATGCACCCACCATAGACAAGGGCACAGAGAACAAAATGACCAACGGGTCGACAAAACTTTCAAACTGTGCGGCCAGCACCAAGAAAATAAACACCAATGCCAACACAAACACACTGGTCAGTGAACCACTGGACTGGGCAAATTCTCTCGAGCTACCGTTCAAATCGGTGGAATAACCGGTCTTCAACACACGGGCGCTGACTTCATTCATGAATTTCAAGGCTTCACCCAAAGAGTAAGTCGGCGCCAAGTTGGCGGTGAATGACACACTGCGGCGCTGCGCAAAATGGTTCAACTCACGCGGCACCACGACTTCTTTCAAATGCACCAAGGCTGACAAAGGCACCATGGCATCGCCCTTGCCACGGACAAAAATCTTTTCGATGCCGTCTGGGCTGTCACGGCCTTTGGCATCTGCTTGTACTACCACATCGTATTGCTCGCCATTGCGCTTGAACTGCGTGACAGTGCGTCCACCCATGACGGTTTCAACCGCACGGGCGATGGTGTCGACTGGTACCCCTAAGTCAGCTGCACGGTCCCGGTCTACTTCCAAACTCAACTCGGGTTTGTTCAAGCGCAGGTCCACATTGACACTGACGATGCCGGGATTTTTAGCGATTTCATCTTGTAATTCTTGGGTGACTTTCGCCAGGTTTTCATAGCTGTCACCAGTCAACACCACAAAGTTAAAGGGCTGCTCACGAAACGCTTGACCTAACGATGGCGGGGTGATGGGAAACGCCATGACCCCCGGCAAACTGGCCACCGCAGGCATCATTTCACGCGCCAAATCCAAAGTAGATTTAGGCCGCTGCGCCCAAGGTTTGGCGCCTAAAAATACCGCACCTTGGGCCACCGTCGGGTTGCCCACGACCGCGAAAAACTTATCGAACTCTGCATATTTGCGGCCGATTTTTTCCAGCATGTTCACGTACTTGGAGGTGTAGTCCAGCGTCGCGCCATCCGGCCCGTTGATGATGATCAGGATCACTCCTCGGTCTTCCATGGGAGAGAGTTCGGTTTTTGCCGTCTTGAACAACTGAAATGAACCCCAAGCCGCCAATAGCATGATGCAAACCACCAACCATCTTCTTGAAATATGGATGGGGCCCAAGCGAAACGCGGTCAACGTCCAATACAACATGGCCCCGTAAGCGCGACTCATGGATTCGAGAAAACGCCCGACCACTCGGTCAAACAAACCCGGCTTGGGGTTGTGTTTGAGCAGCAAAGAACACATCATGGGCGACAGCGTCAAGGCCACCACACCCGACACCAACACCGCACCCGCCAATGCCAAAGCGAACTCGGCAAACAATCGACCGGTCCTGCCTGGTGTGAAAGCCAATGGCGCAAATACCGCCACCAATGTCAAGGTCATGGCCACCACCGCAAAGCCGATTTCGCGCACACCTTTGATGGCAGCTGCGAACGGCTCCATGCCTTCCTCGATATAGCGGTAAATATTCTCCAGCACCACGATGGCGTCATCCACTACCAGACCAATGGCCAGCACCAGCGCCAGCAAAGTGAGGGAATTGATGGAGAAGCCAAACAAGGCCATCAAAGCAAAACTGCCCGTCAGTGACACAGGAATGGTGATCAATGGAATGATGGAGGCGCGCAATGTGCGCAAAAAGAAAAAGATCACCAAAGACACCAAAGCTGCAGCTTCGAGAATGGTGGCGTAAACCGCCTTGATAGATTCTTCAATGAACACCGAGGAATCGTTGGCGACTTCAATGTCCACGCCCTTGGGCATGTTGGCGCGAATACGCGGCAGCATGGCAGTGATGGCTTTGCTCAAATCGAGCGGATTGGCCGTGGAGTTACGCAACACACCCAAAGCAACCGCTTCACTGCCGTTGTATCGCACAGAGAACCGCTCAGCCAAAGGGCCTTGTTCAATGCGGGCGACATCGCCCAAACGCACTGGCATGCCATTGATATTGCGCACCACAATGTCTTGAAATTCTTCGGGCTTGCGCAAATCGGTGGCGGTGGTGACATTGAATTCGCGCGACACGCTCTCAACCCGTCCAGCGGGTATTTCGACGTTGGAACGTCGCAGGGCTTCTTCCACATCTTGCGTGGTCAAACGATAAGAGGCCAACCGATCGGTGTCCAACCAAATACGCATCGCGTATTTGCGCTCACCGAAAATTCGCACATCGGCCACCCCAGGCGCTGTTTGCATCATGGGTTTGGCAATGCGATTGGCCAAATCGGTCAATTCCAGCGTGTTCATGGTTTCCGAACTCAAGGACAACCAGATCACGGGAAATGCATCAGCCTCAACTTTTGCAATCACCGGTTCATCAATGCCAACCGGCAACCGCTGACGCACCCGAGACACCTTATCGCGCACATCCGAAGCCGCCGCATCCGGGTCGCGCGACAACAAAAACTTCACTGTGATTTGGCTTTGTTCCTGCCTGCTGATGGATGAGATGACATCTAAGCCCTCTACCCCAGCCAGCGAATCTTCCAAAGTTTTGGTGACTTGGCTCTCCACCACTGCACTGGATGCGCCCACGTAGCGGGTTTCAACTGTCACCGTTGGGTTGTCAATCTTGGGGTATTCGCGCACCACCAAGCGATTGAATGACACCACCCCAATCAGCACAATCAGTAACGATAAAACAGTGGCGAAAACAGGACGCCGAATGGAGAGTTCAGGCAGTTGCATGTCAGTTCCTGGTTTCCACCACGCGCAGTCCCGTGCCGTCTTTTTGCAATCGGTGCTGACCGGCCACAACCACGCTGTCACCCGGGTTCAGCCCCGAGAGTATTTCCACTTGGCCTGGTCGACGTGCGCCCAGTTTGACCTCTGTGCGCTTGGACACCAAAAGGGTTTCAGGCGGCAATGGCCCGTGGTCGGGCACCTCTTGAGGGGCTACCGCTTTGATGACGAATTGTTTGCCACCCATGGGCACGATGGCTTCTTCAGGCACGGACAAGGCGGCTTGTTTCAATGCAAACAATGCGTTTACACGCGCGAACATTCCAGGGCGCAAAGGGCCTGGTGAACCGCCCTTGTCTGCATACACTGCTGGCGATGGGGGGCAAACGGCTTCCGCTGAATTGGGCGCGGCGCTGGGCTTGGCCGTGTTTGCAGACGCATCGGCGGTTTTGCCCTTGGCCCCTCCGCCCACATTGCTGAGCAAAGCCCGCACGCTGATTGATCGACCGTTGGCGTCAATCAAAGGGTCAATGGCTTCGATGCGTGCCTGAAAATTTCGCCCAGAGATGGCATCCACTTGCACCTCAACGGTTTGTCGCAAATTGACCTTGTCTTGGTAACGCTCAGGCAAACGGAAATCGACATACAAGGCGCTTAAATCTTCCAGGTTCACGAGGTCAGCACCATCTTTGACGTAGTCGCCAATGTTGACTGTGCGAATACCGACAGTGCCCGAATAAGGTGCCAATATGCGCATGCGTTGCCAACGTGCACAGGTCAGAGCCAACTGCGCTTGTGCCACTTGCAAGCTGGCCTGGCTTTCATCAAGTGCGCGTTGGGCGATGAAATTTTGCGCCACCAATTCTTGGTTGCGCCGGTGGTTGGCCTGGGCAATAGACACTTGTGCTTGAGATTGTTGTATTTCGGCGCGTTGCAAGGTGTCGTCTAACTGCACCAGCATTTGTCCGGCTCTGACCTGACTGCCATCGCTGAAACCCAACGCCACCACACGGCCAGACACTTCGGGACGAACCATGGTGTTTTGCCTGGACTTCAAAGTCCCGATGGTTTGCGCATCGTCACGCAAGCTTGAGGTCTGGACTTTTGCCAACTCCACGCCCATGGCGCGCGGCGGCCCAGGTGGTGCACCAGGTGCTGCTGAGCCTGGAGCAGCTGGAGCTGCCGCACCAGTACCAGCAGGTGCACCGCCCATAGTGGCCGGCGGGCCAGCGGGTGCACCCGCAACGGGTGCAGCGGGAGTACCAGATACAAGGCCGGTTGCTGTGGCCGCCGCCGGGGGTTTGCGCATGTACCACCAACCACCGCCAGCAGCAACGGCCAAGGCGATCAAAGCAATGAAAGTATTTTTGTGGAAGGTGGGCATAGGGTGAAACTGCTAATGACTGTTGGTTCATTATCAGCTTGTTTGAACTTGCCGCACTCCTTCGTTCGCAAGCGCATCGGCGCGCTCATTGCCTGGGTCGCCAGAATGTCCTTTGACCCAATGCCAGACGATAGCGTGTCCGCTTTGCGACAACAACTCGTCCAAGGTTCGCCACAGGTCTTCATTCTTCACAGGCTTTTTATCGGCGGTGCGCCAGCCACGCGCCTTCCAGTTCACCATCCAAGCCGTGATGCCTTGTCGCACATATTCACTGTCTAAATAAAAATCCACCTCACAAGGTCTGTTGAGTGCTCGCAAAGCTTCGATCACCGCTTGCAATTCCATGCGGTTGTTTGTGGTTTGCAAGGCACCACCACACAGGTCTTTTTCGATGTCTCCAAAGCGTAAATAAACACCCCAACCACCTGGACCCGGATTGCCTTTGCAAGCACCGTCCGTGTAGATCACCACCCGACTCATGCCGCATCATCCGGTTGGGAAAGCATGGAGCTGGGCGTACTGGATTTGCCCGAATTCACGGACGGCACTGCGCTGGCAGAACTGGCTTTGCCGCGTTTCCACACAGGCTGCAACAAACGCATTCCCCGCACGCGCTTGACCGCAGCCAAAAAATACACCGCCCCCAAAATGGGCCACCAGCGGTCACCGGCCTTATCCATCCAAGCAAACCGAGCGATCCAGGGAGGTGATTGCACGGATGGCAAATAACAACCGAATCGCCCGCCATCGACTTCAAAGCTCAACAGACGCAACCAATCACGCAATCGCCAATAACCAATGAAATCGATTTCTTTGGGCAAAAAATAATTGTCAATACCCAGCCTGGCATACCACTGTGAACGTCTGTGCCTTTGCCCCCAGAGGCTCAAAGGATTGAAGCCGCTGATGATGACCCGGCCTTCGGGTACCAACACACGTTCTACTTCGCGCAATGTGGCATGCGGGTCTAGGCTGAGTTCCAAGGTGTGCGGCAAGACCACCAAATCGACGCTTTGGTCGGCAAAAGGCAAAGCCACCGAATCTGCCCACAGACCCGTCAATCCAGGCGAGCCTTCAGCGGCTGGCACATGGTCTTGGGCGACCCAGCAATGGCGGATACGGCTGCTTCGCAAGCACGCGATTTCTGGCAAACCCAACTGCAATCCGTGGTAACCGAACACATCTGACACCACCCGGTCAAATTGCGCCGATTCCCATGCGCCAAGGTATTGTCCGGCAGGGGTTTGTAACCATGAAGCCAAGTCAGGTTGGCTTCTTATAATTTGGGAATTCATGAATCGGTGAATGTTGGCAGGTTGATCGCAAAATGTTGCGCCCTTGCAGACCATTCTATTCATCCCACAGTTGTCTGAGCCCCCACAGATTGGCTGCCTTTTTTCCTTTCTGGTTAAACCACATGCAATGGATTGTTGTTCGGTCTTTACTGTTGTCTGCCTCGCTGGTCATCGCACCATGGTCAATCGCTCGTGCACAAACTGGCGGTGAACGCCCTTTGGCTGTTCAAGAACTGGCGCCGATTGCCACCGACGATCAACCCACTTTTGGCTTATTGCCTCCCGAAGAACAAACAGACCTGTGGGAAAGAATACGGCGTGGCTTTGCCATGCCAGACCTGCAAGTGGATTTGGTGCAAGACCGAGAACAGTACTATGCACAGCGGCCCGACTACATACAACGCATGACCGAGCGTTCCAGCAAGTACCTGTTTCATATCGTTGAGGAAATCGAACGGCGCGGCATGCCCACTGAACTGGCTTTGCTGCCCTTTATTGAGAGCGCGTTCAATCCACAAGCGGTGTCCTCGGCCAGGGCCAGTGGCATGTGGCAATTCATGCCGCGCACCGGCAAAGACTTTGATCTGAAGCAAAACGCTTTTCGCGATGACCGCAGGGATGTGCTGGCCTCCACCCGCGCGGCCTTGGATTACTTGCAAAAACTCCACGGCATGTTTGGCGACTGGCACTTGGCACTCGCGGCGTACAACTGGGGCGAAGGCAATGTCAGCCGTGCGCTGGCACGCAACCAGCGATCAGGGGCACCGTTGACTTACACCGAACTGCGCATGCCTGCTGAAACGCGCCTGTATGTGCCTAAGTTGCAGGCCATGAAAAATATGGTGGCCTATCCCCAGGCGCTCGGCGTGAATTTGCCAAGCATCCCCAACCACCCGTATTTTCAAACCGTGCCCTTGCCGCAGGACATGGACGTGGCGTTGATTGCCCGATTGGCAGAAGTCTCTCTTGAGGATTTCAAGGCTTTGAATCCGTCAGCACATCGACCTGTGATGCTGGCTGGCGGCACACCACAAATTTTGCTGCCGTGGGACAACGCTGAAATTTTTCAGCGCAATATGCAAGACTACGAAGGACGATTGGCCAGTTGGACTGTTTGGGTGGCACAGAAAAACATGAAGGTTGCAGATGCTGCCAAGCGCTACCAAATGAGCGAAGAAGAATTCAGGCAGATCAACAAAATACCGCCGCGCATGTTGATCAAAGCGGGTTCGGCTTTGTTGGTGCCACGAATGTCAAACCAACACGACGACGTGTCTGCCAAATTGGCTGATAACGGACAACTCAATCTGGCGCCCGAAGTGGCCATGAGAAAACACATCGTCAAGGCGCGCAAAAACGACAGCTTGGTACTGGTGGCCAAACGCTACAAAGTCAGTGCGGACCAAGTGGCGCAGTGGAATGGTTTGTCCATCAACAGCGTACTCAGGCCCGGTCAAAAACTCAGTCTGATGCTCCCAGCCAAGCCCAAAAAAATCAAAACGCGGGCCAATGCGTCCAGAAAAAAACCGCGCCCTTAAGCACGCCTACATGTGAAAGCGTTTTTTGGCTTTGGACATGAATTCATTGGTATAGGTAGCGGCAGCTGTTGGGCGTGCTGAGCGGCCTGTGGTTGTCAACGAATAATGGACTCGCAGCGCATTGGCATGTGCCTCTTGAGACAACATACCATCGAGCGAAAAGCTGTCACGCAAATTGTCTATGGCATTCAAATAGACCGCGCGATCGGGCAAAAAAACGCTGTCGGTCATGGTGTGCAGCAAATCGGACGGCCCCGCCGTGCGCAACCATTTCAAGGCACGCGCCACGCCGTTGACCAAGGCTTGGCATGTTTTTGGATCTTTGGCGACCAACGCCTTCGGCACACACAGGCTGTTGCCCACTAGCATGCCTGAAAAAGCCCGTGTCGTTTCTCTGACAGAACGCAAATTGCGAACAATCTTTATTTCGCCACGTTTATCCAAGAGGGTCATCAGTGGATCGGTCGCGACCAGCGCATCCACCAAGCCGTTTCTGAAAGCTTGCAAAGCGTTCAAGCTGTCGCCCAAGGGCATGAACGAAACCCGCTGTGGGTTCACCTTGGCTTGCTGCAGCATGAAGTCAACACACCGGTGCGCAAACGAATCCAGCTCCAGTACCCCAATACGGTGCCCTTCAAAATCTTTCAAACTTTTGAAACCTGGAAGCGTTTTTTGGGAAACCCCCAAAGCGAGTTGCGGGGTTCTTCCTGTCACCATCACACTGTGCCATGCATCCTCGCGCTGACTGCTTTGCAAGGTTTGCATGAAGGGCACCGACCAAGCCACCCTGCCAGCGCTGGCATTGGTGACAAACACATTCACCGGCTGCTCAACGATATCTACCCGCAAGCCTTCTGCTTTGAAATAGCCTAATTGATGGGCCAACAGCACCGGCAAATGCACCAAACTCGACACATCGTCCATGGCCAAAACCCATCGAACTTTGTCGGTATCGGCGCTGACGTACCTTGGCGCAGCCATTGCACCCATGCTGCCAACCAACATCAGGTTGAGCCATTGACGTCGCGTGAATATATTTTGCTCAGGCTTGGGCTGGCGGGGATATTGCATCCGTTGAGCATAAAAGTCAGCCAAGGTTTGCGCATCAGTAGCTTCCCCCTTGGTGAAATCCCCAAATACATGAATCAGGTGTGGCGCCTGTCTGCCAGTGCATGGGCGATGGTCCCTAGGTCGACAAATTCCAGCTCGCTGCCGACTGGCACGCCCCTGGCCAAGCGGGTCACGGTCAGACCTTTGCGTTTGAAAATGTCACTCAATGCATGGGCGGTGGCTTCACCCTCAGCGGTGAAGTTGGTCGCCAAAATGATTTCCTGAACGACCCCATCGCTGACGCGGTCAATCAGTTTTTGCAGACCTATGTCTTTGGGGCCCATGCCCTCAATCGGGTTGAGCTTGCCCATCAACACGAAGTACATGCCTTGGTATGCCAAGGTGCGCTCCACCGCCGACTGATCTGACGGTGTTTCCACCACGCACAAGCGGGTGGGATCGCGATGCGTATCCATGCAGGTGCTGCAGACCTCAAATTCGGTCAGGGTGTGGCAACGCTGGCAATGTTTCACAGCGGCCACCGCACTCAGCAATGCCTGCGACAACAAATGCGCACCCTCACGGTCATGTTGGAGCAAGTGAAATGCCATGCGAGACGCCGAGCGCTCGCCCACCCCAGGCAGCCTTTTCAAGGCTTGCACCAAGGTCTGCAATGCGCTGTGGTCGCGCATCAAAACGGTAGCTTCAGACCACCGGGCAGGCCCGGCATGCCACCCGTGAGTTTGCCCATTTTGGCCTCGGAGGCTTCTTCGGCTTTGCGCGCAGCATCGTTGAATGCAGCAGCGATCAGATCTTCAAGCATGTCTTTGTCATCGGTCATCAGACTGGAATCAATCGAGACACGTTTGACCTCGTGCTTGCACGTCATCAGAATTTTGACCAAGCCCGAACCCGCTTCGCCCGTGACTTCAATGAAGGCCAATTCGTCTTGGGCCTTTTTCAAATTTTCCTGCATGGCCTGGGCCTGTTTCATGAGACCGGCGAGTTGACCTTTGTTGAACATGGTTGTCTTTCAGTGAGTGGTAGTTTTGATGGAACCGGGAACGATTTTCGCGTCAAATTCTTGGATCAGTTGCTGCACCACAGGATCGTTCAAAATTTCTTCTTCGACAGCCGACAGATGCTGCTGCTGTCTCTGCGCCCAGCGGATCGCGGGCGAATCAGTGACGGGACCGATTTGTGTGGCCAAAGTCACGGGGTGGCCCCCGTCCTGCAAGGCATTTTGCAAACGCTCGAGGTTGGCAGCAGACACCAACGACTCTCTTTCCACTTGCAGTGTCCAGCGGGCACCATCGCGTTGAATCCATTGAGATTGCATGGCCAGTTCACGCGTCATGGCTTGGATTTTCTGGTCAGCCACCAAGGTTTCGACCAGCGAGCACCAAGCCTCAGACAAGACTTGGTCGACAGATGTCAAGGCTTGCTGCGTGGGTGGTGAAGCAGCCTTTGAAACCGCCGGTACCGCTGGAGAAACTGGGACTGAACGGTGCGCTTTGACGGGGTTTGCAACGGCTGAGCCGGGCATGTCAGCGGATTTCAGTGTTTTTTTTTCTGTCGATGCAACCGCAGGTTTGAACGCGAACAAACGCAACAACACCATGGTCAGCGCCGCAAATTCGTCACTGGCCAAGCCCAATTCTGCGCGCCCATGCAAACACATGCTGTAGAGCAATTGGGTTTCGTCAGCGGGCATGAGCGCTGCCAACGCGGCCATCCGAGCTGCATCGGGATCAGGGTCAGCGGAGACATCCCTTGCTGTAGGCACTGTTTGCAAAACAGCCATGCGCTGCAACACCATGCACATTTCCTCTAGCAATGAACTCGCGGACAAACCCAATTGGCGCATGTCGTCACAGGTAGACACCACTGCCAATCCATCGGTGTTGGCCAAGGCCTCCACCAAAGTGAATACATGGCTGCGGTCCACACTGCCCAGCATGTCACGCACGGAAGATTCCACCAACTTGCCATTGCCAAATGCAATGGCTTGGTCAGTCAGCGACAAAGCGTCACGCATAGAACCACGGGCAGCCCGTGCTAATAACCGCAACGACTGCACATCCGATTCAATCTGTTCAGCGGGCAGTACATGCTGCAAATGTTCGACGATGGTTTGGGCCGCCATGGGGCGCAAATTGAATTGCAAGCAGCGGGACAAGACCGTCACAGGGACTTTGTGCGGATCGGTGGTGGCCAGCACAAATTTCAAATACTCGGGAGGCTCCTCCAAGGTTTTGAGCATGGCGTTGAAGGCATGCCCAGTGAGCATATGCACCTCGTCAATCATGAATACCTTGAATCGTCCTTGCACCGGTTTGTAAACCGCTTGCTCAAGCAATTGCTGAATTTCATCAACACTTCGGTTGGACGCGGCATCTAACTCGGTGTAATCGACAAAATGTCCTGCATCTATGTCTGTACAAGCGGCACATACACCGCAAGGCTGGGCGGTGATACCAGTTTCGCAATTGAGTGATTTGGCCAAGATACGCGAGACTGTGGTCTTGCCCACCCCCCTGGTGCCCGTGAATAAATACGCGTGGTGCAGTCTTTGTGTACGCAGCGCATTGGTCAACGCCTGCACCACATGCGATTGACCTACCAATTGGTCAAAGGTTTTGGGACGGTATTTGCGGGCGAGCACCAGATAAGACATGCTGACGATTCTACGGGGCGTACAATTTCGACTGACGGGCCTTCCCGCATGGCGAAGCGGCCAACCGGGTCAGGTGGGGAACCAAGCAGCCCTAACTGTGGAGTCAGTGCCGGGGTCAAGGCTCGTCAACTTTTCTGTGCTTTCTCGAAAAAGCAACTATCCATTGCCATCATCAAACACCTTAAGCACGTCTGAATGGAACTCGCGGTTGTACAAAATGGCCACGACCAACATCGTGGTAACCACAAAAAACAGCGGCGAGAAAAACCAACCCATGGTGGCGAATGAAAAATAATAAGCCCGTAATCCATCGTTGAAAGTTTCTGCAGCAAGCCCCGTCATGTCTGCAACACGTTGGGCATAGTCATCACGCCGCTTGACATGCTCACGGAAAAATTCTGGGGGTGGCAAGGCGCCGATCATCAGGGCGACAAATGTGTATTGGCGCAAAGACCAAGAAAATCTGAAAAAGGCATACACAAAAATTGCCATCAGTATCAGGATCTTGAATTCAAATACCAGTATTGGGGTGGCTTGCGAAAACGGAATTTCCCGCACAAATTCAGCAGCTTTGTCGGTTGTGCCCATCAATGCAATCAAACCACCCAAAATGATGATGGTGGTCGACGAAAAAAAAGAAGGGGTATGCGAGAGGGTTTGCGTGATGATGCCGTCGAGCACACGCGGGTCGCGGGTGAGTGACTCTTTCACCCAACGCAACCGGAAGCGGTTGGAGGCGGCCAAGATGGATTGGCGGTGCACGGCCAGGCGACGGGCAAAAACGGCATAGCCTATCCACATGGCCAAGAAAAAACACAATGCCAACCAATCCAACCAAGGCAACAAGCTGAGGATTTTCATGGGCCGATACTAACCGACAAACACTGACGCGATTTGCGTTGCCTGCAGTGTTCGCAGGCCTTGATGACTCCCAACCGTGGGTGACGTTTTCACTCAACCATGCATGCGTTTGACAATCTCGGCAACTCGTTTGCCATAGGCGCGTGCAGTGTCTAAATCGCCATCAGGAATATCCGCAGCTGGGCTGGTCGGGCCGACTTGCGCCATGGCGCCTGATGACGAACCCAAACGGTTCAGGTGTCCGTCATTGCCTTCGGCTTGACCGACCCAAATCATGCCCAATTGCATGCTCAAGGTCATGAAATATTGCAAGGTGGACAGCTTGTCTCCGCTCAGGTTGCTGGAAATAGTGAAGCCGCCTGCAACCTTGTTTTTCCAAGCGCCGCTCATCCAATACTTGGAGGTGGCGTCAGCAACTTTTTTGAACTGCCATGACGCCATGCCCATGTAAGTGGGTGATCCGAAGATGATGCCTTGGGCATGTTCCAGCACTTCCCAATCGGATTTGCTCAATTCGCCCTCGGGGCTGATGGCGATCAATTGGGCTTGTGCGCCTTCTGCCACAGCTTGCGCCACACGTTGGGTGTGGCCATAGCCGGAGTGGTAAACGACTGCTGTCTTGCTCATGGGTGTGATGTCCTGTGAAAGAAAAAAATTTATGCCGCCAGGTCAAACAACAGCACTTCGGCTTGGCGTGCGTGGCCCAAGTGCAATTCGGATTCGTCAGAGATCAACAACGCATCTCCGGCATTCAACGTCTGGCCATTGGCCGTCAACGCACCGCTGATCAGGTGCAAGTACTGTTTGCGTTTGCTGCTCAAAGCTTGATGGAAAGATTCATCACCGTCAAAAAGGCCAACGTACATCTGGGCATCGGCGTGAATTTTGACCGCGTGCGCCACGGGTTCAGGACCCGCCACCAAGGTCAACTGTCCTCGCTTACTTTGCGCGGGAACGGTTTTTTGTTCGTAACTGGGCGTCACGCCTGTTCGGTCAGGCAATATCCAGATCTGCAGGAAATGGGTTTGCTGTTGCGGTGCATGGTTGAACTGGCTGTGGCGCACACCGGTGCCTGCGCTCATGCGCTGAATGTCGCCTGGCGGGATGGCTTTGATATTGCCCATGCTGTCTTGATGGGCCAATTCACCACTCAGCACATAACTGATGATCTCCATGTCTTGGTGACCGTGGGTGCCAAAACCCGTGCCCGGAGCTATACGGTCTTCGTTGATGACCCGCAAATTGCCCCAACCCATGTGGGCCGGGTCGTGGTAACCCGCGAAAGAAAAACTGTGGTGGGACTGCAACCAACCATGGTCGGCCCAACCCCTGTCCTCTGATTTGCGCAATGTCAACATATGCTGCCTTGTCTGTCTAAGCCTTGAATGTAAGTCGCCATGGGTGCGTGCAAACCTGTGCAGATTGATGGCATCATTCAAATTATTTGACCAATAAGGCCTTGAATGAACTTTGCCCGAGACGTATTGACCCCTGAGAGCCTGACCATGCTGCAAACCATTGCCCGCTTGGGCAGTTTTGCGGCAGCCGCTCGCGACATGGGCTTGGTGCCCAGCGCCTTGAGTTATCGGGTGAGGCAAATGGAAGATTCACTGGACGTTCTGCTGTTCGACAGGTCATCGCGGCAAGCCAAACTGACGGCTGCGGGCGATGAGTTGCTCAGCGAAGGCATGCGTTTGCTCAACGACATGGACAGCATCGCGCACCGTATCAAACGGGTGGCAACTGGCTGGGAAAGCCAGTTCACCGTGGTGATCGACACCATCATCCAACAACGCGTGGTGATGGATTTGTGCCAACATTTTTTGGAAGCCAATCCACCTACCCGCTTGCGATTACGCGACGAAACCTTGAGCGGAACACTGTATGCGTTGACATCGGGCCAGGCCGATTTGGCCATCGGTGTTGTGTTGCAAGAGGAGCTGCCCTCTGGCTTGCGTGTCGAGGAGATTGGCCCCGTCATGCAATTTGTGTTTGCCGTGGCACCCGGGCATCCACTGGCCACTGCCAGCCAGCCATTGAGCGACGCTGATGTTCGCGCACACCGTGCCGTGGCCGTGGCCGACTCGGTACCGCAGGGCAATGGCATCACGATTGGTTTGCTGGCGGGTCAAGATGTGCTGACCGTGCCAAGCATGGCGGCCAAACTCGATGCCCAATTGCGCGGCATGGGTGCTGGCTTTTTGCCAGAGCCCTTGGCCAGGCCCTACATAGCGCGCGGCGAATTGGTGGAATGCACCGTGTTGCGCCCGCAACGCAGCGGCAAAATTGTTTACGCTTGGCGTGACCAACCCAAGCACCGGACTGCCCCTGCAGGAAACCGCGCTTTGCAATGGTGGTTATCTCAACTCACGCATGCGCACACCCGCCAAGCCTTATTGGGACAAGCCATGGGTTCGCCAGGGTCGCCGAGGGTGTAGAGTCGGGCCATGAAACACACAGCAGTCATTGGCGCCGGCATGGCCGGAATCTCACTCGCCCGAACCCTGATGCAAGCGGGCCATCAGGTCAGTGTGTTTGAAAAAAGCCATGGTGCAGGTGGACGCATGGCCACGCGAAACACGCCCTATGGCCACTTTGACCATGGTGTTCAGTATTTCACCATCCGCGACCCGCAATTCATGCATGCCATCACCAGCGTGCCGGGCACTCCAGAGATTTGCCGCCCATGGAGTGCGAATGCCGTTCGGGTACTCGACCCTTTGGGCCGTGTCATAGAGGCGCCTTTGCCATTGCGTGAGCCGCATTTCGTGGCGGCTCCTGGCATGAACAGCTTGTTGCGACATTGGGCGCAACCCCTTGAAACCGCCCAAGCATTGCACCTGGAGTCGCAAGTGCAGTTTTTACGGCAATCCACTGTCGGGGGCAAGTCTTGGGACATGGTGTGCAGCGATGGCGCGGTACACACAGGTTTTGACCACGTGGTGTTGGCGATTCCCCATGTACAGGCTGACTACTTGTTGCGTCAGTCTGGCGCGCCCGCGGCTGGCTTTGCCGGCCTGTCCGACATGGCGGATGTGGAGGTGGCCCCTTGTTGGACTTTGATGCTGGCGTTTCCACTGGCACAACCCACCATGAACCACTTAGGTCCCCAATGGAATGCGGCACGCAGCACACACCACCGAGTCGCATGGATTTGCAGAGAGTCGTCTAAACCAGGTCGCTCATCCGTGGAACGCTGGACGGTGCAGGCGAGCGCGCAATGGTCTCAACACCATTTGGAAGACGACGCAGAAAGGGTACAAGCCAAGTTATTGAAGGCATTCTCTGAACTGACGGGTATCCGCGCTGAACCGGGATTTGCCCGAACCCATTTGTGGCGTTATGCCAAAACGGTAAAGCCGTTGGGTAAAAAGCACCTCTGGGACCCGAGGTTAAATATAGGTGTGTGCGGTGACTGGTTGCTGGGTCACCGCGTAGAAGATGCTTTTGTCAGCGGTCTGAGCCTGGCCCTGCACCTGGCTGACAAAAGCCATTGACCACGTGATCAGCGACGTGGCTTGTTAAGCCAGTTTGCCAGCAGGAAAATCATGACGATGATCCACATGATGAATAAGATGGTTTGAACTTTCATGGTGGCTTCTCCTGGTGTGTGGGGCTGATGAAAAGTGTTTGGGGCTCACGGCTTGGTTTTCACCAAAGGGATCATGATCACGATTGTCGATATTAACAAGACAATTTCCAGACTATACACAATGGCATATGCGTTGGCAGAGGTCGTGAATTGCGCGGCAATGTCTCGAAAAATACCCCCTAAGGCCATGCCTACGCCAGCAGCCGAGGCCTGTACCGCGCCCCATGCACCCAGCGCCAATCCGGCCTGACCAGGCGGGGCGCTGTTCATGGTGGCAGTCAACGTGCCGTGGCCGAACAAGCCCGCGCCAAGTCCAATGAACACGACGCCGATAGTGAACATAGGCAAAGACGCCTGCGGGGCAGAAAAAATAACTGCACAAAAAGCAGGAATACCCACCATGGCACCACGGCTTGCCATCTTGAAAGGGTCTGCCCCTTTGCTCAGCACATGCGAGGCCCATGCAAAACCCACCAACCCCCCCATGGCCAAAAAGGCCGTCAAGTAAGTGGTTTGGGCCACACTCAAGCCCAGAATTTCACCGCCAAAAGGCTCTAGCAAAATATCTTCCATGGTGAACGCAAGGGTTCCCAAGCCTATGGCCCAGAGCCTGCGCATAGCGTTATCGCCGCTGCAAAACATTTTGAAAGAGGACAAAAAGTCTGGATCCTCCTCGTACACGCCAGGCGGGCGATCGCGTGATCTGCTTTCTTGTTTCCACAAGGCAATCACATTCAAACCAATGGTCATGACCGCTGCCGCTTGTACGGTTCTGATCAATGTGCCCGGTGTGAAATCTTCAAGCACATGCCCAAACACCATAGAACTGAAGATGATGCCTACCAACAGCATCACATACATCAAGCCGACCACTTTGGGTCGGTCTTGGGCTGGCGCCAAGTCGGTGGCCAATGCCAAACCCACGGTTTGGGTGGTGTGCAAACCCGCACCCACCAGCAAAAATGCCATGCCAGCACCTAAGTGACCCACCCAGGCCGGGGCGTGTGAAGCCTGTCCTAAACCGCCCAATACCAACAACGCAAATGGCATGATGGCAAAACCGCCAAACTGCAGCAATGTGCCCATCCAAATGTAAGGAACACGGCGCCAGCCCAAATGCGATCGGTGGTGGTCAGAGCGAAAACCGATCAAAGCGCGAAACGGGGCGAACAGCAAAGGCAATGACACCATGACTGCTACCAACGATGCGGGTACATGCAACTCCACAATCATCACGCGATTGAGTGTGCCAATCAACATGGCGAGCGCCATGCCAACAGAAATTTGAAACAAGGAAAGCCGCAATAACCTGCTGAGCGGTAATGTGTCGGAGGCCACATCTGCGAACGGCAGAAACTTGGCGCCGATCTTGATCCAGCTTTTGGTGGGTTTAGCGACCGTGGCGTTCATTTGAAAAATGGACCGGAACAGATGCATTCCGGCCCATTCAAAAAAAGAAATTTTCTGGTTGTCAGGCAGTGGGCGTTTTGACAGTCTGAACGACTGCTGCGCTTGCTGCACTTCCATTCAAAAATTTCTTGACCCAAGTGGTGTTGAGGGTCAAAGCCAGGTGAACCGAAAACGATCCAATGGCCACGGCGGCGAGGAAGATGGGAATGCCGACAGAAGGTTTGACCACTGTCCAGATTTTTCCGTAGATCATGTGGTGCTCCTTTTATTTCAGCCAAGGGGAATAGATGTACGCCAGCAAATGCGCCAACGCTGCAATCATTCCAAAGATTTGAGTCCCTTGGATAAGGTGTCGATGAATTTCTTCTGACTCGGCTTCTGTCAGGCCGGTTGGCCCTACTTTGTCTGACATGGTGTTATCTCCTTGAAAGATTTTCACGTCCGTGCAAAACCCGCACGAGGGTTACTCATGGCCCCCATGGCCACAAATGGGTTCAATCCCTTACGGAATTAAAGTTATTTTAGATTGACACTTTAATCTGTCAACCTTTATTTACAGTCTATTTTTGACACCCTTAAGCACCTATATACTTCTCGCAACTCTTTGAATTCATTAGATTTTTTATTTTCTGTTCCTCTTATGAGCTACCGTGGTCGCTTTGCCCCCTCACCCACTGGGCCGCTGCATGCCGGTTCTTTGGTGGCTGCATTGGCCAGTTGGCTGGACGCCAAAGCGCACCAAGGCGCATGGTTGGTGCGCATCGAAGACGTCGATGGACCACGTTGCTCAGTCGATGCAGCGCTTCACCAATTGGCACAGCTCGCTGCTTGCGGGCTGCACAGTGAAGAGACGGTGGTGTGGCAATCGCAGCGGTCAAGCCTTTACCAAGATGCGTTGGACAAATTGACAGCACTGCAAGCGGTCTATGCCTGCCAGTGCTCAAGAACCGCCATTGCCAAAGCGTGGCTGGCGCAAGGCATTGCCAGTGAACGTCACCAAGACAGGCCCTACCCGGGCAGTTGTCGCGGTTTGTCTTTGCCTTTTCGCGCAGGTATGTCGGTGCGTTTTAAAGTTGATGAAACCGCATGGGCGTGGCATGACAGACGACTGGGTGACCAAACGCAAAATGTCGCGGCCTGTGTCGGTGACTTTGTGCTGTGGCGACGTGATGGTTTGTGGGCGTATCAATTGGCTGTGGTGGTTGACGATGCCGCGCAAGCCATCACGCATGTGGTGCGCGGAGAAGACTTGGCCGACAACACGCCCAGACAATGTCTGTTGCAGCAAGCATTGGGATTGCCCCAGCCCACTTACTTGCACACCCCGCTGGTGTTGGCCTCAGACGGGACAAAGCTGTCAAAACAAAATGGCGTGCGGGCTGTGGAAGTTGGCACGCCCGCACAGGCATTGGCCGGCTTGCAATCCGCTGCCAAGGTCTTGCAACTACAACCCTCTCAAGCCGCGACATGCGCCCAAGCGCTGGCCGAATGGGTGAAGCAATGGCGTGACCGATGGGTAATAACCGCATGAGTCGTGGTGGGCACAGGCACAATCAACCCCTATTTTTTCGACCCGTGATGAACAGCCAAACACCCGCACATATTGCGCATCCCAAAACCATCAAAAGCTTTGTCACCCGTGCGGGCAGAACCACGGGCGGACAAGCCAAAGCCTTGGCCGAACTCGGGCCGCGGTTTGTTTTGCCGTTTCAACACGGTGTTTTTTCCGCAGAGCAAGCATTTGGGCGGATCGCGCCCTTGATTTTGGAAATCGGCTTTGGCATGGGCGACGCCACCGCCCAAATTGCACTTGTCCGTCCCGATGACAATTTTTTATGCTGCGAGGTGCATGAACCCGGCGTGGGGGCGTTGCTCAAGCGCATGGGCGAAGCCAGCTTCAACAACATCCGCATACTTCAACATGACGCGGTTGAAGTACTGGAGCACATGCTCCCTGTAAACAGTTTGGATGGTGTTCACATATTTTTTCCCGATCCATGGCACAAACTGCGTCACCACAAACGGCGCTTGGTACAAACACCTTTTGTGCAACAGTTGGCGCAACGTCTCAAACCCGGTGGTTATGTGCATTGCGCCACCGACTGGGAACCTTATGCCCAGCATATGTTGCAAGTGCTGCAAGCAGAACCGTTGTTGCGCAACAGCAGCGTTCGCGCGGATGGTTTTGCAGACCAGCCCGACTACCGGCCATTGACCAAATTTGAAAACCGTGGCCTCAAGCTCGGGCATGGGGTGTGGGACTTGGTGTTTCACCGCGCTTGACCGTCAAACCTTCCTATGCGCATGGCCATGTCGAACCGTTTATTGCCAGTGCTAGACGGGGTGAGTGCCTCTCGCGTCGCCTTGCCCGCAGGACCTTGGCTGACGGTCATAGATTTTTTGTGCGAACGGTTTCCCCATGTCGACAGGCTGCAATGGCAAGAGCGCATGGCGCAAAACAAAGTGCTGAACCAACATGGCGGTGCTGTTCACCCACACACGCCATATCAAGCGCACCAAACCATTTTTTATTACCGCCACGTGGTGAGCGAAACCAGGTTACCACCTGAAGTCCCGGTGTTGTTTGAAGATGAACATCTGCTCGTGGCTGACAAACCGCATTTCGTGCCCGTCACGCCAAGCGGTTCTTATGTACAAAGCAGTGTGTTGGTGCAACTCAAGCGCCACAGCGGTTGCGACACACTGACCCCCCTACACCGGCTCGACCGCGAAACGGCTGGCGTGGTGGTGTTCAGCAAACAACCCGCTGAGCGCGGGCGCTACCACGCATTGTTCAGACAGCGTCAAGTGAAGAAATGGTATGAGGCCGTGGCGCCTTACCAAGAAAGCTTGACAACACCTCGGGTGTATAGAAGTCGACTGCAAGAAGACGCCCGGTTTTTTCTGTCTTGCGAAGTAGCCGGCGAGCCCAACAGCGAGACGCGTATTTCACTCTTGCGGCGTATGCAACACATGGCGTTGTACCAACTCGAACCGGTGACCGGCCGACGCCATCAGTTGCGTCTGCATATGCTGTCGCTGGGCATACCTATCGTGGGTGACCAGTTTTATCCAACCGTCAAAAGAGTGCCGCATGAGGCCGAGGACTTTGGGTCACCCCTGCAATTGCTGGCCAAGCGGATTCGCTTCACTGATCCGGTGACAGGTCAGTTGCGCGACTGGTGCAGCCAGCGTCAGTTGCACATGGCTGTGCAAACAACAGGAGCTTGAGCGCCACCTGCCAGATGTTTACAAGCGCTCATTCACCCAGGCTTGCACGCTGGCCAAGGCCTGGTCCAATCCTGCGGGCTGGGTACCCCCTGCCATGGCCATGTCCGGTTTGCCGCCGCCCTTGCCACCCACTTGTTGGGCCACAAAATTCACCAACTCACCCGCCTTGACTTGGGTGAGCCTGTCGTTGGTCACGCCTGCAGCCAATTGCACTTTGTCGCCATCCACGCTGGCCAGCACCACCACGGCGGTTTTGAGCTTGTTTTTCAATTGGTCCAAGGTGTCACGCAAGGCCTTGGCGTCTGCGCCAGGCAATACCGCAGCCAGCAATTTCACGCCTTTGACATCGACGGCACGCGCCAGCAAATCATCACCTTGAGATGAAGCCAACTTGCCCTTGAGTGCGCTCATCTCTTTTTCTAAGCCACGCACTTGTTCGATCAACTGCGCCAAGCGGTGGTTCAACTCCACAGGCGTGGCTTTGAGTGAAGCACAGGCCTGGTTGACGGTGTCTTCCATGGCTTGCACATAGGCCAGAGCGTGCTCGCCCGTGACGGCCTCAATCCGACGTACACCGGCGGCCACGCCGCTTTGCGCCACCACTTTGAACAAGCCAATATCGCCCGTGCTGTGAACATGGGTGCCGCCGCACAATTCGCGACTGCTGCCGATATCCAGCACCCGCACCGTGTCGCCGTATTTCTCCCCGAACAACATCATGGCGCCCGTTTTTTGCGCTGACTCAATGTCCATCCATCTCGCCTGCGTGGCTTGGTTGGTCAAAATTTCTTGGTTCACGCGTTGCTCGATCTCGCGAATTTGTGCATCGGTGATGGGGCCGGTGTGGGCAAAGTCAAACCGGGTGCGCTCGCTGTTGACCAAGCTGCCTTTTTGTTGAACATGCGCGCCGAGCACTTCTCGCAAGGCTTTGTGCATCAAATGCGTGGCGGAATGGTTGCGCACGGTGGCCGCACGTAACGGCTGGTTCACCCTGGCTTGCAAGTTATCGCCAACTTGTATCTTGCCTTGCGACAACTGGCCATGGTGACCAAACACATCAGCCTTGATCTTCAACGTGTCTTCAACATCAAAACGTGTCGCCTGGCTGGACTCGCCCGCCACCAGCCAACCTTGGTCACCCACTTGACCGCCGCTTTCCGCATAAAACGGTGTGTGGTCCAACACCACCACACCGACTTGGCCCGCTTGCATGTCGTTGACCGCCACGCCGTCCATATACAAAGCAGTGACCGTAGCAGATGTTTGTAGATGTTCATAGCCCACAAATTCGTTGCCTGGTCCGGTGTATTCCAACGCCCTGTCCATTTTGAATTTACCGGCGGCGCGGGCTTGGGATTTTTGTTTTTCCATGGCGAGGTCGAATTCCTCGACATCGACAGTGACGCCTCGCTCTCTGCAAACATCTTGCGTCAGATCAAGCGGAAAACCGTAGGTGTCGTGCAACTTGAACGCCACCTCACCCGAGAGCACTTTGGCGTTGTCGCCAAGCGATGAGTCCAAGATGTGCATGCCAACTTCCAAGGTTTCATAAAAACGCTGTTCTTCGGTTTTCAAAGCGTCTGTGATGCTGACGGCTTGCTTGGCCAAGTTGGGATAAGCGTCGCCCATGACCTTCACCAAATCAGGCACGAGTTTGTGAAAGAAGGGTTTTTTCTGGCCCAATTTGTAGCCGTGGCGAATCGCGCGGCGAATGATGCGCCGTTGCACATAACCACGGCCTTCGCTGCCAGGAATGACGCCGTCACTGACCAAAAATGCGGTGGCTCGGATGTGGTCGGCGATCACGCGCAAAGAACTGTTGTGCATGTCGGTGCAGCCGGTTTCGCGGGCGGCTGCGCGGATCAACGCATCGAACAAATCGATTTCGTAATTGCTGTGCACATGCTGCAAGATGGCGGCCAGCCGTTCCAACCCCATGCCCGTGTCTACACAAGGTGCGGGCAATTTCTTCAAGCTGCCGTCGGGCTGCATGTCGAACTGCATGAACACATGGTTCCAAATTTCGATGAACCGGTCGCCGTCTTCCTCCGGACTTCCGGGAGGCCCGCCGGGAATATGCGCTCCGTGGTCGTAAAAAATTTCCGAGCACGGACCGCAAGGGCCGGTATCGGCCATCATCCAAAAATTGTCAGACGCATATTTTTTGCCCTTGTTGTCGCCGATGCGCACGATACGGTCGGCGGGTAAGCCAATTTCTTTGTGCCAGATGTCGTAGGCTTCATCGTCGTCGATATAAACCGTCACCATCAATCGCTCGGGCGGCAATTGGTACACCTGGGTGAGCAATTCCCAGCCCCATTTCAAACTGTCGCGCTTGAAGTAGTCGCCAAACGACCAGTTGCCCATCATTTCAAAAAAAGTGTGGTGTCGGGCTGTGTAGCCCACGTTCTCCAAATCGTTGTGTTTGCCACCGGCACGCAAACAGGCTTGCACAGAAGCCGCGCGCACATAAGAGCGTTTGTCTTCGCCCAAAAACACATCTTTGAATTGCAC
>SXWY01000083.1 GCA_005789825.1 Burkholderiales bacterium | reverse complement strand
CTTGCCGGGAATCATCCAATTGGCCAGATCGCCAGCGGCGCTGACTTGCATGGCGCCCAAAATAGACAAGTTGATTTTTCCACCACGGATCATGGCGAAACTGTCATGGCTGCCAAATATCGATGTACCGGCAAGCGTGGTGACGGTTTGTTTGCCGGCATTGATCAAGTCTGCATCGACATGATCTTCTGTCGGAAAAGGTCCAATGCCCAACATGCCATTTTCAGACTGCAACCACACTTCGATGTTGGAAGGGACATGGTTGGCAACCAAAGTGGGAATGCCAATGCCCAAATTGACATAGAAACCGTCTTGTAATTCGTGGGCAGCACGGGCTGCCATTTGGTCTTGGGTCCAAGGCATGGTCAGACTCCTGCTTTCTCTGTGACGGTGCGTTTCTCAATGCGTTTTTCAGGGTGTGGGTTGTGCACGATGCGGTGTACATAAATGCCCGGCAAGTGGATGCTGTCTGGCTGCAATTCACCCACTTCCACCACATGCTCGACTTCCACAATACACAACTTACCCGCCATGGCAGCAGCGGGGTTGAAATTGCGAGCCGTCAAACGAAATTGCAAATTCCCCGCTTTGTCTGCCACATGGGCTTTGACCAACGATATATCGGGTACTAATGCACGTTCCATGACATAGGTTTCACCGTCAAATTCACGCAATTCTTTGCCTTCAGCAACCATGGTCCCGACACCGGTTTTGGTGAAAAAAGCAGGTATGCCAGCGCCACCGGCCCGCAGTTTTTCTGCCAAGGTGCCTTGTGGTGTGAAATCTAATTCGAGCTCACCTGCCAAATACTGGCGTTCAAACTCTTTGTTCTCGCCGACATAAGAGGAAATCATTTTTTTGATTTGGCGTGTGGCCAGCAATTTGCCCAAACCAAAATCGTCAACGCCTGCGTTATTGGAAATCACGGTCAGGTGTTTGGCTCCACTGTCGCGCAATGCATCAATCAGCGCCTCAGGAATGCCGCACAAACCAAAACCACCCACCGCCAGCATTTGGTGGTCTTTGACCACATCTTTGAGTGCCGCTGCAGCACTGGGATAAAGCTTGTTCAATCGATTCTCCAGCGATTCATTTATTCATTCTAATGGTCGGGTTTGGGGGCTTGGGGCGATGGGCTGGGCATAATCGCTTGCAACAGGAGCCTCCATGACCCGCTATCCAACGCCCGATATCAAAGACCTTCCCTCAGACATCGTTGAAAAAATACTCGAGGTGCAAGAGAAGGCAGGTTTTGTTCCCAATGTGTTTTTGAGTCTGGCGCGTCGCCCTGCCGAATGGCGAGCGTTCTTCTCCTACCACGATGCCTTGATGCTGAAAGAGGATTCCAACCTGACCAAAGGCGACAGGGAGATGATTGTCACCACCACCAGTGCGGCCAACCACTGCCTGTATTGTGTGATTGCCCACGGGGCCATCTTGCGTATTTATGAAAAAAAACCATTGGTGGCAGACCAAGTGGCTATCAACTACCGCAAGGCCGATATCTCTCCCAGACAACGCGCCATGTTGGACTTCGCCATGAAGGTTTGTCAACACAGCCATTTGGTGGATGACAACGACTTTGCCGCGTTGCATGCGCATGGCTTCAACGACGAAGATATTTGGGACATCGCCAGCATCACCGCATTTTTTGGCATGTCCAACCGAATCGCCAACTTCTCTGGCATGTTGCCCAATGCCGAGTTTTATGCCATGGGCAGAACACCCAAAGACAAAAAATAAACGCTAATGGACCGCAGTATTGAGTTGCAACTGACCCAAAATCATTTCTACAAAAGCATCTTCAAATTCTTGGGGATCTTCAATCTCCACCCGTTCTAGCGCCGTGCAGCGCAGGCAACCCATCAACGAACGGTTGAGCACATAGCAACGGATGGAGGTCATTCTGGACAAGTAAGGGTGCTGAATATATTTAAAGCAAGCGCGCAAGCGCTCCACCATGGTTTTCATGGTTTGGGTGGTTTCTTCGGGTGTCTCTACCAACCAGCACAAACGATTGAGCGCTTGCTGGCGTTCGTCCCCTATGGCAAATCCTTTGATACAAATCCGGATGTATTGCCTGAAAAATTTTTCAGGGTCGATCTCTGAAGGATCTGTTTTGGTTTCAATTCGGTATAGAAAGCTGCTTAACTCTTTGAGAACCGATGCTCTGGAATATTGCACCATGGCCCGAAATATTTCGTCTTTGCTGGCAAAGTATTGGTACAAAGTGCCCACTGAAAACCCGGCTTTGGCTGCGATTTTGTTGGTTGTCAAACCGGCCATGCCCTCGCGCTCTACCAATTGCGCCGTGGCTTGAAAAATAGCCTCGATGGTGAGTTGTGCTCTTTTTTGAATGGGTTGCTTGCGCATGTGGATGTCGCTGTCTGTCTGCTGTCTGACTTGCGTTCATCTTATACGAAATTTAAATATATAAAACTATTACCGTGGTTATATTGATACCTTAAAAGCTATTTATCTGCTTGCAATTTTGTATGTATCGACAGGCTAATCAGCTAATGATGTCTTTGAACCAAGCCGGCAACGGCACAGATTTCTGCGCTGGAAAATCCACCCACACGGTGGTGGCACCCCCTGCCGCATGGATAACACCCGGCATATCGGTACGCTCGAGCGTGGCCCACGATTCAAAACTGCTGCGTCCCGGGTCGCTGACATACATCTTGATCAAGACATCCCCCGGGTATTCAAACTGCTTATAAAAATTGCAAAACGCGTTGATGATGACTGGGCCCTCTCCGGTGGGCAAAGGCGTGCAACCGAGTTGCGTCATCCAATCGATGCGTGCCGTTTCTAAAAATCGGAAATAACTCGTGTTGTTCAAATGCCCCATGGCGTCCATGTCGCCCCAGCGAATGGCAATGACTTTGTCAAACACCCATTTTTTATGCTCAGGAATTTCAATCCTCATACGCCGAAGCCGTCGTCGGCTGCAATCACGGCACCGTTGATGAATTCGCTTTGCGGACTGGCCAACATCACCAGCAGAGCGTCTAAATCTTTGGGCTGACCGACGCGTTTACGCGGCAACATGTTCACCAGTTTTTGGCCTTGCTCGGTCTGCCAGTGGTGGTGGTTGATTTCGGTGTCGATATAGCCTGGACAAATGGCATTCACATTGATGCCGTGTTTGCCCCATTCCAAGGCCATGGCTTTGGTCATTTGCACCATGGCGGCTTTGCTCATGCAATAGATGCCGATTTGTGGCAACACGCGAAGCGCGGCCATCGAAGCGATATTGATGATGCGCCCGCCTGCGAAAGTACCCGGGGCCAAGCCTTTTGATCTGGCCAACATGCGGGTGCCCACGGCTTGGGCCACAAAAAAAGCACCTCTCACATTGGTGTTGAACACAAAGTCGAAATCTTCTTCACGCACATCCACCAAACGCTGGGTGGTGCTCACGCCAGAGTTATTAACCAAAATATCGATGGGGCCAACGTCTTTTTCAGCGGTTTCAATCGCGCTGTCTATGCTTTTGCGGCTGGTCACATCCAAACTGACCACATGTGCATCACCGCCCTCCGCTTCAATGTCGGCACGCAAGGTCTTGAGCATTTCAACACGCCTGCTGGCCAATACCACGGCCGCACCAGCGCTGGCTAAGGTGCGGGCAAACTGCGCACCCAAACCACTGGAAGCCCCGGTGACCAAGGCCACGCGTCCCGACAAATCCAAGCTGTAAGACATGTTGAACTCCTGAGAAAAATGGAAACACGGGATGTTTGAGGTTTGCCGATGTCATTGACTTCGGTCTTGTGCATTATCACCAAGCCTTTGGAGTCGCTGCGCATAGAATCTGACGCTCTTTGACATCACTGCATCAACGCTATGACGCCCTCCTCCTTGCTTGAACAATTTGGCCCGCGCGACGCCATGGAATATGACGTGGTAGTGGTTGGTGGAGGGCCTGCTGGACTGGCCGCCGCCATTCGAATCAAACAACTGGCCGCTCAAGCCGACAAAGAGATATCGGTGGTGGTGATTGAAAAAGGCTCGGAGCCGGGTGCGCATATCTTGTCAGGTGCGGTCATGGATCCGCGTGCCATGAACGAATTGTTTCCAGATTGGCAATCCATGGGGGCGCCACTGAGCCAAGCGGTCACTGGCGACGAATTGCTGGTGTTGTCGGCCACAGGGCATACCGCCACACCGCCTTGGCTGATGCCACGCAACTTTCACAACCATGGTTGTTATGTGGTGTCATTAAGCAATGTGGTCAAGTGGATGGCACAACAAGCCGAAAACCTCGGCGTAGAAATATTTCCCGGGTTCACTGCTGCTGAAGTGTTGTATGACAACGCTGGCGCGGTCAAAGGCGTGGCCACGGGCCATGTTGGTTTGTCAAAGGATGGCACACCATCAGACCATTTCCAACTCGGTATGGAATTGCATGCCAAATACACTTTGTTTGCCGAAGGCGCACGCGGTCACTTGGGCAAACAATTGATCGAGCGGTTCGGATTGAACAAAGGCAAAGACACACAAACGTTTGCTATTGGTATCAAAGAATTGTGGGAAGTTGACCCAGCACTGGCAAAACCAGGGTTGGTGGTTCATACCTCCGGATGGCCGATCGAAGACAACAGCTTTGGCGGCGGTTTTCTCTATCACCTTGCCGACAACCAAGTCACGCTCGGGTTTGTGCTGGGTTTAGATTACCGCAATCCCTACATGAGTCCGTTTGAAGAGATGCAGCGATGGAAAACGCATCCCACCATCGCGAAGCACCTCAAAGGCGGCAAACGCATCGGTTACGGTGCACGCGCGATCAACAACGGCACACCCCAAGCCTTACCCGATTTGGTGTTCAACGGTGGTGCATTGCTGGGATGCGATGCCGGGTTTTTGAATGCCGCCCGTATCAAAGGCAGTCACGCGGCGATCAAATCGGGCATGCTGGCCGCGCAAGCTGCATTTGACGCCATTCAGGCAGGCAGATCGCTGGACATGCTCAGTGCTTATTCGCAAGCATTTCGCCAAAGTTGGCTCTACACCGAATTGCACCAAACCCGCAATTTCAAAAACTGGTTCAAAAAAGGCAAATGGCTGGGCACGCTGATGACCGGTATTGAGCAATGGTTTTTGCCAAAGATCGGCGTCTCCACACCGCCGTGGACGCTGCACAACCACAAAGCAGATCACGAGTCTTTGCAACATGCATCCACTGCACAGCGCATCGCCTACCCCAAGCCCGATGGCCTTTTGTCGTTCGACAAACTCTCCAGTGTGTTCATCAGCAACACCAACCACGAAGAAAACCAACCCGCGCACCTGACGTTGAAAGACCAGGGCGTGCCGGTTCAAATCAACCTTAGTTTGTATGACGGCCCCGAAGGACGCTATTGCCCTGCGGGTGTCTATGAATATGTCAAAGCAGACAGCGGAGAAGACCGTTTGCAAATCAACGCCCAAAATTGCGTGCATTGCAAAACTTGCGATATCAAAGACCCCACGCAAAACATTGTGTGGGTCACGCCTGAAGGCGGCGGTGGCCCGAATTACGCAGGAATGTGAGCATGACCCAATACCATTCAGAACATACATGGGTGCGCATTGAAGCAGGCACCATTTTTGTCGGCATCACAGTGCATGCCCAGGACACCTTGGGCGATATTGTGTTTGTGGAATTCGCTGAAACAGGCAAAGCATTTGAACAAGGCAGTGTGGCAGGCGTGGTGGAGTCGGTCAAAGCGGCAGCCGATGTTCACATGCCCGTCAGTGCCACAGTGCTGGAGGTCAACGAAGAACTGCGTGCTGACCCGTCATTGGCCAATTCCGATCCTGAAGGCGCGGGTTGGTTTTACAAAGTGCAACTCAACCAAGCCACTGAACTCGATCAATTAATGGATGCTGCTGCTTATCAGGCATTCGCAGGTCAGTGATCGTCAGCTTGTCACCGCGTCCTTTATAAAACCATCAATGGCTTGGGCGGGTTTCGCGCAACGCAGCGCCAAGTCGCTCAATGCCTTCTGCAATTTTGTGCTCGTCTGCGGTGGCAAAACTCAAACGTATGGTGCTGTTGTCAGGGTCATTCGCAAAAAACGGTGCGCCCGGTACAAAAGCCACGCCTTTGTCGATGGCTCTTTGCGCCAAAAGACGGCCATCGGTGGTGTGACCGGTTTGCCCCGTGAGCTGGGCCCACACAAACAATCCGCCTTGCGGCGCATGAAATGACAGCCCTTCGCCCAAGTGCTGGTGCAGTGCTTGGGCCATGGCACGGGCCCGACTGGCGTACACACGGCGTACGTTTTGCAATGTCGCGGGCATGCGATCGGCTTGCAAATATTTAGCCGCTGTGGCCTGTGCAAACGTAGAAGTGTGGGCATCGCTGAATTGTTTACACATGGTGGCACGCGCCAACAACTCGGGCGGCGCCACCATCCAACCGATACGCAAACCGGGGGACAACACTTTGCTGAGCGACCCGCAGTGCACCAACCAATCGCGGCTGCCCGGCACTTGCGCACTCAAGGCCAACAACGACAGCGGTGGCGCATCAGCGAAATACAAGTCGCCATACGGGTCGTCCTCGACCACCACCGTTTGGTATTGCACCGCCAAATTCAAAATACGAAGCCGCCGTTGCAAACTGGTCAATGCCCCACTGGGGTTGCCAAATGTAGGCACCAGATAAATCAATTTAGGACGGTGTTGCTTGAGCATGGCTTCCAGCGCATCCACGTCCACGCCTTCAGCGTCTACCGGCACACCCAGCACGGTAGGGCCATACAAACGAAAGCATTGAATGGTGGCCAAAAAAGTGGGTGACTCCACCAACACCGTGTCTTGCGGATCCAGCAAAGTTTTGCCCACCAAATCCAAGGCTTGTTGACTGCCGGTGGTGACAATCAATTCATCAGCGCGCAAGCCCGCCACGCCTTTGGATTGCATGAATGCAGCCAATTGCTCACGCAACGGGTTATAGCCTTCTGTCGCGCCATATTGCAAAGCCGCACCGGGTTCATCGCGCAAGGCTTGCTCGCTGGCCACTCGGATACCCTCGACATCAAACATGGCACTGTCAGGAAACCCGCCCGCAAAACTGATGATGCCTGGCTTGCCAAGCAATTTGAAGAGTTCACGGATGGCTGAGGTTTCAACCTTGTTGAGTCGTTGGGCAAATTGCATGTGCAGATAATCGGGCTCTGACCCCAATGAAGTGAATGATGAAAAAAGAGCAGATCGAACCATTCTTTGCGAGGCTCAAAGCAGCCAATCCGCAACCGAATACTGAATTGGAATATACCAGTGTGTTTGAGTTGCTGACCGCTGTCTTGCTCAGTGCGCAGGCCACCGATGTCGGTGTGAACAAAGCCACACGACGATTGTTTGTCGTGGCCAACACACCGCAAGCCATTTTGGATTTGGGCCTGCCCGCGCTTGAAGCGCATATTCAAACCATTGGACTGTTTCGCAGCAAAGCCAAGCACCTGATGCAAACCTGTCGCATCTTGGTAGATCAATACCAATCGCAAGTGCCGCGCACACGTGAGGCCTTGGAATCATTGCCTGGGGTTGGCCGTAAAACGGCCAACGTGGTGTTGAATGTGGCGTTTGGCGAACCCACCATGGCGGTAGACACGCATATTTTTCGGGTCGGTAACCGCACAGGATTGGCACCCGGAAAGACACCTTATGACGTTGAAATGGGTTTGCTCAAACGCATACCGAAAGACTATTTGGTGGATGCACACCATTGGTTAATTTTGCTGGGTCGCTATGTGTGCCAAGCGCGCAAACCACTGTGTTGGCAGTGCCAAGTTGCCGAGTGGTGCAGCTTCAAACCCAAGACTGCAAAAGATTAAAACGCCATCAGCAGCAACCGCTTTTGCTCATTCCAGTTGGTCACGAGCCGTGTGAATCGCTTGCTTAAGTGTTTCTAAATGCCCTACGTGATTGGCCAATACCAGTATCAAACGTGCATTGAGCAAATGGCTTTGTGATTCCGTCAGCCCTTCGTGCGATTGCATCAAAGCTTCGTAAAAAGCATCACCCGGTTCAAAATCTCCGCGATCTTTGGAGGCATCGGAATAAAAATTGGGCCGGGTGATCAATGAGGACATGGCATGCTTTCAGGTCAATTGGCTTTGAGCTTAGCAAATTATTTGCGTGGCAAGGAGCGCGCAAAAGCTTGCTGTCACGCTGGCAAAACCACCCACCTGTCTTGCACCCGATGCACACTCAACTGCGGTCCAAATACCTGCTTCAAACAGTCATGCAGCATCGGGTTATCGGCACTGGATTGCATCACCACTTTGCCTTGGTCCATCACCACCAATTGCTGGGCACACAAGGCCAAATTCAAATCATGCAACACACTGACCACGGTATGGCCTTGCTGCGCATGGGTACGCACCGTGCGCAACCAATCAGACTGGTGCGGTAAATCAGCGTTGGCTACTGGCTCGTCCATCAGCAACACCGGCGCGGACACGGCCAAAGCACGGGCCAACAACACACGCTGCCTCTCGCCGCCCGACAAGGTACCCAAACTGCGAAACCGCCAATCCGCTATTTGTTGCGCATGCAAACAAGCTTCTACCACTTGGTGGTCGAATGCGGTTGCACCTTGCCACCACTGCTGGTGCGGCAAGCGACCCAGCATCACCACATCTTGCACGCTCAAATCGTCCATCGACACATCGTTTTGAGACAACCATGCCATTTGACGGGCACGCGCTTTGGGTGAAAAAGAACTCAGAGGCTGTCCTGCTAACAACACCTCGCCCGTGCTCTCCAACAATCCAGCCAATGCTTTGAGCAATGTGGTTTTCCCAGCACCATTGGGGCCCACCACGCAAGTCCAACAACCTGCGCCAAAGCTCGCATGGATGTCATGCAACACTTTTCTTTGACCGCGCCAGACGTTCAACCCCCGGGCTTCGAGAGGCGTGTTCATGCGTCACCACCAGCAATATGCATCACACGCAATCGCCACATCAAATACCCACCACCCAATACAGCCGTCAATACACCCACCGGCAATTCCTGAGGAGCAGACAACACACGCGCCAGTATGTCTGCCATGCACAGCAACACACCACCCGCCATGGCCGACAGCGCAGACATCGCCACAAAACGGCTGCGCAATTGCGACCGCACCAACTGCGGTGCAACCAAACCGATAAACGCAATCAGTCCGGTTTGCGCCACGGCAGTTGCAGTGGCCAAGGCCATGGCCGCCAACAGCAACATACGCAAAGGCACCACTTGCAAACCCAAACTTTTTGCAGTGTCCTCACCTAAGCCCAATGCATCGAGCAGTGGGCCCAATCGCCAAGCAGCTAAACCACACAGCACCAGCACGATGGCCATCAGCCCACATGCAGAGCCGTTGACCATGGCGGTGTTGCCCAACAAAAAAGATTGCATGGCAGGCAAAAGATACGGTTGGCTTGCCGTGAGCAACGATGTGAAAGCTCCCAAAACCACACCGACCACCACGCCTGCCAACAGCAAACGCAAAGTGTGCTGAACACCATTGGCCAACATCAAGGTCAGCAACACGGCCAACCAAGCCCCCACAAAAGCCGCGCCGGTCAATCCCAGACGCCATACCCACAGGCCGCTTGAATGGATTTCCGGTGCGATGTACGCACCACCCCATGCGCCCAGAGCCAATGCCACACTGACACCCAAAGTGGCACCAGACGCACTGCCTAACAAGTAGGGATCGGCCAATGGATTGCGAAACAGCGCTTGCGCCATGGCCCCAGACAAGCCCAATAACGCACCTGCTAACCAAGCGCCCACCGTGCGGGGCAAACGGATATCCCTCACCACGGGATCGGACAGATCTAGGCCCCATTCAAACCCATGGCTACCAGCGGTCAAGCCCAACACACACACACAGATTGTCAGCAACAACCCTAACGAAGTCACCTGCCAAGGTTTGTGTGTGCGGGCGGCCATCATGGCTTCATGGATTGTTTGAAACAGTTGACCAATACCTGCGCCGCTTCGCCAATACGCGGCCCAGGGCGAACCAACATATGGCCTTGCGCGGCGGTCAGTTGGCACATGCGGCGCGATTTCACAGCGTCCATCCCGCTCCACCCGGGACGGCGATCGATAGACTGCGCCATGGGTTCAGCCAGCACAATCCAATGCGGATTGGCTCGGACCACAAACTCGGGGTTGATTTGAGGAAATGCGCCCATGCGCTTGTCAACGATATTTCGCAAACCCAATTGGCTCATCACACCCCCAATGAACGAGCTTTCACCAGCGGCATAACCACCCGTGCTGGCTTCAAAGTAAATGGTGTTGCCAGGGACATGGGCGGGTAGCGATTTTGCAGCGGACGCGACCGACGACATGGCGCTTGACCACACGGCGTTGGCTTTTGCATCCGCCTGCGGCAAATGCAAGGCCTGTGCAATGACATGCAAGCTGCGCTCGACATCGTTCAAGTTTTGAGGCTCCAGCGCAATCACTTGAATACCCAAAGACTCCAACCGCGCCACGATGCGGGTCGATTTCCCCGCCAACACCAAGTCGGGCTTCAGGCGAACAATGGCTTCGACAGAAGCGTCATACAAGCCACCCAGTTTGGGCAAAGCTTTCACTTGCTCAGGCCAATCCGCATAGTTATCGGTACCCACCAAACGGTTGCATGCATTCAACGCGCACACCGATTCAGCCAATGAAGGCATCAGGGTAACGATGCGCTGGGGCGCTCGCTGGATGTCTTGGGTGATTTGGCGGTCGTCCACCACACTCACGGCATGTGACGCGGGCTCAAGCAAACACAGCACCCATAGCAACATGAATTTATGCATGGCTGGCCACCCATTGGCTGATGATGCGGTGCAACTGATCTACGCCATCGGTCAATGCCGCAGGGCCCGGCTGCAATATGTCTGCCGATTTGATTTCAAACAGTTGATGGTCAACCACTGCTGGCACGCAGGCCCAACCTTCTCTTGCGGCAACCCATGACGGGCGAAATTTTTTTCCGCACCAAGACCCGATGATGATGTCGGGTTGTCTACGCACCACTTCCAACGGGTCGGCAATGATGCGGTCTTTACCGAGTGACTGCACAGCCAGTTCTGGAAAACAATCGTCACCGCCAGCGATGCCAATCAATTCCGACACCCAGCGGATGGCGCTGATCGGCGGATCATCCCACTCTTCAAAGTAAACACGCGGTCGAAGAGCAAACCCATTGGCGGTTTGCCGCAAGCTTTGCAAGTGCGATTGCATTTGAGAAATGCGTCGCAGTCCTTGCTCGGCCTCGCCCACCATCGCAGCCACTTGATAAAGCATGGAAAAGATTTCTTCGACACTGCGCTGGTTAAACACAGTGACTTGCACACCGTGCCGTATCAACGCTGCAGCGATATCTGCTTGCAAATCTGAAAAGCCAAACACGCAGTCGGGTTTGAGCGCCAATATTTTGTCAATCTTTGCGCTCGTAAAAGCTGATACCTTGGGCTTTTCAGCGCGGGCGATTTTGGGTCGGACCGTGTAGCCAGAGATACCCACAATGCGATGCGCTTGACCCAAGAGATATAACCATTCGGTGGTCTCTTCGGTCAGGCAGATGATGCGTTGGGGAAGCATAATGATCCATCAATTCAAGTAATATTTGTAAACTGCAAAAATGCTTCGTTTCATGTCGGGGTATAGCCCAGTCGTACCATTCCACACCATCGTTGCATAACTGTAATAGTCTTTGTCAAAGGCATTTTTAACGATGAGTTGAAACTCCCAATCGGGGGATTTGTATTGATAAAAAATATCAGTCACTGTGTAACTTGGAATTTTGTATGTATTGGAAAAATTACCTGCAAAAAATTGCTCACTGAGGAAAGTGGAACTCAGACTTATCGTTTGCTCTGGTAAGAAATTCCAATTAACTCTGAGCTGGGCTTTTTGACTGGGAACCAACGGAATCGTATTACCTTTATACGTACCAGATTGAAATGAAGCTTGCATGTAACCCACATTGGCCTGAAGGTTGATGGTGCGACTGACCAACTGCTGGATGCTTGCGTCTACACCACGTCTGTTGGTTGGATCTAAATTTATGTTTCCAATCGTCGGGTCATACACGATCTCATTTTTAAAATCGCTTGAAAAAATTCGACTCTCGAGCTGTGTGCTGGGAACCTTCACTCGCCATCCGATTTCTTTATCAACAGATGTTTGTGTATTCAAAGCCACAGGACGATAAGGAGAAATCACTTCATAACTTTGCTCATCTAAATTAGCCATCCTGTATTGACTACCTGCTTTCACCCAAACAGAGTTGTTTTGATTGATTTTTTTTAAAAATCCAATTTCCCATGCAGATTGAGCATCGTCGTTCAGATACAAGTTGCTTGAAGTGTCTTCATCAATCGATTTTTTGTCTAATTTTTCTGCGCGGTAACCTACAGTCAGTCGTGATCCCGTACTTTCAGTTTCTAAGTCATTTTTTAAAAATATTGCATAAGATCCAGCAGAGTTAGTGTAATTTCCAAAGCCAGAAGTGATTCTTCTTTGATCCCATGTGCTTTTTTCTAAACCCAAGAGTAATCTATTGTTGCCCCAAACAGTCGACCAATTTTTATTAGTTGAAACTCCGTAAATGTCATTGACTGTTGCGTGCTTGGCGCTGCTGGCACTCCCTCCACTTTGATCTAAAAAATAGTAACCTCTCTCACGCCGTTTTACGTCTGTTCTCCACTGAAAACCATTTACATCTGTTTCCGCAAAAACCCCGACACTGGTAGATGCTGCATCGATATATGTTCCCAGGGCCAAATTTGTTGCATTGGCTTGATTGCGATTCGCTTGATACTGGCTCAGTGTCAATGCCCCCGGCGTTTTGGCGTATTCGTTACCGTTGGAAAAACTGGCACCAATTCGTGCGCTTTCGCCGATAAATTGCATGCCCAAATTGTTGCTGTTGGAATAGCTGTTTGAGTTGGCCCTGAATCCATCTGACTCTGCTTTAGCAGACGATGCAAATAAATTAACACCATCCTTGCCGTAAGTTGCATTAGCCCTGATTTCTCGGCTTGCGTAGCTACCAAATCCTGCTTCAATATTGGCTTTATTTCTGACAGTCGAATACAAGCTTGATGCACGTGTGATGATATTTATCACACCACCTACCGCGCCTTCTCCGTACAACACGGAAGAACTACCGCGCTGAATTTCAATCCGCTCAACCTCATCCATTGAAATATTGGACAAACGGATTTCACTGTCATCACCGTTTTTAAAAATGACACCATCAATTACTATGGCCATATTTGAATTTGCTGTGTCACCAAACCCACCCAAATCTATGGTGAATTCATTGCCACCGTACAAACTCTTTCTGCCCATCACGCCACCCAATGTCATGAGGGCTTCGTTCACTGTTCGAACCCCTGTATTTTTCAAATCCTCTTGCGTGAGTACAGTCACAAAAGCAGCCAATTTCTGCTGTTCCTCTGGGTATCTGGTTGCGGTGACGATGTAGGGCGCCAGTTCAGGGGTTTCGTTGTCGTTGGTTTGAGCATAGACAGCCATATGCGCAACAGCACAAATGCTGCACAAAAGCAAATGAAGTTTTTTCATGATGATGATTACCAGCCAATTGCCCTCACCGCCTTCCCCGACAGTGCACGGACGTTACGAAGTCGCGACTCGCGCAACTCCACCTTGTTGGCCGGTATCCGGGCTGGCGAAAACAACCTTGTCCGCCTTCCCAGTCGCTTGTTCAAGGCAACCAGTGGCTGTGTGGGACAGGGCGGAAACACCGCGAGGTGTTTCGTTCGCTTGACCGTTGCGGGGGCAGCGCAGGCTGGTGATCAACTCAAGCCATGTACCGAAAAGAAGTACTTGTTCGAGCGAAAACTTCTGCTTCCCGTTGAACTGCGGTATGTGAACCACACCGCGAGCACCAACACTTGCATTCTAGCCACAAGCCCTCGGTACGCGCCTAAAATGCCGCTCATGCCTGAAAACAACCCCTTAGATTCCGTACTGGAACGCGTTGAGCGATTGCTGGTGCGCTACGAAGAACTCAAACGCACCAACGATTTGCTGGTCGGTCAAGTGGAGACGCTTACCCAAGAGCGTGATTCGCTCAAATCTCGTTTGCAAGCTGCCCGCAGCCGCATTGATGGCTTGCTCGACCGCTTGCCCTTGGATATCAAGGATGGCGCATGAACCAGGTCGAAGTACAAATCATGGGACAGAGTTACATACTCGGTTGCCCTGTCGATGCACAAGAGCGATTTCAATCAGCGGTGCGCAAAGTAGATGCTGCCATGTGCAGTATTCGCGACGCAGGAAAAATCAAAGCGCGTGACCGCATTGCCGTGTTAGCTGCCCTCAATCTTGCTTTTGAGTTGTCAGATTTTTCTGCAGCTCCCAGCGAACCTGTCACCTCTAACCACAACCTCAACAACCTATTGCACCGAATCGATGCGGCTTTGGGCCATGATGGTCACCTTTTATGACACATGCTCCTACAATGGCCTCGTCTGCAAGTCTGCTGGGTTTATATTTCTTGAACCAATGCTCTATGGAGCCCCGGGCTTGGAACATCGTCTTGTGAGCGTGATCATCTCGCGAAGATGAACCCAACACCTGACTGACCTCGCCCACCTGAACCTTTTGTTCAGGATGACAGCCCGGCAGATCCTTGCAGACACCTTCTTTATGTTTTACCTATTCACTTCCCCCCTTCTGTCATGAGTCTTCGTATCGCCATCGTCGGCGCAGGTGCCATTGGCGGCTACTTGGGCGTCAAACTCTCACTGGCTGGTCATGATGTGACCTTCATTGCACGGGGTGCCAACCTGCAAGCCATTCAACACAGCGGCATGAAATTGATGCTCGAAGATGGCAACGAATTGCATGCCAAACATGTCAAGGCTTCTGATATAGCGGGCGCCAAACAATACGACTATGTGTTGGTCACACTCAAATCACACCAAGTGGCGCCCGTGGCTGCAGACATCGCGGCGCTGTGCCATGAACACAGTTGTATCGTCACCCTGCAAAACGGGTTGCCTTGGTGGTACTTTCATGAATTGCCGGGCGAATTCAAGGGCCGACAACTCAGCAGTTTGGATCCCAACGGCCAACTCTGGCAAAGGCTCAAGCCTGAGCGTGTGATCGGCGCAGCGGTCTATCCAGCAGCAGAGTTGGTCGCGCCTGGCGTGGTTCGACTGATTGAAGGCAACCGATTCACTTTGGGTGAACCCAGCGGTGAGAAATCCGAACGCGTCATGCAATTGGCGCAAGCCATGATCGGCGCAGGATTCAAAACGCCGGTGTCTAACGACATTCGCTCTGAACTCTGGGTCAAGTTGTGGGGCAACTTGAGCTTTAACCCGGTCTCAGCGTTGACACATGCCACGTTGCAAGACATCGCTGAATTCGCACCCTCGCGTGAAGTCGTGGCGAACATGATGCAAGAAGCACAAGCGGTGGCCGAGCGAACAGGCATTCAATTCAAAATCAGCATCGACAAACGCATTGCGGGCGCACAAGCCGTCGGCGCACATAAAACATCCATGCTACAAGACATCGAACAAGGCAAAGCCTTGGAACTCGATGCACTGCTTGGCAGCGTGATCGAATTGGGGCACATCGTGGGCATAGCGACACCCACATTGCACACCGTACACAACCTGTGTTTGTTGCTGCAGCAGTCCGTGCTGCGCAGCGGTCACGGGCTTTCATTGATGGCAAAGGAATGACATGAATACGTTGACCGATTGGATGAAAGCTGGCCAAGACACCGCCACCTGTTTAAGCGCCCCGGCTGCAGCGCCCCTGACCTATGCAGAATTGCGCCAGCTGGCCAAAGAAGTAGAACAAGCATTCAACGCCGTGGGCATTGGTAGAAACGACCGAGTGGCGTTAGTGTTACCCAACGGTGCAGAGATGGCCGCTTCTTTTGTCACGGTGGCCGCATGTTGCACATCCGCCCCCTTGAACCCTTCATACCGCGCCGATGAATTCGAGTTTTACCTGAATGATTTGAATGCCAAAGCCTTGGTGGTGGAAGCAGGCTCAAGCTCAGCTTCGATTGAGGTGGCCCGCAAATTGGGGGTGTCTATTTTGGTGTTGCATCCCACGCCGGCCAAGGGCGCGGGCTCTTTCACGCTGGACACCTCATCGCGCACAGCCGCTGCTGCTTCGCAACCAGGGCCAGCACAAGCAGACGATGTGGCATTGGTACTGCACACCTCTGGCACCACTTCGCGTCCCAAAATCGTTCCGCTGACCCAGCGCAATGTTTGCGCCTCGGCGCAACACATTGCGGCCAGCACACGCTTCACGGCCCATGACCGTGGTTTGAATGTCATGCCCTTGTTTCATATCCATGGTTTGATCGCGGGCATTTTGGCGCCCTTGTCGCAAGGTGGTGAAGTGCATTGCACATCGGGCTTCAATGCGTTGAAATTTTTTGCACAAATGGACGAGGTCAAACCGACTTGGTACACCGCCGTGCCCACTATGCACCAAGCCATCCTGTCCAGAGCCGCCAACAACAAAGAAGTGATCACGCGCGTGCCTTTGCGCTTCATCCGTTCTTCATCTTCATCATTGCCGCCTCAAGTGCTGGCCGAGTTGGAAGTTACGTTTCATGCGCCGGTGATTGAAGCCTACGGCATGACCGAAGCAGCGCACCAAATGGCTTGCAACCCGCTGCCGCCTGCACAGCGCAAACCCGGCACTGTAGGCACTGCCGCTGGGCCTGAAGTCGCCATCATGGACTTGGACGGCAACTTGCTCAAAGCCGGTGACACCGGTGAAATCGTGATTCGTGGACCTAACGTCACACCCGGCTACGAGAACAACGACAAGGCGAACGCTGAAGCGTTCACACACGGTTGGTTTCGCACAGGTGACCAAGGCATGATGGACAGCGAGGGATACATCAGTATCACGGGACGGTTGAAAGAAATCATCAACCGCGGTGGTGAAAAAATCAGCCCGCGTGAAATTGATGAGATCTTGATGGACCATCCCGCTGTCGCACAGGTGGTGTGCTTTGGCATCCCACACGATAAATTAGGTGAAGAAGTTGGCGCTGCAGTGGTGCTGCGTGAAGGCGTGGTTGCCACTGAAAAAGAGTTGCGCGACTACGTGGCCACGCGTGTTGCTGACTTCAAAGTACCGCGCAAAATTTTGTTGCTGGAAGACATTCCCAAAGGCGCTACAGGCAAACTCCAACGCATTGGCATGGCACAAAAATTGGGTCTTGCCTAAGCCATGAACGAATGGCCATGGCTGTTGCTGGCACTTGCCGTACTCGGGTCATTCGCAGGATTTTTAGCAGGCTTACTTGGGGTAGGCGGTGCTTTGGTCATGATTCCTTTTTTAACCTACCTGCTGCACCACTTGGACATGGGCACCGACATGGCGGTCAAGATGGCGATCGCCACAGGCATGTCCACCATTGTTGTCACGTCGCTGGCCAGCACCCAAGCGCACCACAAGGCGGGTTCGGTTCGGTGGGATTTGTTCAAAGGCTTGACGCCTGGATTGGTGTTGGGCAGTGTCGTGTCCAGCCTTTGGTTGTTCTCGATCATCAAGGGCACTGTGCTGGCTTTGCTGTTTGGAGGCTTCACCGCTTTTTCGGCTACCCAAATGTTGCTGGACAAAAAACCCCAACCCAGTCGCCATATGCCCGGTGTGTTTGGGCAATCAGCGGTCGGCAGTGTGATTGGTCTGGTGTCGGGCTTGGTCGGTGCAGGCGGTGCTTTTATGAGTGTGCCATTCATGACCTGGTGTAACGTGCCATTGCGCCAAGCAGTGGGCACCAGCGCTGCCTTGGGTTTTCCGATTGCTTTGGTCAACGCCATGGGTTATGCGGCCAGTGGTTGGTCTGTCCAAGATACACCGCCCCATAGTTTTGGCTTTGTCTGGTTGCCGGGTTTTTTCACGATTTGTGTGTGCACGGTATTCACCGCACCTGTGGGCGCACGACTTGCACAATGCCTGCCCGTGGTCAAACTCAAACGCGGGTTTGCGTTATTGCTGTATGCGCTGGCCTGCACCATGTTTTACCGGGGGCTCAGTGCCGTTTGAAAGCCCGCCTATCGAACTGCCTTTCTTCAAAGAAATTTGAAGCTTGATTTGTGGTTGATAATGTTTTTCAAATTCTCAACTTACCAGGACTGAGGAAAACACATGGACTCTGGAATTTCTTTTTCCAACATCATCTACTTGGCGCTGTTGGTTTTGATCATCATGGCCTTGCGATCTGCCATCAAAGTTGTGCCGCAATCTGAAAATTGGTTGGTTGAGCGCCTTGGCAAATACAACCGGAAGATGGAAGCTGGGTTGCATGTATTGATTCCTTTCATTGAAACGGTTCAACACAAAGTACCTATCCAAGAGCGGCAACTGCCGCCCAAGCCGATCAATGCCATCACTTTAGACAACGTCACCATTTCTATTTCATTGGCGGTGCTCTATCGGATTGCCGACGCCTCAAAAACCATGTATCGCATTTCCAATGTGGATGACGCCATCATGACCATCGTCAATGGCACAGTGCGCAGCGTGATCGGCAAGACCGATTTAGATGGTGTTCAATCCAACCGCCGCCATTTGTCCGATGAAATTGAAGAAGACCTCAAAGCTGTGTCAGATGAATGGGGCATTGTGCTGACACGGGTTGAAATTTTGGAAGTAGACGTTGACATCGAAACCAAGCAGGCGATGCAATTGCAACTGAATGCTGAGCGCAACAGAAGAGCTTTGGTGCGCGAAGCCGAAGGAAAAAAACAAGCCACCGAGCTTGATGCGGATGCCCAGTTGTACGCTGCGCAAAAACAGGCTGAAGCCATGAAAATCCGTGCCGATGCCGAAGCCTATGCGGTCAACGCCGTGGCCAAAGCCATCTCCTCTGGCGGCGAAAGTGCCGTGGCATTTGAAATCAAAAAAATCCAAGCACATGCGGTGCAAGAGTTGTCCAAAGGATCCAACGCCAAAATTGTGCTGGTGCCTACCGATGTGCTCAACAGCTTAAGCGGCACATTGGGGCGGCTTGCAGACCGGATTTAAACCATGGATGCCTACCAAATCTCTTTGATCATCAGTGTGGTTCTGGCCATTGCCGAAGTGATGACGCTGTCGTTCATCTTGCTGGGCTTTAGCATAGGCATGCTGGTGGTGTCAGGCGTTCAGTATGTGTTTGACGGCTACAACCTCAACAGAGATGTGATGGTGTTTGCCGTGGTGTCGGTGGTCAGTTTTGTGGCGCTGCGAAAAGTGTTCAAAAAAAATTCAGACGTCAAGCGCTTGGCTGAAGACGACATCAACCAATATTGAATCCCACCGATTCGGTTCTTCTTGTGTGGACGCTTTTTTGACCAAAGTCCAGTTGTTGCACTGTCCAACAATGCTTCAATCAACGCTGCATACACAGCAGGTTTTTATGGCGAAAGCCTGGCTCAGAAGAAGGCGTGCACTGCCCGTCGGTGAGAATTTCTACCGCGGCTTTGTTGTCTGCGCTTAGAAAAAATCGCACATCATTGACGCCGCAACCATTTTCAACGCAGCCTTGTGAAACGATCACATCAGCATGGATGGGTTCGAAGGGCCCACAAACTTCCAATCGCTCTTGCGCTTGCGCTTGCAATTCAGCAGGTAATTTGCGCCATACATGCTCGTCGAATGCAGCGGCCGAAACAGAGACTTCTTCACCAGGCAAATACTCCGAACAATTCACGCCAACCAGCAGTTCAAAAGGAGTGGCAGCCTCAGTTTGCGTTGCTTGAACGCTCTCCTCCATGGCTTCTGCCGTGGGCACAGCATCGGTATCAACCGCAGGCTCAGACCAAGGTGGCATCAGTACTGTGGCATCGGCCATCAATTGCTCCACAGGAATACGCGCCCATTGACTTCCCTGACTCAATGGCACCGTCACGATGGCCACCAAACTGCCCAAACACACGAATACCAAAGCGGGGATGGCGTGGGACAAATCTCCCTTGAGGGTCGACATTTGCAACGGCATGGAGAGCACTGGCGCAGCAACCGAGGACTGCAATGTCAAAACTGGTGACTTGTGTTTGGCAAGATCCAGCGAAGGCCCAGATTTGGCCTTCAATATCAGCTCTGGAGTTGCACCCATTCAGGACTGTGCCTTGTGGGCATCCAAAATGGCTGTGAATATTTGGGTGATCTCTTCCAATTTTGCTTCTGATATTTCTTGACCTTCAATGATGGACCGCTTGAGTGTCATGTCGTAGGAAGTATCCGTCACTTCTTTCACGCCAATGGTCAATTCACGGTTCAAGATGAATAACAAAATAGCGATGACAACACCTGCCACGGTCAAACCCAAGGCCCATTGCATTTCTTCTAAATGGGCAGCTGTATAAGCGCCGGCAGCAAATAGCAAGAACCAAAACAAGGCCAATTTCCAAGGGCGCACCGTGCCAAATGACACTGAGCTGACCGAATGGATGGGCATGATGACTTTTGTGAATCCAAACACACTGCTGGATTCGTAATACACCTTGTCGTAGAGGATTCGCAAACAGTAATTTGGATCGAGCTTTAACAAGGCAAACAACCAAGCGAACAAGCCACTTTCACGTGCCAACACTTCCACATACACGCCGTCTTCGCGCGGTGTGGGGCTGACAAAAAATTTTTTTACCACCAGTGCCATGATGCATCCTTGTATGAATATCGGCATCAAATCCGATGGGTGAATCTTAGCGAATTGATGTATAAAAATAGTAAATCATATGGATTCAACACAGAAACAGATTGATTCTTTAGGGGTGCATTGATTGCGGTTTCAACGCCCAGGCCACTGTTTCTCTCACTGTGTCGCTGGCATGTGATTGCCAGCGACTGGCCGCTTGCCGCAACGCATGCGCTTCATCATCTGCCAAAGCGGGTTGTGCACGCAACGCATTGCCAACCGCAATGGCCAAGTTACGCAACCAACGCACATGCCCAATGCGGCGAATCGCGCTGCCCTCTGTCATGCGCAAAAACATGGCTTCGTCCCATTGCATCAATTGCACCAATTTGGCTGAGCCCAAACCATGCCTTTCATCAAAATCCGTCAAACTGCTGCGGACTGCGAATTTGTTCCAAGGGCACACCAATTGACAATCGTCGCAACCATAAATACGGTTGCCCATCAACGGTCGCAATGGCAATGGTATCGGTCCGTCGTGCTCTATCGTCAAATAAGAAATACAACGGCGTGCATCCAATTGGTAGGGTGCCACGATAGCCTGTGTCGGGCATACATTGATGCAGGCTTGGCAACTGCCGCAATGGTCACTGACAGGCTCTGACAGTGGCAAGGCCATGTCCACAAAAATCTCACCCAAAAAAAAGAATGAACCGGCATCCCGCTGCAACACCAAGGTGTGTTTACCGCGCCAACCCAGTCCGCTTTGCACAGCCAACGCTGCCTCTAAAACCGGCGCAGAGTCCGTGAACACCCGGTGGCCCATCGGACCCAACTCGGCTTGCAACAAAAGCGCGAGTTGCTGCAACCGCTGGCGCATCACCTTGTGGTAATCGCGCCCTCTGGCGTAGACCGAGACGACTGCTTCAGTCGGTTGGTTCACTCGCTGCAACTCATGTTCAAGCCAAGCAGGCACATCGCTTGTCAAGGCTTCTGAGGTGTCTACAACATCGGTCTGTGCGTGTGATTGTTCGCTGCCTGAGCCGCGCCTTGGCAAATAGTCCATGCGAGCGGTGATGATGCTCAGGGTGCCGGGCACCAACTCCGTGGGGCGAGCCCGCTTGAGGCCATGTCGGTGCATGTAGTCCATACTACCGTGGTTTCCTGCTGCCAGCCAAGCCAGCAGTCCAGGCTCGGCATGCGACAAGTCCACAGGAGCCACGCCAATTTGGGAGAATCCCAATTGACGACCCCAAAGCTGCAATTGCGCTGGCAACCCCTGCTGTTGAACGGACACATCATTCCTTTGAACCAATCACCGATTGTAAAAACCCTGCGCTGGCCTGACGAACAAGCCTGTGAGGCATTTGCCAAGCAACTTGCCAGCAAGCCTCAACTCGCTCTGGCCGTGTTGTGTTTGCACGGTGACTTAGGCTGCGGCAAGACCACTTTCACGCGTTACTTATTGCAAGCACTGGGTTTCCATGGCCGTGTGAAAAGCCCGACTTATGCTGTCGTCGAGAGTTATGAACTCATACGCAATGAACATGATTTGCAGGTATGGCATTTCGATTTTTACCGTTTCAAAGATCCCCAAGAATGGGAAGACGCGGGTTTCAGAGACATGTTTGCAGCACAGGGTTTGAAAATCTGCGAATGGCCTGAGAAGGCTGCTGGTTTTTTGCCAACCGCAGACCTGGACATGCATTGGCATGTCAACATGGATGACACACGGACACTGACAATCACCGCCAATACCGATTCAGGACGAGGGCTGTTAGCTTGAAACTGCGCCAATCATTTGCCATCCACTCGCACGCAATCTCAGCGCGATGAACATGCACAGACGCCTTTTGTTACAAACCGGTTCTTTGGTGTTGCTGCTGGGACGCGCTCAATTGGCTCGGGGTGCCACCATTTTGGCGGTGCGTGTTTGGCCTGCCAACGACTACACCCGCGTGACCATCGAGTCAGACACCGCACTGGTTACCAAACACACCTTTGTTGCGCAGCCACCCCGACTGGCCGTGGATATCGAGGGCATTGAATTGAATGCTGCCTTGCGTGAACTCGTGGGCAAGGTGCGCAGTGATGACCCTTACATCACAGGCGTGCGGGTGGGGCAATTCACCCCCACCACTGTTCGGCTGGTGCTTGATTTGCGCCAGCCCGTCAAACCACAAGTGTTCAACCTTGAGCCGGTGGAATCGGGTCAAGCCGTTTTCCAGCACCGATTGGTGCTCGATTTGTTTCCCGTGTTGGTAGCAGATCCCTTAGAGGCCTTGATTGCTGAAAAGCTGCGGGACGAGAACAAGCCTCCCGCCGTCAAGGACGCGCTGGGTGAATGGATGAACCAGCAAGCCAACGCACCCGCGCACACTGCTGCGAACACCGCACCACCCAAAACAAGCCCAGCAATAACGCCAAGCCCTCCCCCTTCGCCTGTCAACAAACCCGTACCCTCTAAACCTTCGCCCGAGCCCCCAAGCTTTGAGCGGTTCGCGGTGGTCGCCTTAGACCCGGGCCATGGTGGCGAAGACCCTGGGGCCATTGGCCCGGCGGGAACGCG
>SXWY01000082.1 GCA_005789825.1 Burkholderiales bacterium | reverse complement strand
GCGGTCTGCACCCAAACTGTTGATGGCAGCCACGGTCGCACCTACATTCGTGCCTTTGCTGTCGTCGATGAATTCGATGTCGTTGATCACCGCCACGGACGACACACGGTGCGGTTCACCACTGTATTCACGCAAGCCATGCAGCATGGGTGCCAACGCAGGGCAGCAAGTACCTGCCAATGCCAACGCAGCCAACGCATTGAGTGCATTGTGCTCACCGCGTATGCGCAAAGCATCTGCTGGCATCAAACGCTGGATCTGCAACGGTTCATCGCTGACGCGGTTGCGTTTATTGCCAGCGTCTTCTGACTGCATGGCTCGCACCAGCCAACGCATACCGTTCTCAACAACCATGCCAAAGTCACCCGGGTGTTGCGGCAGGTCTGTGCCGAAATGCACACGGCTGCGTGGCAATTCTTTTTTGCGGCCGCTGTCTGCCGGCCACAACGCCATCACCGTGGCATCTTGTCTTGGCAACACACCCACGGCGTGCTGTCCGAAGATGCGTGCTTTGGCCGAACCATAAGTCGCCATGTCACCGTGCCAATCCAAATGGTCTTGTGTCAGATTAAGTACACAGGCAGCGGTTGGGTCAAAGTTATCGACACCGTCCAATTGGAAACTGGACAACTCCAACACCCACACCTCAGGCAACATCTCCCACGATTGGCCCAATGTGTCGAGCAAGGTTGGTCCGATATTGCCAGCCACCGCCACGCGTTTGCCTGCCCGCTCCAGCAACAAACCCGTGAGTCGGGTCACGGTGGTTTTGCCATTGGTACCGGTGATGGCCAACACCGCCGGGTTGTATGAAGGCTCACGGTTTTTCAACTGTGCAAGCGCATGGGCAAACAAGGTGAGTTCGGTGCCGCACCACAAACCTTTGGCCTGCGCAGCCTGCCACACACCCGCGACTTCTGCGGGTGACAAACCGGGGCTTTTGAACACTGCACGAATGTCATTGCCGTCGAGCAACGCTGAATGGAATGCATCTTGCACGAACGTGGCGGCGGGAAGTTCAGCCTCTAGCTGAGCCAAGCCAGGCGGCTGTGCGCGGTTGTCCACCACCGTCACCCGGGCCGCTTGACCCAAACACCAACGCGCCATGGCCAAGCCGGAGTCACCCAAGCCGAGGATCAACACATGTTGGTCTTTGAGAAATTCCATGGTCAGCGTAACTTCAAGGTGGACAAACCCAGCAAGCACAACAACATGGTGATGATCCAAAATCGAACCACAACCTGGGTTTCTTTCCAACCGGATTTTTCAAAATGGTGGTGCAAGGGTGCCATCTTCAAAATACGTCTGCCTTCACCGTATTTGCGTTTGGTGTATTTGAAATAGCTGACTTGCAGCATCACCGACACGGCCTCAGCCACAAAAATGCCACCCATGATGGCCAACACAATTTCTTGCCGCACGATGACGGCAATCGTGCCCAAGGCTGCACCCAAGCCCAATGCACCGACATCCCCCATGAACACTTGCGCAGGATGGGTGTTGAACCATAAAAACGCCAAGCCCGCGCCCGCGATGGCCGCACAGAAAATAAGCAGTTCACCGGCACCCGGAATATGTGGGAAAAACAAATATTTGGAATAGACCGCGCTACCCACGACATACGCAAACACACCAAGCGCCGAACCCACCATCACCACCGGCATGATCGCGAGCCCATCCAATCCGTCGGTCAAATTGACCGCGTTGCTCGACCCCACGATCACCAAATAGGTGAGGATGACAAAACCCAATACTCCCAGCGGATAGCTGACTTCTTTGAAAAAGGGCAATAACAAACCGGCTTGCGGAGGCAAATTCACATCAAACCCTGATCGCACCCAGCTGTAAAACAATTCCAGCACGCGCAAATTGCTGACTTCTGAAATGCTGAACACCAAATACAAAGCAGCCAGCAATCCGATCACCGATTGCCACAGGTATTTTTCGCCGGAGCGCATGCCCTCGGGGTCTTTGTTGACCACCTTGCGCCAATCGTCCACCCAACCGATGGCACCAAAACCCAAAGTCACCAACAACACAATCCAAACAAACCGGTTGGACAAATCGACCCACAACAGCGTGGATAAACCTATCGCCAACAACACCAACACCCCGCCCATGGTGGGTGTGCCTGCTTTGCTGATATGGGCTTGCACGCCATACCCGCGAATCGGTTGACCGATTTTGAATTCGGTGAGTTTGCGAATGACTGCTGGCCCAGCAACCAATCCAATCAACAATGCTGTGACCGCCGCCATGACGGCGCGAAATGTCAAATACTGGAACACCCGCAAGAAGCCATATTCGGGCGAATACGCTTGCAACCATTGGGCCAAACTCAGCAGCATGAAGCCTCCTTATGGGGCTGTGTCGCCGCCTTTGTAGAGGTGTTTTGCAAAGCTTGCACCACACGCTCCATGCGCATGAAGCGCGAACCTTTGACCAGCACCGTGCCCATATGCGGTAGCAATTCAAGCGCCTTGGTTTGAATGTCTTCGATGCTGTGGCAATGCACTGCGTTTTGACAAGCACGGGCAGTGTGTTCACTCAGTTCACCCAAGGTCAGCACATGATCAATGCGGTGAGTTTGTGCATAAGCGCCCGCTTCGGCATGAAAACTTGCGCCTTGCACTCCCACCTCGGCCATGTCGCCGAGTACCAGCAAGCGCGGCGGTACAGATTGCGCGAGTACATCAATGGCAGCCCGCACAGAATCGGGGTTGGCGTTGTAGCTGTCGTCGATCAAACAAATAGGATGGTCACCCCTGTGCAACATGCTGATCTGAGAGCGTCCGCTGACCGGTTGAAATTGCGACAACCCCAGGGCGATCGCTTCCAATGGCAGGCCTGCAGCCAAAGCAGCGGACACCGCAGCCAAGGCATTGTGCAGATTGTGTTGGCCGGGTAATGCCAAACGGGTGTGTATCGGTCCAAGTGGGGTATGGATGTGCAATTGCCATCCACTGACAGACGCTTCGGCATGCAACACATGCACAGCGGCTGCGGGGTTGCCAAAATCAACCACGCGCCTGTCTGCGGCATAGGTGCGCCATAACGCTTGGTAAGCATCCGTGGCGGGAAATACTGCCGTGCCATTGGCAGGCAAATGCTGAATCACCGAGCCGTTTTCTTCTGCCACGGCTTGCACACTGTGCATGAATTCTTGGTGTTCGCGTTGCGCGTTATTGACCAGCGCCACCGTGGGTGCAGCACAGTCGGCCAATTGCGCCATTTCGCCAGGGTGGTTCATGCCCAACTCCAACACGGCTATGCGATGGTGATCACGCAAGCGCAACAAGGTCAGTGGCACACCTATATGGTTGTTGAAATTGCCTTGGGTGGCCAATGCATCTGCGGCGTGAAATGTATGCAATATGGAGGCGAGCATTTGCGTCACGGTGGTTTTGCCGTTGCTGCCGGTCACCGCAATCAATGGAAGCGAGAACTGAGCGCGCCACGCTTTGGCCAGTGTTTGTAAAGCCAACAACGTGTCGTCCACTTCCACACCCGCCAAACCTGCTGCGACCAATCCGTGGTTCGCAATGGCCAGCTTGACACCCGATGCGGGCAAGCTGGGCAGAAAATCATGGGCGTCAAATGTGTCGCCACGCAAAGCCACAAACAGATCGTTCGCTTCAACACTGCGGCTGTCGGTGTGCACTCTGGCCGCCGTCAGTTGTGG
>SXWY01000081.1 GCA_005789825.1 Burkholderiales bacterium | reverse complement strand
GGGATCGTGTCCATACAGCGTGACTGAATCGAAAGCTGTGGACAATCGTTTGGCCGGCATGCCTTGCGACAAAAGCTTGAAGCGCCGATTGGTTCGGAAGGGATCGCCTTCGCCAGCAAACATGCGTGTCGGGTCTTCGTTGTCGCGTTTGAAAGCAAACGTGCCTGCGGTGTAGGGATAGCGCCCGGGGACGTTGTCCAACATCAACCATTGCAAGATATCGCCTTGGTCATGGAAGGTGGGCAATGCCACTTTGCGTACCGGCGTGCCGCTCAATGAACGCGTGACCAAACTGCTGCGAATTTCCTTGTCACGCACTTTCACCACCAGTTCGTCACCGCTGTAATCGGCTTTCAATGCGGGCCAATCATGGAGCAAGGCGCGGACATCGGCGTCTAGGCGTGCTTCACGCTCGTTGGCCAAGGCCAGCGAAGCTTCTGCGGCGCGCGGCTTGTGGGGCTTGCTGTCAGCCAACATCGCCGAGGCGGCTTTCAATTGCTGCACTTCGCGAGCGAGTTGGGCTTGCATGTGGGCGCGGCGTTTGTAGCCACGCACGGTGTCGCTGATTTCTGCCAGGTAGCGGCTGCGCGAGGAAGGGACGATCGGCGTTTGGTGCGAACTGTGGCGTACCGAAGCCAGCGGCAAACGCGCATGCGGCAAGGCCAACCCCAGGGCTTGGAGTCGTGGTTTCATGGCTTGGTAGAGCGCCGTCACGCCATCGTCGTTGAAATGCGCGGCCATGGTGCCGAACACGGGCATCTGTTCAGGCGGGGTGTGCCATGCTTCGCGGTTGCGTTGCACTTGCTTGGCGACATCGCGCAAGGCGTCTGCGGCGCCTTTGCGGTCGAATTTGTTGATGGCCACAAACTCGGCGAAGTCGAGCATGTCGATTTTTTCCAATTGGCTGGCGGCACCAAATTCGGGGGTCATCACATACAACGGAATATCCACATGCGGCACGATGGCGGCGTCGCCTTGACCGATGCCGGAGGTTTCCACCACCACCACATCAAACCCAGCGCATTTCACCGCAGCGATCACGTCTGGCAAAGCGGCGCTGATTTCGCTGCCAAATTCGCGCGTTGCCAAAGAACGCATGAACACGTGTTGGTTGTTTTTATGGGGGTCAGGTTCCAATTTATTCCACGGCGAAATGGCGTTCATGCGTATGCGGTCACCGAGCAACGCGCCTCCGCTTTTGCGGCGCGAGGGGTCGATGGAAATGACAGCGATGCGCAATGCGTCTGCTTGGTCAAGCCGCAAGCGGCGGATCAATTCATCGGTCAGCGAAGATTTGCCCGCACCACCAGTACCCGTGATGCCCACCACCGGCGCAGTGATGGTTTTGGCTTGGGTGCGCAGCGCATCTCGCAGGTCTTGCACCACAGGGCTTTGTGCTTCAAGCGCGGTGATGAGCTGGGCCAACGCCCGCCAGTGCTGGGGAGTATGACCTTGGATGGCGCTCAAGCGGGTGGGTGCATGAGCGGTCAAATCCTTGTCACAGCGCATGATCATTTCGCCGATCATGCCTTGCAGCCCCATGCGCTGCCCGTCTTGCGGGCTGTAAATCCGGGTCACACCGTAGGCTTGAAGCTCAGCGATTTCATCGGCAACGATGACGCCGCCACCGCCGCCAAACACTTGGATATGCGCGCCGCCACGCTCTCGCAGCAAGTCGACCATGTATTTGAAATATTCGACATGGCCGCCTTGGTAAGAGCTGATCGCAATACCTTGCACGTCTTCCTGCAAAGCGGCAGTGACCACTTCATCCACCGAGCGGTTGTGGCCCAGGTGGATGACCTCGGCACCCATGCCCTGCAAGATTCGCCGCATGATGTTGATGGCGGCGTCATGCCCGTCAAACAAACTGGCTGCGGTGACGAAGCGCACTTTGTGGGCGGGTTTGTAGGCAGCAAGCGCCTGGTGTTCAGCGGACAAATCGGTCATGGTGTGGAGGCGGTTTGCACCGTCAAAATACAGCAAAGAAACAGGTTACTGACAGGTAAACCAAAGATTTTAATTGACGTAACGTCAATCATAGCTTGAAGCCACTCCCTGCCGGCAAGCAGTTCTTGGGCAGCGCCCGGGCCCATGAAACACCGGTTTGCCTCCCGCTGAGTGCTGCCGTTTGCCCAATACCCCCGTGTTCTATAATGTTGTGCTGGTTTTTAACCCCCAAGCTTTGCTGAGGAATCACATGTTCAAAGCCTTCAATATCGTTTTTGCCTTACTTTTTGTGGTGTGCGCTGGTTTGCAATGGAATGATCCAGATCCTTTGATATGGATTCCCTTGTACCTGCTTGCCGCCTTGTCTTGTGCCTATGCCTTCAAGGGCATCGTGGCTAAGCGCTTGAATATATTCAATATCGCTTTGTACTCCGTTTACGCGATTTACCTGTTTGTGGCGAAAGATGGCGTCATTTCTTGGGCCACGGAACACCATTTCGATTCTTTGACCCGCTCCATGCTGGCGTCCGCGCCTTGGATAGAAAACACCCGCGAATTTGGTGGCTTATTCATCATGCTGGTGGTTTGCGCTGTGAATTTGTATGTCAGCAAACAACAGGTATCTGCAGAAACCTTGGACGAAGCTGACGATCAGCACGCCAACGCCTGAACCATTAACCCAACGAAAGCCTGTATGTCTTTTCCAAAAATTCTCACACTGATTGTTGCTTGCGTGTGTGTTTCGTCCAATGCATGGGCTGAAACCTCCATCCAATTGGTCAAAGTCGTGGGCGGGTTGAACAAACCCTTGGCCATGGTGCAAGCCCAGGGCGATTCGCGCATGTTTGTCATGGAACACGAAGGGCTGATCAAAGTTTTGGAAAATGGAAAAATCACCCACACGCTGTTGGATATGACCTCCAGAGTGCTGCCATTCAACTCGGATTACAGCGAAACGGGTTTGCTGGGCATGGCGCTTCACCCTAACTTTCACAAAAATGGCAAGTTGTATGTCGCTTACTCAGCGCCTTTAGGCTCTGACAGCACCGTGGCCCCGGCGGGTTATTCGCATCTGAATGTGGTGGAAGAGTTTGTGGTGGCTAAAAACGCCAAAACCCCGATCGATCCTCTTTCAGGCCGGCGCATCCATTCTCTGCCTTGGCCCCATTTCAACCACAATGGACATTGGATCGGCTTCGGCCCAGACCAAATGCTCTACATATCAACCGGCGATGGTGGCTACGAGGCGGAGTGGACAGACAAAAAAGCCAACTACAACAGCCAAAAGTTAGACAACTATTTCGGAAAAATACTGCGCATTGATGTTTCTCAGAGCACCAAAGGAAAGCCTTATCGGGTGCCTGCAGACAATCCCATGGTCAAAGTCGCGGATGCGCTGCCTGAAATTTGGGCATTCGGTTTGCGTGACCCTTGGCGCTGTTCATTTGACACCAAAGGCCGCAAGCAACTGATTTGCGGAGATGTCCAAGAGGATAGCTTTGAGTCGATCAAAATCATTGAAAAAGGCAAGAACATGGGTTGGCCGATCGTCGAAGGCTATATGCGCTGCTTTAGCTGGGAGAATCCCCAGGCCCACAAAGACAACTGCGATAAATCAGCCATCAATCCAGCTGTCATCGAATACCCGAATTGCTCCGCCGTCCCGACCGGTTGCAAAGGCATCTCTGTGGCAGGTGGCTACATACACCGCGGCAGTTCCGCCAAATTACACGGCAAATACATATTTGGTGATTGGAGCAAGCGGTTTGACCAAAACGACGGTCAAATATTTGTGGCTTCGCCCACCCAAAAAGGTGCGTGGGCCATGGTGGACACCCAGATCAAACTCAGTGAGCCGACCGCCAACGGAAAACTGCCTTACATATTGTCGTTTGCCCAAGATGCCAAAGGCAATGTATATGCTTTGACAGCCGTCAACAGCAAGCGAAACAAAGTGTTCGAAGACACCATTTACATGGTCAAAGCCGACTGAACACCGGTCCCAGGCGCATACACGCCCAAGACAGTTACTGATCGATCGACAGGCCGGCAACGCCCGGGCGGCGTGCCAGCCAATCGCTGGCAGCCTCCTCATAAGCCAGTCCCAAACCAAGCACGGCCAGATCGCCGCGCGGTTGGCCGATCAATTGCATGCCCATGGGCAGGCCTTGCGGGTTAAAGCCGCACGGCACATTCAGCGAGGGCAAGCCTGCCAAGCTCGGGTAGAGCACCACTTCCATCCAGCGGTGGTAAGTGTCCATCTTCACCGTGCCATGCGCGGTGCGGATTTCAGCCGGCCAACGCGTGTCGATGCCAAACGGCCATACCTGTGCGCTGGGCATGACCAGAATGTCAAACTTGCCCAGCAGCTTGAGCATGTCCTGATAAAACACGGTGCGCTCGGTGCTGGCTTGGAGAAAGTCATGGGCTGTCATGCCAACGGCTTGGTCATATTCCCACAGCGCTTCAGGTTTGCACGCATCGCGGCCACGCGCAACCATGGGCGCGATCCGAGACGCTGTCAAGACGCGCCGCCACGCCAGCCAGGTTTGCCACACCGCCGTCGGTGAAAAAGTGGCCATGGCGGGCTCAACATGCGCGCCCAAATCGGTCAAGCGTTGCAAACCGTTTTCGCAGGCTTGCAAGATACCGTCCTCCATGGGCAAATAGCCGTTCAAATCACCCAGCCAACCCACGCGTATTTGCCGTGATTTAGGCCGCAGTTGTTGAGACCAACCCTGGGGCAAATCGTCCAATGACAGTGGCGAGCGCGGGTCAAAGCCCGACATGGTTTCCAACAAACGCGCCAAGTCGCTGACATGCCGAGCCATCGGGCCGTCTGTGCCGAGTTGACTGACCCAAGCATCATTGACCGGATAAGCAGGCACCCGACCTTGCGATGGGCGCATGCCAAACACGTTGTTCCAAGCGGCCGGATTGCGCAAGCTGCCCATGAAATCAGAGCCATCGGCCAACGGCAACATGCGGTGCGCCAAAGCCACTGCGGCACCACCGCTGCTGCCACCAGCGGTGTGAGCTGGGTTGTAGGCGTTGCCAGTGGCGCCAAATACTGGGTTGAACGTGTTCGAACCCAAGCCCCACTCAGGCGTATTGGTTTTGCCAATGACAATACCGCCTTGGGCTTTGAGCCGCTGCACCAGCAACGCATCTTGCGCGGGAATGTTGTCGCGCAACAGCACAGAGCCGCAGGTGGTGGGAATGCCCGCCACGTCGACCAAGTCTTTGAAAGCCAGCGGTATGCCATGCAGCCAGCCGCGGGAATGGCCACGCGCCAGTTCTTGGTCACACACATCGGCTTGAGCCAGCAGCAGGTCGTGGGCTTGCAAATTGACCACGGCGTTGAAGCGCGGATTCACCACAGCAATGCGATCCAAAAAAGCTTGCATCACCTCGCGGCAAGAGTACTGCCGCGCATGAATGGCTTGCGACAGGGCGGAGGCGCTGAGTTCATAAATAGCCATGTTGACTTGATCCAAAATGAATTCGTTTATATTGAAGCCGATATTGGAATGTAGCCGCCCACGGGCCAAGGGGAAATGCATGTCGCGCCGAATGTTTGTTCAAACCATCGCCACATTGGCCATGGCTTTTGCTTTTGTTGTGGAACTGCACGCACAAACCACCGTGCCTGCCAACAAGGTGTTTCGTTTTGTCCCCCATGCCAATTTGGCCGTGCTAGACCCTATATGGACCACGGCCTATGTCACCCGCAACCACGGCTACATGATTTACGACACCTTGTTTTCAGAGGATGCCAAAGGAAAAATTCAGCCGCAAATGGTGCAAAGTCACAGCACCAGCAAAGATGGCAAGGTCTGGACCTTCAAGCTGCGCAGCGGTTTGGCGTTTCACGACGGCAAACCCGTCACCAGTGAAGACGTGGCAGCCTCGCTCAAGCGCTGGGCTTCGCGCGACGCCATGGGCGGTGTGCTGTTCAATTTTGTGGACAAGCTAGAAACACCCGAAGCCGATACCTTGCGCATGGTGTTGAAAGAACCTTGCGCGATCGTGTTGGAGGCTTTGGGCAAGGCGTCTTCGAATGTGCCGTTCATCATGCCGGCGCGGATTGCGGCCACGCCGGGTACCGAACAAATCAAGGAACACATTGGCTCTGGCCCGTTCGTGTTCAAAGCCGAAGAATTCAAACCCGGCTCGGTGGCGGTGTATGAGCGCAACACCAAGTATGTGTCGCGCAGCGAACCGCCTAGCGGACTCGCTGGCGGGCGACCGGTCAACTTTGACCGCGTGGAATGGGTCATCATCCGCGACCCGCAAACCCAATTCAATGCCATCTTGGCCGGTGAAGTCGACATGGTGGAGCAGCCGAGTTTCGAACAATACGAAACACTGAAAAAAACCGCAGGCGTCAAGATGGATGATTTCGCGCCTGCAGGTTTTCAATACATCATGCGGTTCAACCATTTGCATCCGCCTTTCAACAACCCGAAGATTCGCCAAGCCGCCATGCTCGCGGTCGGGCAGCAAGCGTTCATCAACACCCAAGTCGGTGTACCGGAGTTGGTGCGACTGTGCCGCAGTATTTACCCGTGCAGCTCACTTTATGCGGATGAGAACACACCGGGCTTTACCGGCGTGGCCAACCCCGCCAAAGCGCGTGAACTTTTGAAAGAGGCCGGTTACGACGGCCGCCCGATTGTGATGATGCGGCCCACCGATTTGTCGGCCATCACCAAATTGCCCTTGGTGGCCAAGCAGCAATTAGAAGCGGCGGGATTCAAAGTCGATTTGCAGCAAATGGACTGGGCTTCGCTGGTGGCGCGACGCGCCAAAAAAGAACCCCCTGCACAAGGTGGATGGAACATGTTTTTCACCACGTGGAGTGCGCAAGACATTGACAGTCCGCTGACCAGCGCCATGCTCAATGCCAAAGGGGCAGCCGGTTGGTTTGGCTGGCAGGACGAGCCGCGGATTGAAGCCTTGAAGGCGAAATTTGCGCGGGCCCAAGAGGTCGCCGAGCGCAAGAAAATCGCCAGTGGTATTCAGGCCTTGGTGTACGAAACCGCTGCTTATGTGCCACTGGGCGAATACCGCAATCCGACGGTCATGCGCAACAACGTCAGTGGTTTGCTGCAAACACCGGGCATTCCGGTGATGTGGGGATTGGCCAAGCGCTGACATGACAACTTTTTTGATTCGGCGTTTGCTGGCCGTGCTGCCAGTGCTGCTGGTGGTGTCCTTGCTGGTGTTTTTCATGCTGCGGCTGGCGCCCGGTGACCCGGCGGCTGTCATAGCTGGCAACAACGCGACCAGCGAAGACATTGCGCAAATTCGCGAGCGCATGGGATTGGATCAACCGATTCCGATGCAATATGCGCGCTGGCTCAAGCAGGTCGTGCAAGGCGATTTGGGCTACTCGTATTACCTGAGCAAACCCGTGACCGCTTTGGTGGCACAACGCTTGGAGCCGACGCTGTCGCTGGCACTGGGCACGGTGCTGCTGGCGGTGTGTATCGCGGTGCCATTGGGCAGTCTGGCTGCGTGGCGCATGGGAGGATGGTTAGACCGCGGTCTCTCGGCGTTTTCCGTGGCAGGTTTTTCGGTGCCGGTGTTTGTCATTGCCTACCTGTTGATTTATGTGTTTGCCATGCAATTGCAGTGGTTACCGGTGCAAGGCTATAAGCCGTTGGGAGGACCACAGTCGCAAGGCACGTGGGCTTGGATGCGGCAACTCATCTTGCCTTGGCTGACTTTGTCGACGGTGTATGTGGCATTGATTGCTCGTATCACCCGTGCGAGTGTGTCTGAAGCATTGCAAGAAGACTACATACGCACGGCGCGGGCCAAAGGCTTGAGCGAGCAAACGGTTTTGGTGCGCCATGCCTTGGCCAATGCAGCGGTGCCCATCGTTACCGTGGTCGGCATTGGCGTGGCGTTGTTGATTGGCGGAGTGGTGGTGACCGAAACCGTGTTTGCCATTCCAGGATTGGGGTCGCTCACCGTAGACGCGGTGCTCAACCGCGACTTCCCTGTCATCCAAGGTTTGGTTTTGTTGTTTTCACTCAGTTATGTATTGATCAATTTGCTGGTGGACAGCAGCTACGTGTGGTTAGACCCGAGGATTCGCCACTGATGGCCACGCTTCAACAACGTTTATGGGACCACGGCTCGGTCCGCTTTGGCGCAGCTGTGTTGTTGTTGGTGCTGGGTATTTCACTGGCCGCACCGTGGCTGGGCACGGTAGACCCCGCTGCGATGGATGCGAACACCATTAACCAAGCGGCGGGTAAAAGCGGTGCTTTCCAGTTGCCTGACGGCAGTGTGGTGCAACACACGTTTTGGCTGGGCACGGACAACTTTGGCCGCGATGTGTACAGCCGTGTGATGTATGGTGGTCGCATATCGCTGGTGGTGGGTGTGTGTACCGCGCTGTTGGCGTTGTCGCTGGGCGGCGTGTGCGGCATGTTGGCGGGATATTTCCGCCAGGTTGACGCGGTCTTGATGCGGTTCATGGATGGTTTGATGGCCATTCCCGCCGTGCTGTTGGCGATTGCTTTGGTCGCGGTATTGGGGGCGAATGTGGCCACGGTGGTGGTGGCCATCGCTATACCCGAGGTACCGCGCGTCACGCGTTTGGTGCGGTCGTTGGTCCTGAGTTTGCGCGAAGAAGCCTATGTCGAAGCCGCGCGTGCCTTGGCCACGCCAACGGTGGTGATCTTGTGGCGGCATGTGTTGCCCAATGCCATGGCGCCGTTGCTGGTGCAGGGCACATTTGTGGCGGCATCGGCGGTGCTGACCGAGGCGATATTGAGTTTTCTGGGGCTGGGTTTGCCGCCAGATGTTCCGACTTGGGGCAACATCATGGCCGAGGGCCGGGTGCAGTTCAGCATGCAGCCCGGCAACGTCTTGTTTCCGGCGATGTTTTTGGTGCCCACGGTGTTGGCCATCAATCTGCTGGGGGACGGTTTGCGCGATGTGCTTGACCCCAAATTTGCCAAGCGGGTAGGGTGATGGACACACCGGTTTTGTCTATCAACCAGCTGTCGGTCGCTTTGCCTGCAGGGGCAGACCGCGCCTATGCCGTGCAAAACATTTCGCTCACGCTCGATGCGGGCGAAACCTTGTGCGTGGTGGGCGAATCCGGTTCGGGGAAATCGGTATTGGCCATGACGGTCATGGGTTTGCTCGCCCGCGAGTTGCGGGTCAGTGAAGGCGAGATCATGTTGCAAAACGTGGCCTTGTGCAAAGCCGACGAAAGCCGTTGGCGCGCTTTGCGAGGTCGGGCCATGGGCATGGTGTTTCAAGAGCCGATGACCGCGCTCAACCCGGTGATGCGCTGCGGCGAACAAATTGACGAGGTGCTGCGTTGCCACACCGATTGGCAGGCAACGACCCGGCGAGAAGCGGTGTTGGACATCATGCGTCAAGTGCGTCTGCCTGAACCGGAACGCATGTTGGACAGTTATCCGCACCAACTCAGTGGCGGTCAAAGACAACGCATCGTCATCGCCATGGCCATGGTGCTCAAACCCGCCTTGCTGATTTGCGACGAACCGACCACCGCGCTAGATGTCACCACGCAACAAGAGATTTTGAAATTGATCCGGCAACTGCAACAAGACAGCGGCACTGCGGTGTTGTTCATCACGCACGACCTGGGCGTGGTGGCGGATATTGCAGACCGGGTGTTGGTGATGCACAAAGGCTTGGCGGTTGAACAAGGCCATTGCCAGCAAGTGCTCAAGCAGCCAGTGGCCGATTACACCCGCGCCTTGTTGGCAGCGGTGCCAGGCATGACGCCACCAGCGGCCAGGCCATTGCCACAGACCCCGCCCGTGCTGCGGGTGCAAGGCCTGGGCAAAACCTATGTCAGCCGCGAATCGTGGATGCGCGTGCGACGCACCGATGCATTGCGCGACGCGAGTTTGTCGTTGCGAGCAGGCGAAACAGTGGGCATCGTCGGTGAATCGGGGTCGGGCAAATCCACGTTGGCGCGTTGTGTGCTGCGCTTGATCGATCCCGATATCGGCGATGTGTTTTGGGGGCAAGACAATATCGCTGGCTTGTCAGAGGCGCAATTGCGGCCACTGCGTCACCGCATACAAGTGGTGTTTCAAGACCCCAACCGATCGCTCAATCCGCGCATGCGCGTGGGCGAATCCCTCGTGGAAGGGGCGCGCAATTTTGGTTTGAACAACCAACAAGCGCAGGAACGGGGCAGGGCCTTGCTGGCACAAACCGGTTTGCCTGCCCATGCTTGGGACCGTTATCCCAGCCAGTTCAGCGGGGGTCAGCGCCAGCGCATTGCCTTGGCGCGTGCATTGGCTTGCCAGCCTGACGTGTTGGTGGCGGATGAAGCAGTCAGCGCGCTGGATGTGTCGGTGCAAGCGCAAATTTTGGAGTTGCTGCGCGAAGTGCAGCGCAACATGGGTTTGGGGCTGTTGTTCATCACGCACGATTTGCGTGTGGCTGCGCAACTGTGCGACTCGGTCATCGTCATGCACCAAGGCCAGATCGTCGAGCACGGCGCCACTGCACAGTTGTATGCCAACCCACAACATGCGTACACGCGAAATTTGTTGGCGAGTGTGCCTGGGGCCAGTCCATGACGCATGTGTTCATCGCGGGGTTTCAGCATGAAACCAATACCTTCGCGCCCAGCTTGGCCGATTGGGAAGCGTTCAACCGAGGTGATGCTTTTCCGGCCTACATACGCGGCGAGGCCATGCAAACCCAGTTCACCGGCGTCAATATTCCGGTGGGCGGATTTATCGATGCCGCCAAACGCCATGGTTGGAAGTTGTGGCCGTCGGTTTGGGCGGGTGCAAGCCCGTCGTCGTTTGTGACCCGCGAGGCTTTTGAACGCATTGCATCCGATCTGTTGCAGGATCTCGCGCAAGCTTTGGCGCAAGGTGTGAATGCGGTGTACTTGGATTTGCACGGTGCCGCTGTGGCAGAGCATGCGGACGATGCGGAAGGCGAATTGCTGTCACGTGTGCGTGCGCTCATCGGCGAAAACATACCTTTGGTGGCGAGCTTGGATTTGCATGCGAATGTGACGCGTCGCATGCTCGATTTAGCAGATGCCTTGGTCGCTTACCGCACCTATCCGCATGTCGACATGGCGGAAACCGGCGAGCGCGCTGCGCAATTGTTAAAGCGCAGAATGCAGTTGGGACGGCGTCAGGCGGTGGCGGCGCACCGTTTGCCTTATTTGATTTCGCTCAATGCGCAATCGACGTGGACACCACCGGCCCAAGGCATTTTTGCAGCCATGGACGACATCGACCGTTCGCAGCAATCGGTGGTGAGTTTTTGCATGGGCTTTCCTGCGGCGGATTTTGAAGAATGCGCGCCCGTGCTGTGGGCTTACGCCGACAGCGCAGCGCAAGCGCAACAAGCCGCCGATGCCTTGCTGGCTTTGGCTTCGCCTGCCGCACAGTGGCGCATGGATTTTTTGTCAGCCAGGCAAGCCGTCACCCAAGCCATGGCATGGGCCGAGCAACACCCGCAACCGGTGTTGATCGCGGACACGCAAGACAACCCGGGCGCGGGCGGCGACAGCAACACCACCGGCATGTTGCATGCACTGCTGCAACAAGGCGCTGGAAAGCGATTTCCTTCGGCGGTGGCCTTGGGTCTGCTGTATCACCCCGAGGTGGCTGCCAAAGCCTGTGCGGCCGGTGCAGGTGCCGACATCGATGTGGTGCTCGGCGTGTCGGTGCCCACCTACAGCGGCATGAGCGATGCGCCTGTGTCCGCCCGCGCCAAGGTGGTGTCGGTGAGCGACGGACGGTGTGTGCTCAAGGGACCGATGATGCGCGGCATGGTCAGCCGCTTAGGACCCAGTGCTTGCTTGCACATAGAAGGCGTGCTGGTCGCTGTGGTGAGCGGCAAAGCGCAATTGTTTGACCGCGAAATGCTGCGCATGCTCGGCATGGTTCCTGAGGCGATGAAATTGATCGTGCTCAAAAGTTCCAACCATTTCAGGGCCGATTTCGAACCCATCGCCAGCAAAGTGCTGGTGGCCAAGGCCAGCGGGCCGATGGCGGCAGACCCGGGCGATTTGCCTTGGCGCAAGCTCAGTGCCCACACCCGCACCCGCGCATGACTCAGAGGAAAACCGATGGATGATTTGACACAACGCACAGCCGAGCAACTGCTGGCGCTTTACCGCACTGGCCAAGCTTCTCCCGTGGAAGTTACTCAGCAAGTGTTGCAACGCATATCCAGATTGAATCCTTTGCTCAATGCGTTTTGTTGGGTCGATGAAAACGCAGCCATGGCCAGTGCGCAACGCAGCGAACAGCGTTGGCAAGCGCACCGACAACATGGCAGCGCCGTGGGTGGGTTGGAAGGCGTGCCCGTATCGATCAAAGATTTGATTTTGACCAAAGGCTGGCCTACCTTGCGCGGCAGTCGCACGGTGAATCCCGATCAAGCGTGGGAGGTGGACGCCCCGGTGACGGCAAGATTGCGCGAGGCAGGTGCGGTGTTGCTTGGCAAAACCACCACGCCCGAATTTGGTTGCAAAGGCGAAACCAATTCCTTGTTGACTGGCATCAGCCGAAACCCTTGGAACACCGAGCACACCCCGGGTGGATCATCTGGCGGCGCATCCGCGGCAGTGTCGGCGGGTTTGGGCCCGTTGGCGGTGGGTACAGACGGTGCAGGCAGCGTGCGTATTCCTGCGGCGTTTTGTGGCAACGTCGGCATGAAGCCCAGCTTCGGGCGCGTGCCAGCCTATCCGCTGTCGCCCTTTGGTTCGGTGGCGCATCTGGGGCCACACGCCATGAGCGTGGCCGATGTGGCGCTGATGATGAACACCATCACGGCGCCGGACGCACGCGATTGGACCGCATTGCCCTTTGACCCGGTGGACTACACGGCCTCGTTGCACCAAGGCGTCAAGGGCTTGCGTGTGGCGTATTCGCCGACCTTGGGATATGCGAAAAATGTGCATCCGGACATAGCGGCGGCAGTGGAAAAGGCGGCTTTGTATTTGAAACAACTCGGCGCGTATGTCGAGCAAACCGACCCCGGTATCGAAGACCCGTTAGACATCACCACGGGTTTGTGGTTTGCAGGTGCTTATCAAGTGTGGCGCACGCTCAATCCATCCCAACAGGCTTTGACCGATCCGGATTTTGCGGCACAAGCCGCGTTGGGCGAACGCTTGGATGTGAATGCGGTTCACCAATTGAACCAAAGGCGCGGCCTGCTGGGCTCGCACTTGCGACAGTTCATGCAGCGATTCGATTTGATACTCACGCCCAGCACCGCCGTGCCCGCCTTCCCAGCCCGGCCCGCAGGACACAGCCCGATGGATTCGGCGGCCATGTTGGGTTGGACACCGTTCAGCTACCCGTTCAACCTGTCGCAACAACCGGCGATCAGTCTGCCCTGTGGCTTGACCCGCGAAGGATTGCCCATGGGCGTGCAATTGGTGGGCCCAATGTTTGGAGACGCGTTGGTGTTGCGTGCGGCCAAGGCGCTGGAATCGTGTCACGACTGTTTGCGACCTTCATTGGGTGTGGGTCAGGTGCCCGCCCCAGTGTCCGGTGCCTGAATCGGTGCTTGCTGGCGCATAATTCGCGGCTCTTTTCCTACTCAGCTGCCATGACATTCATTGCCCTAGACGTTGGCAACACCCGCCTCAAATGGGCCATGTATGCCAACCATTCGGTGGACGCACCTTTGGTGGCGCAGGGTGCAGTGTTTTTAGAAAACATCGACCGCTTGGCCGACGAAGATTGGAAACCCTTGCCACCTGCCACCCGCATGTTGGGCTGCATCGTGGCGGGCGACGCGTTGCGCCGGCGGGTCGACGAACAACTGGAGCTGTGGGACCTGATGCCGAGTTGGGTGGTGCCCTCGGCCAGCGAAGCGGGTTTGCACAACGGGTACGACCACCCGACCCGATTGGGGGCAGACCGCTGGGTCGCGATGGTGGGCGCATTGGCACGCATGCGCGCTCAGACCGCCGCAAGTACGCCGCGACCGATGGTGGTGGTCATGGTCGGTACCGCGGTGACGGTGGAGGCGATAGATGCGCAAGGCCATTTTTTGGGCGGATTTATCTTGCCCGGCCACGGCATCATGTTGCGAGCGCTGGAGTCTGGCACTGCGGGATTGCGCGTGCCCACCGGCGAAGTGCGTGAATTTCCCACCAACACCAGCGATGCGTTGACCAGTGGCGGTACCTTCGCGATTGCCGGTGCGGTCGAGCGTATGTTGCAACATGTGCGTGCGCATTGCAAAGCCGAGCCCTTGTGCTACATGACAGGCGGCGCCGGTTGGAAGATGGCGCCGAGCATGTCGGTGCAATTTGAATTGGTCGACAGTTTGATTTTTGACGGCTTGCGACAACTCGCTGCGTCGCGTTTCAGCGCAAACTAGCCACTTGCACCGTGCAGTCGTAAAACACCGGCGCGCGGCCCATGTCGGTGAGTAATTGCGACGTCAATTCATTCACATTGGTGTGGTTGGCCCCTAACTTTCGCCACCACACACCCAGCCCCACCACCAAGCCGGGTTGCGCCCGCGTGGTGATTTGCGCTTTGCAGTGGTAGCTGCCTCGGTCGTTGAACACACGCACCATGTCGCCGTCGTTCACTTGGCGTTGTGCCGCGTCCAAGGGATGGATTTCCAGCAGCGGTTCGCCTTCCATGTCACGCAGACTTTTGACATTCACAAAGGTGGAGTTCAAAAAATTGCGCGCAGGCGGTGAAATCATGGCCAAGGGGTAAGTAGCTGTCGCGTTGGATTGCTCGTAGTTAGGAATGTGGTCAGGCAAGGGGTCGAGCCCCATGGCAGACAAACGTTCGCTGACAAATTCGCATTTGCCCGAGGGTGTCGGAAAACCCCCCTTGGCGAAAGGTGCGTCAGCCACCGGCCAATGCGCAAAACCCGCTTTCAGCAAAGCCGCCCAGGTGATGGGTTGCGCGCTGTTCAAGTTGGACGGGCTTTGCAATGCCAACTGACACAAGGCTTCGTCGGTGTCTTGCATCTCAGGATGGTTCAGCCCCAGTCGCAGGCCCAATTCACGAAAAATTTGTGTGTTGGTTTTGGCTTCGCCCAAGGGCGCGATAGCTGGTTGGTTGAGCACCACGTCGGTGTGTCCGTAACTGTTGTGAATGTCCCAATGCTCCAGTTGGGTGGTGGCAGGCAGCACGACATCGGCGTGATCGGCGGTATCGGTCATGAAATGTTCGAGTACCACCGTGAACAGGTCCTCGCGCGCAAACCCTTTCACCACCTTGGCCGATTCGGGGGCCACCGCCACCGGGTTGCTGTTGTAGACGATCACGGCTTCGACCAGACCGGGTGTGTTGAGCGCGTCGCCGATGGTGCTCATGTTGATCAGCGGTGCTTTGGGGTTGCGGTGCAAATCGGGCCGTTGCAAGCCGATGTTGTGGGCGCGGGCATGGTGCGTCGCGCTCATCAACACACCGCCGCCACGGTGCCGCCAAGCGCCGGTGAGTGCGGGCAAGCAGGCGATGGCACGCACCGCGTTACCACCGCCACGGCTGCGTTGCACCCCATAGTTCAGTCGAATGCCAGCCGGTGTGGTGTGCGCAAAGTCATGCGCGAGTTGGCGAATGTCTTCCACCTTCAAACCGCATACCTCCGCTGCACGCTCGGGCGACCATTGCAAAGCACGTTCACGCAAGGCCTCGAAGCCCAGCGTGTACTGGGCAATGTAATCGTGGTCCAGCCAGTCATGGGTGATGAGTTCGTGCATCAGCGCCAAGGCCAAAGCGGCATCGGTGCCGGGCTTGATCGCCAAATGCAGATCGCATTTGGCGGCGGTTTCGCTGCGGCGCGGGTCGATGCAAACCAGACGCGCACCTTGGCGCTTGGCTTCTTGGGCAATGCGCCAGAAATGGATGTTGCTGGTGATGGAATTGCTGCCCCAGATGATGATCAATTGGGATTCGGCAAACATACCCATCTTCATGCCGACTTTGCCACCCAAGGTATAGGTCAATGCTTCACCACCAGCGCTAGAACAAATCGTGCGGTCGAGTTTGGCCGCACCCAGCAGATTGAAAAAACGCATCGCGATGGACTCGCCTTGCACCAAACCCATGGTGCCCGCGTAGCTGTAAGGCAACAGCTTTTCAGGGCGGGTGGCGACGATGGGTTTTAACCTGTTGGCGATGGTGTTCAAAGCCTCATCCCAACTGATGCGCTCGAATTGACCACTGCCCTTAGGGCCGATGCGTTTCATGGGATAAAGCAAACGGTCCGGGTGGTAAGTGCGCTCGGTGTAGCGCGATACCTTGGCGCACAGCACGCCGTCGGTCATGGGGTGGTCTGGGTTGCCTTGCACTTTGATGGCCACACCGTCTTTCACAGTGGTGACCAAAGAGCAGGTGTCCGGGCAGTCGTGTGGGCAGGCGCCCAGTATGGTGGTGTTCATGGGTGCATTTTGCATGGTTAGGCCTGGTATCTGTTAATAGCTTTCACACTTTTAGCCTGCTGCCAAGCCGCGTGTTGAAATGGCCTATTCGTCATCTTTGATGACAGTCAGCAGTTCTTGGGCTTTAGCTTTCAGTCCACTTGTCGCAAGCTTTAAAGCATCTTTTTGCGCTTGCCTCAGCTGTCTGATCCATCAACCGGTAAAGGTTGGCGCGCGCATCGCTGGCGGAAAGTGTTTGCATGTTGAACTCCTGATGCTTTTAGCGTACGTTAATTGGTAGGCTAAGTCCATATACCCACACAACTTTGCCCAAGGCAAACGGCGCAGGACCGGCCGTAGCCGACGTTGTGCAAGCATGGAGGCGAGGCCGGGCTGCGGCCACAGATGACCCCATACAGCAGGAATGAGCCAATCAGGTAGACTGATTACTCAACCCTTACAAACAGGTGCCCCTATGAAACTGCTCGACTCGATCGCCACCGAAGCCGCCAGCATGGTGGCCTTGCGCCGCGACATTCACGCCCATCCGGAATTGTGTTTTCAGGAAAACCGCACCGCCGATTTGGTGGCCGCCCAACTCAGCAGTTGGGGCATCGAAGTGCACCGCGGCATGGGCACCACCGGCGTGGTCGGCATCATCAAAAACGGCACCAGCCAACGCAGCATCGGCTTGCGTGCCGACATGGACGCCTTGCCCGTGCACGAAGCCAACACGTTTGCCCATGCCAGCCAACCTCCCGGCAAGATGAACGCGTGCGGCCACGATGGCCACACCGCCATGTTGCTGGCGGCTGCTCGGCATTTGTCGCAACACAAAAACTTCGATGGCACCGTGGTGCTGATTTTTCAGCCGGCCGAAGAAGGCGGCGGCGGCGCCCGTGAAATGATCAAAGACGGTTTGTTTGACAAATTTCCCGTGGACGCCGTGTTTGGTTTACACAACTGGCCGGGCATGGCGGTCGGGCAAGCGGCGGTCAGCGCTGGACCGGTGATGGCCTCCAGCAATGAATTCAAAATCACTATCCAAGGCAAAGGTTGCCACGCGGCTTTGCCGCACAACGGCATCGACCCGGTGCCGATCGCTTGCGAAATGGTGCAAGCCTTCCAAACCATCGTCTCGCGCAACATCAAGCCGGTGGATGCCGGTGTCATTTCGGTCACCATGATCCATGCAGGCGAAGCCACCAATGTGGTGCCCAACAGTTGCGAATTGCAAGGCACCGTGCGCACTTTCACCGTCGACATTCTCGACATGATCGAGCGACGCATGAAGAGCATTGCCGAACATGTCAGCGCGGCGCACGAAGCCAGTTGCACGTTCGAGTTTGTGCGCAACTACCCTCCGACCATCAACCATGCCAAAGAGGCCGATTTCACACGCAGTGTGCTGACCGAGATCGTGGGTGCCGAGAACGTGCTGGCGCAAGAGCCCACCATGGGCGCTGAAGATTTCTCTTACATGCTGTTGAAAAAACCCGGCACGTATTTTTTCTTGGCCAATGGCGATGGACAGCACCGCGAAATGGGCCATGGCGCTGGACCATGCACCCTGCACAACCCCAGCTACGATTTCAACGACGACTTGATTCCGTTAGGCGGCACGATTTGGGTGCGCATGGTGGAAAAGTTTTTGGCACCTGCCTGAGTGGCTCAGGCTCAGGCATACACCTGAATCAACGATTGCAACTGCGCTTTGGGTTGCGCATGTAAATAAGGCAACAACACGCCCAGCACCTGTTGCGCACCGCGCAGTGCACTGCGGTTGGCGTTGTTGTCCTCCATAGCGTGTCTGGGGTCTTGCACATATTCATAACTCAACCACCATGTCAGCATGACCACCATGTGGGTGGCGCAACTCTTGTGTTCGGTATCGGTTTGAGCCAGCAAGCCGTTTGCTTGCAAGCCCTTTAGCAATTGTTCAAACGCTTGTCGCTGGCGTTGCAACACCTCTTTGACTTGCGATTCCAAATGGCGGTTTTTGCTGAGCAAATCGTTCAAGTCGCGGTAAATAAAACGGTGTTCCCAAATCAACTCAAACACGCTGTGCATGAAAAACCACGCATGCTCCAAATCTTTCACATCGGCGGCGGCAGGCAGCAAATGGAACATGCGTTCTTCAAATGCGTCGAACAAGGCATTGACCAACAACTCTTTGCTGGGAAAGTGGTAGAAAAGATTGCCTGGGCTGATGCCCATGTCCGATGCAATCAACGTGGTCGCGACATTGGGTTCGCCGAAACGGTTGAACAAACCCAAGGCGGTGGACAAAATGCGCTCGGCGGTACGGCGCGGCGGTTTTTTCACCCGTCAGCCTTTGGGTCCGGCGTGGCCCATGCTGTCTTTGAGCGCTTGGAGTTCGGCTTCGAGTGCACTCACGCGGTTTTGCAGTTGCGCCATGTCTTGCGCATCTGGCAAACCCAATTGGTGCAATGCCTTGGCCACACGTTCTTCAAAAATACCCTCTAGCCGATCAAATTGGCTGCTGGCGCGTTGCCCCATGTCGCTGGCCATGGCGCTGGCTTTGGCCGCCGCTTCGGCCACTTTGGCCTGGGCCTGCAACGTGGTCTCCTGCAATTTGCTGCCCTCTTTGACCAGCGACTCAAACACTTTGCCGCCTTCTTGCTGTGCTTTGGCAAATGCGCCTAGGCCGGCTTGCCAGATTTGCTGGGCCGATTGCTTCATGTGTTCACTCATTTGCTGGGGGTCAAATTCCGGCGGTTTGCTGGCCATGCGGGTGCTCCTCGGGTTGGATAATTTGTCAAAATAAGCGGTTTACAATGGACGAAATCCACCAGAGGTTTTACCTCAACCACGCCTATGCATTGGTACGCCATCCATTCAAAGCCTCGCCAAGAAGAACGTGCGTTGGACAACCTGCAGCGCCAGGGGTTTGAAGCATGGCTTCCCATGTTGACTGTCGAGAAAGTATTGCGCGGCAAACTGGCGAATGTCACCGAGCCCATGTTCAGCCGCTATTTGTTCATACGGCTGGACACTGAACAAACCAATTGGTCGCCGATTCGCTCGACCTTGGGCGTCAGCCGCTTGGTCAGCTTTGGCAACCGACCCGCGGTGGTTGCGGATGAGTTGATACAAGCCTTGCAAACTGTGCCGCAGCGCGCGCCCGAACGTTTGTTTCAGCCGGGTCAAACCATCAAAATAGTCAGCGGCCCGCTCAAAGGCATTGAAGGTATTTTTCAGCAAGCCGATGGTGAACACCGCGCCATGGTGTTGATCGACTTGCTCAACAAGCAGCACCGCGTCACCACGCAGATGCAAGATTTGCGGCCTGCTTCACTTTAAGCACCATGGCCAATTCGCTGCAACACATCGCCATCATCATGGACGGCAACGGACGCTGGGCCAAAAAACGTTTGTTGCCCCGTACCGTCGGGCATGTGAAAGGCGCTGCCAATGTTCGCCACATGGTCAAAGCCTGCGCTGAAACCGGAGTCAGTTACTTGACCTTGTTTGCATTCAGTTCGGAAAATTGGCGCCGACCCCCGGAAGAAATCAGCGCGTTGATGGGCTTGTTTTTGCAATACCTTGAAAACGAAGTGGCTGAAATGAAAGCCGCAGGCATACGTTTGCGGGTGATCGGTGACCGCAGCGCGTTTGCGCCGCTGCTTCAGTCGCGGATTGACCAAGCCGAACAAGAAACCGCGCACAACGACCGTTTGCATTTGACGATTGCAGCCAATTACGGCGGGCAATGGGATGTGTTGAATGCCATGCGTGCATGGCAAGTGGCGCATCCGGACAAAAACTTGCAGGACCTCGACGCCAACGGCTTGGCAGCCCATCTCAGCACAGCCGATTTGCCCGATCCGGAGTTGTTGATCAGAACAGGCGGCGAATCTCGCATCAGCAATTTCTTGCTGTGGCAAACCGCTTACACAGAGTTGTATTTCACCGACACCTATTGGCCAGACTTTGACGCGGCTGCTCTGAAAAAAGCCATTCAATGGTTCGAGCAAAGGGTACGGCGTTTTGGCCGCACAGACGAACAAGTCGCGGCTCAACCCATCACTGCAAACGCCAATGAACTCTCTGCTTCCCCGCTGGCGCAAACGGTTTTCAAGATCAGCTAATATTCGTATTTGCAGGTTAGTCATTAGTTTCGGGTGCCTGCAACCAACCCACGACGGACCACCCACTGTCACTTTTCCCCATTAGCTATTTCAGCAACAGGTAACCATCAATGAAGAACGAGCCTCGTCCCACCCACCACCGCAAAGAACACGCACCTGCACGCACGGGTCGTTGCATCGCATTGATCGACAGCAATTACATGGCCTGGCTACTGCGTCAAACCACCGACGCGGCGACCGAACCGGAAACCTACAACCGCATGGCCTTGATTCCGTCCTTGGCACAAGCGCTCAAAGGGGCAGGCCTGGGCTTAGATATCCAAAGAATTTATTGGTACACCGACAACCCTGATACCCAGTTCCCCCACGACCAAATTGTTCGCCATTTGGATGCTACCGGGGGAGAACCTGGTGATGTGGTGTTCCAAGCCATGTCTTCAGACATTGCGCGCTTGGCGCAACACCATGCCTGCGAGCATTTGCTGGTGGCCAGCGATGACGACCGCTTGACCGCTGTCATTGACGATGCGCAGTTGCATGGTTTGAGTGTGTATGTTTTGGCTGACGAATCGGCGCGTCACATGGACCAATTGGTGACCGAAGACCCAGCTTGGTGCCGCTTGCTCGCGCAAGCCGATCGGCGTGTGTTGCTGTTGCCCCAAGCTGCCCGTGAACTCACTGCAGCACCACGCGCTCCTGCCGCTGCAGCTGCACCCCAAGACCCTGAGGTGGTGCGTACCAAATTGTTGGAAGTTGTCACCCAATGGTGGGATGACGAACCCGAGGATTTGCGCGAAGACTTGCGTGACGAATTGCGTGGCAGCCACGGCATTCCGCAAGAGGTGGATCGCCATATGTTGTTGCGTGTGCGCCGCGCCTTAGACCGCCCGCTGAGTTTTCCCGAGAAAAAAATACTGCGCGAAATGGTTCGCTCCACCGTATTGGGCATCACCGAGGAAAGCATGCCTGTATGACCCTGCTGGTGACCGGTGGTGCGGGATTCATAGGCAGTAATTTTGTCCACCACTGGTTGTCTGCGCATGAAGAGCCGCTGGTCAATTTAGACAAACTCACTTACGCCGGGAATGTGGGCAATTTGCAATCCTTGGCCCAAGACAAACGCCATGTGTTTGTGCAAGGTGATATCGGCGACACCGCCTTGGTGACGCAACTCTTAAATCAGTATCAGCCACGCGCGGTGCTGCATTTTGCGGCGGAGTCGCATGTTGATCGTTCTATCCACGGGCCACTGGATTTCATCCAAACCAATGTCGTGGGCACTTGCCAATTGCTCGAATCGGTACGCGCATATTGGTCAGCATTGCCCGCAGACCAGCAATCGCATTTTCGTTTTTTGCATGTGAGCACCGACGAGGTGTACGGCAGTCTGTCGCCCGATGCACCTGCGTTCACAGAAACCCATCCTTACGAGCCCAACAGCCCTTATGCGGCCAGCAAAGCCGCCTCCGACCACATGGTGCGTGCCTGGCACCACACCTACGGGTTGCCCGTGCTCACAACGAATTGCAGCAACAACTATGGCCCCTACCATTTCCCTGAAAAACTCATTCCCTTGGTGATTCACCATGCGCTGTCAGGCAAACCCTTGCCGGTCTATGGCGATGGCATGCAAGTGCGTGATTGGTTGTTTGTAGAGGACCATTGCCGCGCGATTGAGCGGGTGTTGCAAGCGGGAACCCCGGGTGAAACCTACAACATCGGTGGCTGGAACGAAAAGCCCAACATTGAAGTGGTGAAAACGCTTTGCCATTTGTTGGACGAATTACAACCCCGTGCAGACGGTCAGTCGTATGCATCGCAAATCACGTATGTGAAAGACCGCGCGGGGCACGACAGACGCTACGCCATCGACGCTGGGAAAATCCACAACAGCTTGGGCTGGCAACCGGTTGAAACTTTTGAAACCGGTTTGCGCAAAACGGTGCAGTGGTATTTGGACCATGCCGATTGGGTCAGCGGTGTCACCAGCGGCGCTTATCGCCAATGGGTCGATTTGCACTATGGCGACTGAACCCGTGCTGTTGCTCGGCGCAGCAGGCCAACTCGGCCATGCGCTGAAGCAAGCACTAGAACAAGCCGCTTACCCATTGGTGGCTTGGACCCGGGCCGATATCGATGTCAGCCATTTATCCAAACTCAAAGAGCGTGTGACCCAACTCAAACCGCGCTGGATTCTCAATGCCGCGGCCTACACCGCAGTCGACAAGGCGCAAACCGAGCCTGAACAAGCGTATTTGGTCAACGCCCAATTGCCGGCCATGCTCGCCGAATACGCCAAGGCCAGGGGCTCGGCATTGATGCATTTCTCCAGCGACTATGTGTTCAATGGCCGTTCAACCCGTCCGTATCTGGAAACCGATGCCACCGATCCTTTGTCGGTGTATGGGCAAAGCAAAAGCGACGGCGATGCGGCTGTTCAAGCCAGCGGTGCGCGGTATGTGATTTTTCGCAGTTCTTGGGTGGTGGCGGCCCATGGTCAAAATTTTTTGAAAACCATGTTGCGATTGGCCGCTGAGCGGGACCAACTGAACGTGGTCGCAGATCAGACGGGTGTGCCAACTGCTGCGACATGGTTGGCAGAACTGGCGCTTCTTGCCATGCCATCGGCCGAACGCGAGGGCTTGAACGGTTTGTTTCATGCCACGCCCAGCGGTCAAACCACGTGGCACGGCTATGCCCAACATGTCTTGGTGCAAGCTGCCAGACACGGATGGCCGCTCAAGGCCACTGCCGAACAGGTGCTTCCCATCTCCACTGCACAATACCCGCTGCCTGCACAACGACCGGCGTATGGTTTGCTCGACAGCCGTTTGCTGGCGCGCAGTTTGCCATGCGATTGGCCCGATTGGCAAACTGGGGTTGATCAAGTGTTGGCACAACTCAGCCAGCAACACCCTCTCAAAGTTTGATGTCCCGTTCAATCACTACCGTCAGGATTTGACATGACCGCTGTTCAAAGAAAAGGCATTTTGCTCGCCGGTGGTTCCGGCACCCGGCTGTATCCGTTGACGCTCGCGGTCAGCAAGCAATTGATGCCGGTCTATGACAAACCCTTGGTGTATTACCCGCTCAGTACCTTGATGTTGAGTGGTATTCGCGACGTGTTGGTCATCTCAACACCGCAAGACACGCCTCGTTTCACAGAATTGCTGGGCGATGGGTCGCAATGGGGCATGCATATCCAATATGCTGTTCAGCCAAAACCAGAAGGACTGGCACAAGCTTTTTTGATTGGCCGGGATTTTGTCAACCACCACCACAGCGCCTTGGTGCTGGGGGACAATATTTTTTATGGCCACGATTTGGTCAAGCAGTTGCAGGCATCCCACCAGCGCCAGCAAGGCGCCACAGTTTTTGCCTACCATGTGGTTGACCCCCAGCGTTATGGTGTTGTGACATTCGATGCGCAACAACGCGCAGTGCATATTGAAGAAAAACCCCAACATCCCCAATCCAATTTCGCCGTGACCGGTTTGTATTTTTATGACCCGCAGGTTTGCGATATTGCAGCCGATATTCGTCCATCTGCACGCGGTGAATTGGAAATCACCGACGTGAACCGCCATTATTTGTCGCAACAGCAGTTGCATGTAGAAACCATGGGCCGTGGTTATGCCTGGCTAGACGCAGGCACCCATGAGGGACTGATGGAAGCCGCCACTTTCATTTCGACATTACAAAAAAGGCAAGGGTTGATGGTGGCTTGCCCCGAGGAAATTGCTTTTTCTCAGGGCTGGATTTCCGCTGGCGATTTAGAAAAACTGGCACAACCTTATAAAAATACTGGTTATGGCCAATATTTATTGCGATTATTGGGTTGATTCAAATGCCATATACCGTGACCCCCACTTCGTTGACGCCAGTTTTATTACTCCAACCCCGGGTATTTGCAGATGAACGCGGTTTTTTCTTTGAAAGTTTTAATCAGCGTGAATTTAACCGGGCCACTGGACTCGATGTGACATTTGTTCAGGATAACCACAGTCAATCCAAACATGGGGTATTGCGGGGCTTGCATTTTCAACGCCAATACCCACAAGGCAAATTGATCCGGGTGTCCAAAGGCAAAATATTTGATGTGGCGGTAGATATTCGTCCCAATTCGCCGCAATATGGGCAGTGGACGGGGCAAGTATTAGACAGCGATAACCACCAACAATTGTGGATACCCGCAGGCTTTGCCCACGGGTTTTTGGTGTTGAGTGATTTGGCCGAGGTGATTTATAAAACCACCGATTACTGGGTGGCCAGCGATGAAGATGCCATTGTGTGGAATGACCCCGACATTGCCATCGACTGGCCGTTGCAAGCGCTGACAACCCAACCGCTGCTGTCGCCCAAGGACGCAGCGGCCAAAACGTTTAAGCGGATTTGATTTCCGCGCTGGCCAGCTGACCGGCTGCTTGCAGGGCCTGAACCCATGCAGGCGTGCGGCCACGACCGGTCCAGGTTTGGTCGGGGTTGGCAGGGTCACGGTATTTGGGGGCGACTTTGCGGCCAGCGGTAGATCGTCTGGCTTTAGAGGTTTTTGCCGAGGCCGATTTGGCGGCGCGGGTTTTGCCTTTTTTGCCGCCCAAAGCGGCTGCAATTTGTTCGGCCGTCAAACCAGAGGCATGTGCAATTTGCACAATTTGCGACAAAGCTTTGTCATGTGTGCGCGACATCAAACGCTGTTCTTCTTTTTCCAATTTGATTCTGGCGGCCCGTATTTTTTCTAATTGGGCGACTGGACTTAAACGTGACATGGTTATCTCCTGATAAAAATATATTTCAAACCGTATTATCAGCCAAGAATAAAAGTTTGAAATATGGCGCGAATATCAGATTTTTAAATCT
>SXWY01000080.1 GCA_005789825.1 Burkholderiales bacterium | reverse complement strand
TGTCGGTCTCGGTATTCGAGAAAACCGAGGCTTTACAAGCCTTACAGGTCGACAGCAACCCAAGCCATAATGCTGACAACGCTAACCAGTTGAATTTATTCAATTTTTAACCGGACACTTGTGGATTGAAATATAAATATCAAATGATCATTTCAGTGCCGCCAGTAATCCCTCATTTACTAGCGGTATGAACAATTAAGGAAATGGGTTATCCGCATCAAAACGATTGCGCAATGGTGACTGCATATGCTTTTTGTCATTGTCGTACCACCAGTCACGAATCTGGTCGTACTCGTACTTATGTCCATCCCCCATGATTTTTGGTACTTCAGGTAATACTTTGAATATTGATTCCTCAAGGGTAAGTTTTTGTGGCTGTTCTTCGGGTGATAAACGGGGATCAATAAATGGGTTGTAGTAACTTGCAACCAAATGTAAAACGAAGCTAATACGCCTTCGTTTGTCCTCATCGACTTTTTTTTCGCCAGCCCTTCGCTTAAGATTTAAGACAACTTCAGAAGACTCCCCTTCAGCGATGCGTCTAAGTATCGTCCCCCAAAACTCCATTTGTTCCGGTGAGAATTGAATGCCCCTTTCAAGCTGTTCAGCCGTTGCAAGCAAGTACTGCTTGTTTGCGTATATTCGACTCATTTTCTGCCCCCCAACATTCGAACATTTAAAGTGGTTTGAGCGGTTGGCTGATCCAAATAGTTGGACCAATCTTTCATCAATTGCCGTCGTTTTTCAAGTAAGTCGGTTCGTTCATAGACTTTTTTTACGGCATCACTAACAGTGTGACAAGAGGCAATCTTTCTCATGTCATCTGGGAAGTCGGTTTGCTCTGCCGCCCAGACACGGAAAGTGCTTCTAAAGCCGTGTGGTACTCCCTTAACCGTCAACTCACCTCTTTCACGCATTCCCCTCATGATTTGGCTTAATGCCATGTCGCTCAAAGCTTTACCCGTTGGACTCGGGAACACAATTTGCGTTCCCACCATTTTGGGTAGAGACTGCAATAGCTTGATTGCCTGCGGTTGTAGCGGAACCCTGTGTTCCTGCCGTGCTTTGGTGTGTTCTGCTGGAATAACCCACATCTTTTTTTCAAAGTCAATTTCTGACCACTCAGCAAGCCTTACAGACCCAGATCGTACGGCTGTGAGAATCAGAAATTCCAGAGCTTTGGCGCTGATGCTTTCGTTCTGGCGAAGCTTGACCATGAAATCTCCCGCCAAGGCGTATGGCACTGCTGGGTGGTGCTTAACTGTTTGAAGCTTTTTAGGCGAGGGTAGTTGTGTGTCAAGGTAACCAGTCCATTGGGCTGGGTTTGTACCAGAACGGTATTCATTAACAGTGGCGAAGTCCAGCACAGTCTTGATTCGGCCTAAAAGGCGCTTAGCCGTTTCGGTTTTTAGGAACCAGAGTTTTCCACTTTGACCATCTGTAGTGGTGGTTTCTTGCTCGAGGACGCTCTTGACATCCCGCATGGCAACATCTGACACTAGCATGTTTCCAATCACCGGGTATGCGTAGGCTTCCAATGTTGAAGGCCACTGTTTGCGGTGCTTGTCGCTGGTGTAATCGCTGGCATGTGCTTCCATGTAGGCGATAGCGCACTCTCGGAAGGTTTTGTTTTTCGAGGCCGCTGAAAGCAAAGCACTGCGCTCAGTGCGCTTCTTGGCTTTAAGATTCACCCCTTGCTTGGCTTCCACAACCATTTTCTTGGCTTGTTCACGGGCTTCGGCAAGGGATACCTGCGGGTATGGCCCAAGTCCAATAGGCTGACGCTTATCACCAACCTTTACCCTGAGAATCCACGACCGTGGGATTTGAGCGCCTTCTTTGGCTGGTTTGCGTACCTGCAAAAGAAGTCCGGCAACACCACCAACAGCATGCCATCCCACTCGGGTTATGCGCCTGACCTGAAGATCATTGAGTGGTTTTGCTATTTTTGGCATCTCATCCTACATACCATTAAACTTGATATTGAATGGTAGCAGATGGATTTGATTGACACAACGAATCTTCTAAAAGCGTTGAGATATATAGGGTTTTGAATGAATATGCTATTGCGTGACACAAGCCCATGGCAGACTTCGTTTCCGCCAGTACTTCAATGAATACGCCCCTTTCGGGGCGTTTTTTGTGGTCGGGCACCAAGCTATTGCTTACCTTCGCAATCTCTGTCGAGTCTTCAAAGATCCAACGAAGCGCTTGTTCAACCTTCCACACGGGCAGGTGAAGCGTGCAGTTGCAATCCAAGTGCAGAAACGACCTTCATGATCGTCGCGAACTCGGGGTTACCGTCAGCGGACAGTGCTTTGTAAAGGCTCTCGCGCCCCAGTCCTGCTTCGCGGGCAATCTGACTCATGCCCTTGGCCCGCGCGATATCGCCTAGCGCGGCTGCAATCAGTGCAGAGTCTCCCTCTTGAAGCGCCGCTTCCAGATAGGCTGCCATATCCTCGTCGGTGATCAGGTGCTCGGCGGGATCCCAAATGCGTGTCTTGGTCTTGGGCATGGTCACTACTCCTTTAAATCTTTTGCCAATGATTTGGCGTTACGGATGTCCTTGTCTTGAGTGGACTTGTCCCCTCCGGCCAGCAAGACAATCACGACCTCGCTACGCAGGATGAAATAGATTCGGTATCCGGGCCCGTGATCAACCCTTAGTTCCGACACACCATCACCCACAGGCTTTGCATCGCCGGCGTTGCCCAGAGACAAGCGTCGGATGCGGATGTCGATGCGGGCACGGGCGACTCGGTCTCGCAGTCCAGAAAACCATTTGGCGTAGGCTTCAGTTTGCTGGACTTGCATCATGCCTTAATGTATCCCATGGGAAACATTTTCGTCAAGCTCGGCTTGGAGAGTTTGTACATGCAAATGTCTTGGCGGTTCTCGACCTTTGCTTGACACTTGGAAAAGACAAATACCTCAGTCAACCATAATATTAAGAATGCACCGCCAATTCATGTTCAGGGCCAGCGTCTGTGGTGGAAAAAAACTGCACGCGCAAATGCATGTCTGCTGCGCCAGCGGAACAAATCCCCGCTCAAACCCCAAAGTAGGCCGAGCGTTATCCGCAGCGCTCGACCAGCTTCTATCACTGAATTGGCGGCTTGGAGTTCATTGGCTGTTCCTCTGCTGCATCAGCTCACCAACGCCATACAGTGTGGAGGAGAGTGGATTTGCACGGCAATAGTTATCCATCCAAAGGTATATCTGCCCATTCGTGAGGCCCTCAAAATAATTGAAGGGCTTGCGGTCTGCGTCTAAGGAAAACGCCATGTTGGCACCGCTTAAAAATCCAATTAACCACGCCTTGTTTTCAAGTTCACGTGCAGCCGTATCTGGTGTCATCCACATGGCACAGTCTGGCTCTGCACGAACCCATTCAGCGGAGGCGGTTTGGCACAACAGACAAAGGAAAAGAGCAGCGGGTTTTATTTTCATGATGGGCTTATCGCATCCATACCCCATATTGTGCAGCGCACGACAGATAGGGCTCGCACGGCGGGTGTGCGCAGGTCATTCAGCGCACGATCACCAAACCGGCGTTTTGCGCAAATGGTTGTTGTGCACGCAGTGAGGGCGCACCATAGGCTGGAATATCGCTTCGGTGGTATGCGCTGAGGTGCCGCGCCAAGGCGCTGTCAGCTTGGTAGCGTGGCACTTCTTGGGCATCGGTGGCGGGCGCATGGCCGGCCAGGTAAGCCGACACCCAGGCTTTGCAAGGGCTGTTCAAAGGGGCGTTGGCCGCGCAGTAGCGCCAGTTTTCGGCATGTGCCGTCAAGCAGGCAAAAAACAAAATTGTTGTCAAAGATGTATTTTTGAACATATCTATCCCCTTTTTGTATTTGAAACGATGGGTAGGTGCGCCAACGGTTTGCCGACACTGACCAGGGAAAGCAATCTTCAAGCCTGAAATCTGTCAAAAACCCGTGGTCGGTCCCAGCGCCGCCAAAACACACGCCAGCGCTAAACCGTTGCTGACACGCAGAACAAACACGAGGTATATACTGTATAAATTAACAGTACTCCTTGCCCATGTCCGACACACTTTTGCCCTTGGCAACCCCGGTGGCCCTTGCTGCCCAGCCGCTTTGGCTGGATATGTGCAGTTGGGCCGTGCCTGCGGGTTTCCCGTCACCGGCGGCCGATCACACGCGCAAACGCATCGACTTGAACGAGCACCTGATCGGCAACAAAGAGGCCACGTTTTTGTTTCGGGTCAAAGGCGACTCGATGGTCGGGGCGGGCATTTACGAGGGCGATACGCTGCTGGTAGACCGCAGTTTGGATCCCAAACACCTGTGCATTGTGTTGGCCTTGTTGAACAACGAATTCACGGTCAAGCGTTTTTACCGGCGCGGCGGCGTTGTCAAATTATTGGCAGAAAACAGCATTTATCCGCCGCGCTTGATCAAGGACGAGGACGACTTCGCGGTCTGGGGCGTGGTCACGTACAACTTGCACAAACTCTATTGACGCATGGCTGGCGTACTGTCGCAACTGGCTTTGGTGGATTGCAACAACTTTTACGTCAGTTGCGAGCGTTTGTTTCGCCCGGATCTGCAACGCATACCTGTGGTGGTGTTGTCCAACAACGATGGCTGCGTGGTGTCGCGCTCGAACGAGGCCAAGGCTTTGGGCATTCGCATGGGGCAACCGTGGTTTGAATGCAAAGCGCTGGCCGAGCAGCACGGCATTTTGGCGCTCAGTTCCAATTACGCTTTGTATGCCGATTTGTCGAACCGGGTCATGCGCATCCTCAGCGATTTTTCGCCACGCGCCGAGGTCTATTCGATCGACGAATGTTTTGTCGATCTCAGCGGCATGCCCGATGTGCGCACGCTCAGCTACCGTATCCGCGAAACCGTGCTCAAGTGGACCGGCTTGCCGGTGTGTGTGGGCATCGGCCCGACCAAGACCTTGGCCAAGTTGGCCAACCACATCGCCAAAAAACACCCGCGTTCACGCGGTGTGTTCAATTACAACGACCTCACCGAGGCACAGCAGTCGCGCTTGCTCGCACGCATTGCCGTAGACGAGGTGTGGGGTGTGGGCAGGCGTTTGAGCAGCCGTTTGGTGGCGCACGGCATACGCACCGTGCAGGATTTGCGTCAGGCGCACATACCGAGCTTGCGCGCCGAATTCGGGGTGGTGATGGAAAAAACCCAGCGCGAACTCAACGGTTTGTCGTGCATCGATATGCAAGAAGTGCAGGCCGACAAGCAACAAATCATCGCCAGTCGATCGTTTGGCAGCATGGTTGAGGATGTCGATGTGCTCAAAGACGCGGTCAGCATGTTTGTGGCGAATGCCTGTGCCAAGTTGCGCGCCCAAGGCTCGCATGCATCGGTGATTCAAGTGTTTTTAATGACCAACCGTTTTCGCAAAGACCTGCCGCAATACATGCCCTCCTTGGTGGTGCCCTTGCCCCAACCGACAAGCGACAGTTTGGTGGTGAGTCGCTGGGCCGGGCATTTGGTCGAGCGCATGTTTCGCCCCGGTTATCAGTACAAAAAGGCCGGCGTGATGCTCAGCGGCATTGCGCCGCAGGGGCGCTACCAAACCGATTGGTTAGAGCCGCCGCAAGCGGTGGACACGCGCTTGATGGATGCGTTGGACGGTTTGAATAAGCGCTACGGGCGCGGCACGGTGAAAGTCTCAACCCAAGGTGCGTACACCGGTTGGCAAATGAAGCAGACCTGCAAATCACCCGACTACACCACCGATTGGCATGCCATGCCCGTGGTGTAGTGCTTGTCTCACATGTGCAGCGCTTTGAGCAAATCGTGACTGTGTATGGGTTTGAGCAGGATTTTGTTAAAGCCCACGGCCTCTAGTTGGGCGATTTCTTCGGGCATGGCGTGGGCGGTGTAGGCAATGATTCTCAGGTTGTCAAACCGTTTCTCGGTACGCAGTTGGGTGCATAAATCGATGCCACTGATGGTGGGCATAGAAATGTCTAACAACAACACGTCACACGCGGTGTGTTGCAAAAGCGCGAGCGCTTGTGCAGCACTGTCGCATTCGTCCACCGTATACCCCAGTGGGCGCAAAAACAAACCCGGTAACAAGCGGTTGCTTTCGTTGTCGTCCACCACAATCACATGGCCCTGGCTCATGCTGTCACCTCGGTGCGCGTATGCAAGGGCAGGGTGAAAAAGAAACTGCTGCCCACACCGACTTCGGTGCGGTAGTCCAATTTGCCACCCATCAGTTGCACCAATTGGTGACTCAGCGTCAAACCCAGCCCAACGCCTGTTTTGTCTTTGGCAGGAAAGTCAGCGGCCAATCCTGACAAGTTGGCAAACAACTGCTCTTGCACTTCGCGTGTCATGCCCAGCCCGGTATCCGTCACGGTGAATGTCAGGGTATTGGCGGTTTCATCGTGCATGAGCTGCAAATGGACTTCCCCTTTGGGGCGATTGAACGTGATGGCGTTGTCTACCAAATGGCTGAGCACTTGCCGCAAACGGTAAGGGTCTGCGGTCATCTTGAGGGTGGTTTGTTGGTTGGTACTGAGCTGCACTTGGATATTGAGACGGGTAGCGCGTGCTTGGTGCAGCCGTCTGACCGACTCTAACAAGTCGTACACATCAAACGATGACACGGCCAATGGCAACTGGCCTTCTTTGATTTTGTTCAGGTCCAGCATGCCATTGACCAGTTGCAACATTTCAAGGCTGTTTTCCAAAATGATTTTGGAGGTGAAATGCACCATGGGCTCTTGCGAGCTGCTGTGTATGTATTCTGCGTAACCCATGATGCCGTTGAGCGGGGTGCGCAGGTGGTGCGATAACGACGCCATGAAACCTTGCATGCGCTGTTCCTTGGCTTGCTGCTGCTTGAGTGTGTGACGCAGGCGGCGATAGCCATACAAGGTCAAGCCCCAGCCAAGGGTCAGGCAGATCAGCAGTCCCACCAGTGCGCCCAGCATGGTGTTGTTGGTGCTCATGAAATGCTCCATGGGTTTGACAAATGGGGCGGTTATTTTTTAGGCAGCACGACAAATTTGGTGGCCAAAATGCGCCCGAATTCTTGGCTGTGCGTCTCCAGCGTTTGCATCAAATCATCGGTGGGGACGATTTTTTTGGAGCGTTTGTCTATTTGGTTGGACTCGAATTTGATCAAGCCTTCCTCTTCAAATTCACGGATTTTGTAGCGCAGTGCACGCTCACTCAAATCTTGGTTGTGGTAGATGCCTTTGAGCAAGGCGCTGGGTTGGTCTTCCTTGGCCTGAATCAATTGTTTGACCAAACTCAGGTACAGGTAGCGCCCTGCCTGGCTTTGCACCAAATGCAAATGTTGGTTTTCCCAATCATGCAATTGACAGATGACTTGCAAGAGTTTGGCGTTCAGAAGATGGTCTGGCTCAGTTTTCATCATGGGGAGTCCTGAATTGTGTGTTGTCGGGGTGGGTGCGAGCCAGTGGATTGGCGGTTTTGGGCAGCTGTTGCCGAGCTTGGCTACCTTTAGAAAGTTTTCACATCATATATATACTGCATATTAAAGAATTGTTTTTTTGAAGACATGTCAAAAAGTATACAACTAAAATTGGAATATTCAACAAAATTTAATTTAAATGTAGTTAATAAATCAAATTAGCCAATTTAATTAAATTTAAAGTATTAATATCAGATGGTTGGCATCTTAGCAAAAGCCTGGGCAGGCCCGCAGGCCGCTCCAGTCCGCCACGGCCACGGGCTGTCACATGGCCTGACGCTAGGCATGCTTATCAGCAGCGGTAATGTGTTGATTGACCAGGGGCCCGAGCCCAGCCAGCCGGGTAGGCAGGGCTCAGCGCCCGTCAGGCAGCTCTATCTTGACTTCCAGCACTTCGAGGTTGTCTTGGCGTTCCAAATTGACCTTGATGTCGCTGGGATTGATATTCACGTATTTGGAGAGCACGGCGATCAGGTCGCGCTGTAAGTCGGGCAAATAATCCGGTTGGTGGGCGGATTTGCCTGAACGTTCGTGGGCCAAGATGATTTGCAAACGCTCTTTGGCGACGCTGGCGGTTTTTTTCTTTTCGCCTAAAAAGAGTGACAACAAAGACATGTGGCTTATCTCCGCCCAAAGACGCGTTGCAGCAGACCGGGCTTGGCCGCTTCGGTAAAGCGCAGCGGCAGTTCTTTGCCCAGAAAGCGGTCAACCACGTCTTTGTAGGCTTCAGCGACATCGCTTTTTTCCAGCAGCACGGCAGGCACGCCTTGGTTAGACGCTTGCAGCACGTCTTCAGATTCGGGAATCACGCCGATCAACGGAATGCGCAATATGTCTTGAATGTCTTCCAGGGAGAGCATTTGCCCTTCTTGCACACGGCTGGGGTTGTAGCGTGTGATCAGCAAATGTTCTTTGATCGGTTCTTGGCCTTGGAT
>SXWY01000079.1 GCA_005789825.1 Burkholderiales bacterium | reverse complement strand
CGGCGGTTTTGCCGCGCCACTGCAACATGCAGACCGCGCCTTGATCGTCACCGCCCACGACTTTGATTCCATTTTCGCCATGAACCGCCTCGTGCACGCCATCGGTGCCAAGTCGAAAAACTACAACGTGCGCTTGGGCGGCGTGATCGTCAACCGCAGCGACGACACCGACCAAGTCGATAAATTCAACGCTGTCACTGGTCTGAAGAACATGGCGCATTTCCCCATGCTCGATGAAATCCGCAAAAGCCGTTTGCAGAAATGCACCATGTTTGAGTTGGAAGCCACGCCCGCCATCAAGGCCGTGCAAGACGAGTACATGCGCTTGGCCGCTGCCTTGTGGGCAGGTACCGACCCGCTGCCGTCCATTCCCATGAAAGACCGCGATATTTTTGATTTGTTGGGATTTGATTGAGATGAACCACGCCAGTTACGTCGCCAGACGCGGGCAGATCGAAACCTATTTCGATCGCACAGCCGCCAAAGCCTGGGAGGTACTCACCTCCAATGCGCCCGTGGGCCGCATTCGCACGACGGTGCGCCAAGGCCGCGACCAAATGCGCCACACCTTGTTGTCTTGGTTACCGCAAGACATGCAGGGCATGCGTTTGCTGGATGCCGGATGCGGCACCGGCGCTTTGGCGCAAGAGGCCATGAAACGCGGTGCCGATGTGCTGGCCATCGATTTATCGCCCACCTTGGTCAACTTGGCGCGTGAACGCCACGCACAAGATTTATTGACCACACCTGCACTCAGCGCCAAAGGGGGCAGCATCACGTTTTTGGCAGGCGACATGCTGGCTGCTGAGCACGGCGAGTTTGACCACGTGGTGTGCATGGATTCGCTGATCCATTACGACACGCAAGACATCGCCAATGCTTTCGAGTCGCTCAGCAAGCGCACCAAGCATTCAGTGCTGTTCACGTTCGCGCCGCATTCACCTTTGCTGGCGACCATGCACGCCATGGGTCGCTTGTTTCCGCGCACCGACCGTTCGCCGCAGTTGTCGCCGGTGCGCAAATCCACCTTGCATGTCTACATCGAACGCGCGGTGCGTGAACATGGCTGGCGTCCACAGCGCATGCAACGCATCTCCAGCGGTTTTTACACCTCACAAGCGTGGGAGTGGGTGCGCCAATGAAGTTTGCCGTACGCCCTCCCGCCTGGATGCAGTCGCTGATGCTGCAGTACGTGCCCTTTGCGGACGCGGCTTCGCCCGATCTGCCATTGACACGGCTGTTTCGCTTGGCGCTGTTTCAGTTGTCGGTGGGCATGGCCATGGCGTTGCTGGTGGGCACACTCAACCGGGTGATGATCATCGAACTGCAAGTGCCTGCTTGGTGGGTGGCGTTGTCCGTCGCGCTGCCGTTGGTATTTGCACCGCTGCGCGCCATGATTGGATATCGCAGCGACACGCACCCTTCCGCGTTGGGTCTGCGACGCATTCCCTACATGTGGATGGGCACCATTTTGATGTTCGGCGGTTTGGCCGTGATGCCGTTTGCATTGTTGGGCTTGTCTGAACCACGCGAAGGCTATTTGTGGGTGATTCGGTTCGGCGCGGCCATGGCATTTTTGTGTGTCGGTGCTGGCATGCAAATCACCCAAACCGCTGGCCTGGCACTGGCTTGCGATGTGTCACCCGCCGACAAACGCCCGCGCGTGGTGGCATTGATGTACGCCATGCAATTGTCGGGGCTGATCGTCGGCAGTGCAGCACTCAGCCTGCTGCTCAGCAACTTCTCCCCCCAAAAACTGATCCAAGTGGTGCAAGGTTGTGCGGTCGTGGTGGTGGCCCTCAATTTGGTGTCGTTGTGGAAACAAGAAGCCCGCGGCAGCCGCCGGGGCAAACGCGAACCCGACGGTTTTTCACAGCAATGGCGCATGCTCATGGGCTTGCCAAAAATGCGCCGGTTTTTATGGACCGTCGGTTTGGGTACGGCAGCCTTCAGCATGCAAGACATAGTGCTTGAGCCTTACGGCGCACAGGTGCTGGGTTTGGATGTCAGCCTGACCAGCGGCTTGACCGCGCTGACCTCGTTGGGCGCATTGTTGGCGTTTGCGCTGTCTGCCCGGCTGATGTCGCGCGGCATGGACGCGTGCCGCCTGGCCGCACTGGGTGCGCTGATCGGATTGCCTGCATTTGCCTGTGTCATTTTTTCTGCACCGTTGCATTCGACGCTGTTGTTTCAAACCGGTGCCAGCCTGATTGGCTTTGGCGGTGGTTTGTTTTCTGTCGGCATGTTGTTGACAGCCATGGCCATGACCGACAAGTTGCATGCCGGCATGGTGCTCGGCGCATGGGGTGCGGTCCAAGCCACGGCTTGCGGCATAGCCATGGCCTTGGGTGGTGTCACCCGCGATCTGGTCGGGCATCTGGCCGAGCAAGGCATGTTGGGTGAAGCATTGGTCTCACCTGTCACGGGTTACAGCATGGTGTTTCACATCGAGATGTATATGCTGTTTTGTGTGTTGATTGCGTTGGGTCCATTGGTGAGTCGCCAGCGACAAGCCACGGTATCCGATGACAACCGATTGGGCTTGGCACAACTGCCCGGCTGAAGTTGTGTTTGCGTTTTTCTAAGGAGAGAGCGTATGGAATTTGGTGCTATCACCCAATACGTAGACGTCGCCCAAATCGTCCTCTACATGTTCTGGGCGTTTTTCGCCGGCCTGATTTATTACTTGGCACGCGAAAACCACCGCGAGGGCTACCCGATGGACAACGGCCATTTGCAAGGCGGCCCGGTGCAAATCGGCTGGCCCATGCCTGAGCCCAAGGTGTTCAAAATGGCCGACGGTCGTGAAATTTTGGCGCCCGATGTCAACCGTGTGGATGGCAGCTATAGCGCCCAACCAGCCCATGCTTGGCTGGGCGCACCGCTCGATCCTGTAGGTGACCCGTTGCTCGCGGGCGTCGGGCCAGGTGCCTGGGCTGCGCGTGCGGACGAGCCCGATCTGTACCACGGTAACCACATCAAAATCGTGCCGTTGCGTGTCGCCGCTGACCATGGCGTGATGTCACCCGACATCGACCCACGCGGGCTGCCGGTGTATGGCGCAGACCGCTTCGAGGCCGGTCATGTGAAAGACCTGTGGGTCGACCGCTGCGAAATGATGTTCCGCTATATCGAAGTGTCTTTGCACTCTGGCGACACGGTATTGCTGCCGATGACCTTCTCGCGTATCAACCGCCGTGGTGTGTTCGTGTCTTCCATTTTGGCCGAGCAATTCGCCCATGTACCGAAAACCAAAAGTGATGTGCAAATCACATTGCTTGAGGAAGAAAAAATCACAGCCTATTACGGTGCGGGCACGCTCTATGCCATGCCAGAACGCCAGGAGCCGCTGTTTTGAACGTCAATCCTCACCACGAACACGAGTTTGAGGTCGCCCCTGGTTTGCCCGAGGCCTTGCCATCGGGCGAGCGTTTGTTGTGGCAAGGTGCACCCGACTGGAAAACATTGGCGCTGCATGTGTTTCATGTGCGCACGCTGGCGGTGTATTTCTTGGTGATGATGGTGTTGCAAGCCCTGTATTTGTTGGGAGAGCAACAGCCGCGTTGGTGGGTACCGCTGACCACCAGTTTGGTGTTGAGTTTGACGGCCTTGGGGGTGCTCTCTTGGATGGCTTGGATGACGGCACGCACCACGCTCTATACCTTGACCAGCAAACGTGTGGTCATGCGCATTGGCATTGTGCTGACACTGACCTTCAACCTGCCGTTGCGCATGGTGGCTGCGGCCAGTGTCAAGCCCCTGAAAAACGGCAACGGCGACATCGCTTTGAAATTGGCGGGTGATGACCACATTGCCTGGCTCAACCTCTGGCCGCATGCCAAGCCATGGGCATTGAAAAACCCTGAACCTTGTTTGCGTTGCATTCCGGATGCGGTTCGCATAGGTGGACGCTTGGTGCAGGCTTGGCGCGAAGCCAATCCGCATGTGCCGGTGATGTTGGGCGACATCATTGACGACCAGCCCGGCGTGGACATGAACCATGGAGCGTATTCCACATGAGCCAATCCCTGTCCAACCAAAACCTGCCCGGTCAACACAGTTTGACAGGTTGGATTTTTGTGGGCTTTCTCAGCAGTGTGTTGTTGGTGGTCGCCTTGTTGCGCAGCCAAGGCATGGTCGCACCGCAAAACGATGCCCCCGTCAGCTGGCAATTGACACTGCGGTTTGAAGACCGCCCCAATGGCGATATTGCTGTGTTGGACGCCAACAACCAAATGGAAATCGCCCGCTACCAAGGCGAGCAAGGCTTTGTGCGCGGCACATTGCGCACTTTGTCGCGCGAGCGCATGCGCCGTGGCTTGGGCTCTGGGCCTGCGTTTGAACTCATCGGCCACACCGATGGCCGCTTGACGCTCAACGATCCCGCCACCGGTGTGCGCATCGATCTTGAATCCTTTGGCCCCACCAATATGTCGTCGTTTGCCCAACTGCAATTGCACGCCAAATCTTTTCAGAATGCTACCCAGGAGTAAGCCATGACCCAAGCCGCCACCCTTGACTTTGACCATGTTGAATTGCTGATCGGCGCGGTCGAAAACGCTGCTGACGCCAACGCCAAAGCGGTCCGCAACACGGTGCTCAGCCCGCGTTTCTACACCACCGATTTCGATGCCATGGACAAGCTGAATATCGAATCGGTGCGTGCGGAATGGGACACCATGATGAAAGAGTACGAAGGCGACAACAACCATGACCACTTCCAGCGCGACGCCGCTTTCGCCGACGAAGTGCGCGAACTCATGCCGCAGTTGTCCCCCGAGATGCGCCAAGAGTTTCTGGACTTTCTCATCAGCTCTTTGACCTCTGAATTCTCCGGTTGCATTTTGTACAACGAAGTACGCAAGCATGTGAAGAACCCGGACATCAAACAACTCATGACCTTCATGGCGCGGGACGAATCCCGCCACGCCGGCTTCATCAACCAGTCGTTGCGTGACTTCGATTTGGGTATCGATTTGGGTCAGCTCAAACGCACCAAGTCCTACACCTTCTTCAAACCCAAATTCATTTTTTACGCCACCTACCTGTCCGAAAAAATCGGCTATGCGCGTTACATCACTATTTACCGCCAGCTGGAAAAACACCCCGATAAACGCTTTCACCCGATCTTTCGCTGGTTCGAGCGTTGGTGTAACGACGAATTCCGCCACGGCGAATCGTTTGCACTGATCATGCGGGCCAACCCTGATTTGCTGCGCGGTGTCAATTTGCTGTGGATCCGCTTTTTCATTTTGGCGGTGTATGCCACCATGTATGTGCGGGACCACACCCGCCCGCTGTTGCACGAAGCCATGGGCTTTGAATCCACCGACTACGACTACGAAGTGTTTCGCATCACTTCGCAGATTGCGCGTCAGGTATTCCCGGTGGAAGTCGATATCGATCACCCCACCTTCCGCGCTTGCATGACCCGACTGGTTGAACTGTCCATTGCCAACGCCAAAGCCAAAGAACGCGGTGGCTTGCTCGGACTGGCTGGCCGCGCCGTCTCGGCGGTGCAAGCGGTTTGGACTTTTGGCAGGTTGTATTTTTTGCCCGTCAAGAAAAACACTTTGCCGGCGGATATCCGCATGCAACCCACCTGGTGATCGGCTGTTTGAATGACTGAATTTTTCACCACCACGCTGGGCGCTGGCCTGTTTGCGGTGTTTTGCTGGTGGTTAGGCACGGGTGCGATTTTGTGGTTGGTGCGCCTGCCCACTTCCACGTTTCGCTGGAGCATGTTTTGTCTCAGCTTTTTGCTGGGCCTGAGTTTGTGGACTGCGTCGCTCAGCATGCGTTCGCATTCGGTGTTGAACGCCTACATCGGCTTTGTCAGTGTGATCGCCATGTGGAGTTGGCACGAAATGGCCTTCCTCACTGGCTGGCTGGCAGGGCCGCGCCGCCTGCCGCTGGACCCTGGCTTGGGTCTGAACCAGCGTTTTGGCCAATCTGTCATGGCGCTGCTCTACCACGAGGTGGCATTGCTGTTTAACTTCGGCGTGTTGCTGGCCTTGCAACAAGGACAACCCAACCATGTGGCCTTGTGCACTTACGCTTTGCTGTGGTGCATGCGCTTGAGCGCCAAACTCAATTTGTTTTTTGGTGTACCCCAAGTGGGCGAACAGTATTTACCTGTGCACTTGCGTTACATCGGCAGCTATTTCAAAAGCGGACGCATCAGTCCGTTTTTCTTTTTCACCATGGCCTTGTCCGTGGTGGTGTGGTCCTGGATGGTGTGGGAATTGCAAACCGGCGCCGTGATGATCAGCGCTGCTTGGGTGTTGTTGTCTTCGCTGCTGGGCTTGGCCATCATTGAACATCTGCTGATGGTGTTTGCTTTGCCCTTGCAACGCCTGTGGGGCTGGGCCATGAAACGCAGCCCTTATGCCGCAACACGCACAAGCCTTTTAGAAACCACACCGGCCGTCATCGTGCCGGTGAATACAGCCAACCAAGCAGACCCCGCATGAATGCTTTTCGCACACAAAACGAGCGCGCCCCTGGCGAAACCCCGGCGCGTCATTCGCCTCGCGCGGTGGTGATTGGCAGCGGCTTTGGCGGCTTGGCCGCCGCCATCCGCTTGAGCGTGATGGGCTACCAAGTGCAAGTGCTGGAGAAACTCGATGCGCCCGGTGGACGCGCTTATGTGCACAAACAAGACGGCTTCACGTTTGATGCAGGTCCCACCATCATCACCCTGCCGCATTTGCTGGAAGAGTTGTTCACGCTGTGCGGTAAGCGCATGCAAGACCATGTCGATCTGCGTCCGATGTCGCCTTTCTATCGCATCCGTTTTGACGATGGCACCCATTTCGATTACAGCAACGACGAAGCGTCCATGCTCGCGCAAATTGAAGCCATCAGTCCATCCGATGTGCAAGGTTTCAAAGACCTGATGAAAGCGTCGGCACGTTGCTATGAGTTAGGGTTTGTGGAATTGGGGTCGATTCCGTTTGAAACCATTGGCGACGTGATCAAGGCCTTGCCCAATTTGATACGCATGAAAGCCTGGCGTTCGATCCACAGCATGGTGGCGCGTTACCTCAAGCATCCCAAACTGCGCATCGTCATGAGCTTTCACCCACTGCTGATCGGTGGCAACCCGTTTTCGGTCACCTGTGTCTATTCATTGATCCACATCTTGGAGCAACGCTGGGGCGTGCATTCCGCCATGGGCGGCACCGGCGCGATTGTCAATGCCTTGGTGGGATTGCTCAAAGACCGCATGGTGCCTATCCGCTACAACGCTCCGGTGACGCGTATCCGCGTGAAAGACGGCAAAGCCGTGGCGGTCGAGTTGGACAACGGAGAATTGATCGGCGCCGATATTGTGGTCAGCAACGCCGATGCCGCCTGGACCTACCGCCATTTGCTCGAAGAAAAAGAGCGCCCGCATTGGAGCAACCGCCGGATTGAAAAAGGCCACTATTCATCGGGCTTGTTCGTCTGGTATTTCGGCACCAACAAACAGTACACCGATGTGCCGCACCACATGATGGTGCTGGGCCCGCGTTACAAAGAATTGCTGCAAGACATTTTCAAAAACCACACACTCGCCAAAGATTTCAGCCTGTATTTGTACCGCCCCACCGCCACCGACCCGTCGCTGGCGCCCGAGGGTTGCGACACTTTTTATGCGCTGTCAGTGGTGCCCAATTTGAGCAGCGGCACCGATTGGCCTGCCATCACCGAGCAATACCGCAACGCCATCGCCACGGCCTTGCAAGACAGCGTGCTGCCCGGTTTGAAACAACACATCGTCAGCTCGCGCGTGACCACACCGCAAGATTTTCAAGACCGTTTGTGGTCGTTCAAAGGCGCGGGCTTCGGGCTGGAGCCTGTCATCACGCAAAGCGCATGGTTTCGCCCACACAACCGCAGCGAAGACATTCCCAATTTGTTTCTCGTGGGCGCAGGCACGCAACCCGGTGCAGGTGTTCCCAGTGTGTTGATGTCGGCCAAAATGCTCGAACAGGTGGTGCCCCATGCCCTTACCGTTTACTGACCAAGCCGACCGCGATTTAAGCGCCTGCGTCGACATGATGCGCGGCGGCTCTAAAACCTTTTTCGCCGCCAGTCGCCTGTTGCCACCTCGCATACGCGATGCCGCCATCGCTTTGTATGCGTTTTGCCGTGTGGCAGATGACATGGTGGATTTGGGCGATTCGATCGAGCGCAGTTTGAAAGTACTGCACCACCGACTGGACCGCATATACGCAGGCCAGCCCGAGAACACGGTCGAAGACCGCGCGTTGGCCGTGGTGGTGCAACGCCATGCATTGCCGCGCCATTTACTCGATGCGTTGCTGGATGGCTTCGCTTGGGATGGCCACGAACGCCGATACGAAACCATGGAAGATTTGCACGGCTATGCCGCCCGCGTGGCCGGCAGCGTCGGCGCCATGATGTGTTGGATCATGGGTCCACAAGAAACCGTGACATTGGCCCGCGCTTGCGAGCTGGGCGTGGCGATGCAACTGACCAATATCGCACGCGATGTCGGCGAAGACGCACGCATTGGCCGCGTGTATTTGCCCTTGCAATGGCTGCGCGATGAAGGCATAGACCCAGACACTTGGCTGCTGTCGCCCACATGCACGCCTGCGCTGCAACGCGTGGTTGAACGGGTGCTGCAAGAGGCTGACAGTTTGTACAAGCAGTCCACCGCTGGCATCGCTCATTTGCCGCGCGACTGTCGCTCGGCCATCATGTCGGCCAATTTGATTTATGCCGAAATCGGCCACCAACTTCGCCGCAGCGGCATGGACCCGGTCAACCAACGCAGCGTGGTCAGCGGTAAGCGCAAACTGTGGCTGCTGGCCCGTGCATGGTTTCGGTCGCAATGGGTGCAAGTGCAACGCCACCAACCCCAGCCCCTGGCGGGCATCGCTTATTTGGTAGACCAATGCCAACTCAGCGCACAAACCTTGGCCTACGAGCTAGCCCTGCTACCCAAACCACCGCGCATTGAAACCATGCTCACCATTTTCGAACGCTTGGAAATGCAGCGGCGACAAGCCGCAGGCCAGCGCGTGAACCGGTTTATGCAGTAATTGGAATTGGGGTCAGGTTCCAATTAATTTGGAACCTGACCCCAATTACAGTCCTAAAACGAACCTTCAAACAACTCTTGTATCCAGTAGTGCACCTCATTGGTGACAGGCTGGACCCAATCGCCGCCGTTGCTCAGCAATATGTAGTTCACGCGGTAATGCGGGTTGACGCGTATCAAGCTGCGGTACCCGTCTTTTTGACCGGCATGCGCATACGCACCGTGCGCCGGCTTGTCGGCAGACAACACCCATCCCAGACCGTACATATCGCCGTTTTCAAAAGCGGGGCTGGTTGAAGCTGGCGCGGTCATGCGGGCTTGGCTGGCAGGGCTGACTATTTTTCCGTCTTGGTAGGCACGCAACCACAGCGCCATGTCGGACAAAGAACTGTAAATACCTGTGGGCCCTTCGGTGCGCAATTGAATGCCTTTGGTACGTTTGGTCGCGGCATAGTTGAGTGCCAATGTTTCGCTGGACAAACTTTCATCGGTTTCAACCCGGGTATGGGTCATGCCCAGAGGCTCAAACATGCGTTGCCTCATGCACTGGCCATAAGGGGTGCCACAGGCTCTGGCGATGATTTCTGCCAACAACACATAGTTGCTGTTGCTGTATTGCGTTTTTGTGCCGGGTAAAAAATTCAAGCGTGGGTCGCTGCGCCAGCGTTGCAACAGCTTGTCGTTGGTGAGTCCATCCAATTCCATCAATGTGCTGGCGTTGATTTGCCGCATGTAGTCCGGCACGCCTGCGCTTTGCGCCAGCAAATGCCTTAACGTGATTGTTTCCCAGGCAGCGGGCAACTCAGGCAACCACCGAAGCACGCTGTCATCGAGTTTGAGCATGCCAATGTCCGCCAATTGCATCACCAGCGCAGCAGTCACCGGTTTGGCAGCAGATGCCAACTCGAACGCGGTATTGCCATCGATCGGTATGCGTTGTTCGCGGTGCGCAAGTCCACCCCAATTTTGATAAATCACCTCGCCTTCGAATTCCACCCAAACCGCCAGACCGGGCCCTTGTTTGGTATGCAATTGGTGCAATATCTTGTCGACGTTTTCACGAAACACCGCGATACGCTCCTGCTTGCTGGCATTGGGCAGGATTTCAGTGGCCAAGCTTGGCAAACCCATACAAGCACTCACCCCTACAAACAACAATGACAACATGCGACGCCAAGGTCGCACAGGTAAGCGCTGATAAAAACCATTTTGTGAACCAACGGTCATGGCAATTCCTTGTTGATGGCAGCATCCGACCAAGCCGGTTTTCCGGGGGCATAGCGTTGTCGCATCCATTTCACCAATGACACGATTTGTGCTCGGCTCAAACTGTTTTCAAACGCAGGCATGAAACCTATTTGTCGCGAGGCTGGTTGTTGCACGCCATGCAAAATCACCTTCACCAAATTTGCTGGGCTGTCGCTGTGCAAATTGCTGTTGAGTGCCAAGGGTTGGTTCACCCCCAACAATTGCGGTCCATCGCCCTCGTGGTGGCATGCACCACAACTGCCTGCAAATTGACGGGCAGCAGCATCGGGCAGTGGCGCTTTTTCTGCGGCTTGCGTCATCACGACGATGGCGCGTGCGCCGAAATCGGTATCGTCCAATGCGTTGGCGTTGGGATTCAACGACGCCAAATACACCGACATGGCTTTCAGATCGTCATCTGACACGGTTTGCAAATTGCGTACCACCTGTGCCATGGGCCCACTGGCCGTGCCATGAAAGCCGCTGAAACCATGGCGCAGGTAATTGAAAAAATCTTGCGCACGCCACGGCATCGGCGACGCGTTGAACGCGGTCAAGGCTGGGGCTTGCCAACCGTCGACAAACGCGCCTTGCATATAGCCTGTGCTTTTTTGTTCAGCGCCCAGGCCATTGCGCGATGTGTGGCAAGCACCGCAATGCGCCACACCATTCACCAAATATTCGCCTCGGTTCCAGAGTGCACTTTGGCTGCTGTCGTAGCGCTCTTGCCGGTCTTGGTGAAACATGCCGTTCCACACCGACAGCAACGGGCGAAAGTTCAAGCCGCCCCACATTTCAGCAGCCGGTGTGTGGTTCAACAGCGGCGGTTGCGACATCATCCAAGCGTACAGCGCTGTCATGTCTTCATCGCCCAAACGCGCGAACGAGGTGAAGGGAAACACGGGGTATAAGGCATGGCCGTCTTGCGAAATGCCTTCGCGCATCGCACGTGCAAAGGCTTGGTAAGACCATGCACCCATGCCGGTCTCGGGGTCGGGGCTGAGATTGGTGCTGTACACAGTGCCATACGGTGTGACAAAAGGTTTGCCGCCCGCCATGGGCATGCCTTGGTCTGCGGTGTGGCAACTGACGCAATTGCCCAAAGCGGCCAGTTCTGCGCCCCTGCTGATTTGTGCCGCACTGAACGCAGAAGCCACGGGCATCATGCGTGGCAGAGCGCTGCGCACACCCACCCATGTGGTGACCACTGTCAGGGTTGCCAACAACACACCGCCGATTTGTGCGAAGCGCCGTCCCCATGACTGGTCTAACCCGGGTTGTGCAAAACGCGGTGGCTTGGCGGGTTCAGGGTTGATGTCCGGTGCAGCAGGTGGCGGTGCGCCCAACGGATGCAACGCGGCACGCACCACCTCAGGGGTGAATGGCGGGTTGCGAAACCGCACACCAGTCGCATCAAAAATCGCATTGGCAATCGCGGCGGTACCAGGCACCGAGGACGACTCTCCCGCACCCAACGGGTCTTGCAAAGGGCGCGGCATTTGCACCACTTCAACCACGGGCACCTGTCTGAAATTCAAAATCGGATAGCTGCCCCATTCGGCACTGGTCACGCGACCGTCATGTGCATCGGTTTGTATTTGCTCCATCAAAGCACGGCTGGTGGTCTGCAACACATTGCCGTGCACTTGGTGTTCAACACCTTGCGGGTTGATGACGCGGCCTGCGTCATGGCCGACCACCACGCGTTTGACCTGCACTTCGCCGGTGGTTTTGTGCACTTGCACATCGGCCACCCAGGCCGCCCAAGCCGCGCCAAAGCCCGGCCATTTGCTGTGTGTGTAACGCGCATAGGCCACACCTTGCCCTTGCAACCATTCGCCTTGGGGGTCTTGTTGTTGTGGTTGGGTGTGCGTCTTCCAACCGGCTTTGTCGGCCGTGGCTTGCAATACCTCACGCGCTCGCACATCAGACAGGTGCGCGAGCCGGTATTGCAACGGATCGACAGCCGCAGCAGTCGCCAGTTCGTCGATGAAACTTTCATGCGCAAACGCATTGGGCAAAGCCGACACGCCGCGCAACCAAGAGGCTCGCAAAATCGGTGGCATGTCGTTGACGGTGATGCGCAGATCGGCAAAGTCATACGGTGGCCTTGCAGTTCGGTCGCCCATTTCATAGACCCGTGCCAGCGGCTCCACCGTTCGGGTCAATAACAAGGCCAGTGTGGTGGCACCGTTAGACGGATACGACGTGTGAAAGTCGTAGCCGCTGGGTTCACCATTGCCGGACAAACCGCCTTGCACTTGCATCCATTGCGCAGCCCCTTTGGGCTCCCACAGGTGTTCTTGTTCGCGGCTGAGTTGCACACGCACCGGTGCACCCACGGCTTTGGACAACAAGGCTGCATCGGCAGCCACGTCGTCAGCGCCATTGCGTCCATAGCAACCTGCAGCTTCCATGCGGACCATGTCCACTTCGGTGTCGTGCAGTCCACACAACAACGCAATGTCAGCACGCAAGGCATGCGGATTTTGCGTACCCGCCCATACGCGCAAACGGCAGTGCGGGTTGGCCGGGTCGGCGGGCTGCCAATGTGCCAGTGCACACGACGGGCCGATCGAGGCATGCAATTGGTACGGCCACACATAGGTACGCTGCAAATGTTGCGAAGCATCTGCCAAAGCCTGATCGACATCGCCTTCATTCACCAATTGGCGTGCAGTCGACGGGTTGCGCCTGATGGCTTGTTCAACATCTGACACATCCGGCATGCCTGGCCAAGGCTTCCACACCACGTGCAATTCACGCATGGCTTGCTCGGCATATTCTTCGCGCTCGGCCACGATGCCGACAAAATCGGCTTGCACCACCACCGAACGGATGCCCGGCACATGCGCAATCGATTGCGTGTCCACGCGCTCCAGAGTTCGACCAATGAAGTCACCACTGTCAGCACCTGCATAAGGCGGACGCACCACACGGCCGTGCAACATACCCGGCACGCGCATGTCATGCACAAACACCAATTCGCCAAACACCTTGGCCGGTATGTCCACCCGTGGCAAGCTCTCGCCAGAGACGGTGTGTTCTTGCAATGGCTTGAATGGCGTGTGAATATCCAGCGCCAATTCCAGATTCAAACCCGTCAGCAAATTTCCCCAAGGCACAGCGCGTTCTGTATCAGCTTGTATGCCTTCAGGGCACAAGCGCAATTGCTTCACCGGTTTGCCCCAAAGGTGCGAAGCTTGTTGTAACAACCATTGCGCGGCTTGCGCGGCAGCGGCTCGCAGCGGGGCTGCATGCACTTGCAACGAGGTGCTGGCGATCGTGGCGCCTTGGTTGGGCGACACATCGGTCAGACCCATGAGCAGATGCACCCGCGCAGGGGACATCGACAATTCTTCGGCGACGATTTGTGTCAAGGCCGTGCGCAAACCCGTGCCCAAATCGACATGGCCATGCAACGCCGTCACGCTGCCGTCGTCCCACAATGCAATGAAGCATTCCAAACCTTCCTCGGCATAGCTGTACACAAAACTGGGTTGACCGGGCGCGGCAGGCGCAGCGGGCAAGGGTGCGCGAACAATGCGCAACACCCCTTGCGCCTGAAAAATAGCTGCCCGCGTGTGTACGTTGGCCGCTCGCATGGTCAAGCAGCGTCGGCTTGCATCAATGCAGCGGCGCGGTGCACAGCAGCGATGATTTCAAGGTGTGTGCCGCACCGACACAAATTGGCGGACAAGGCTTGGCGGATTTGTCTATCGCTCGGCTGCGGATGTTGGCGCAACAAGGCCACCGCCATCATCAGCATGCCATTCAAACAATAGCCGCATTGCGCGGCTTGTGTGTCGATGAAAGCTTGTTGCACCGGATGCGGATGATTTGCATCGCCCAGACCTTCCAAAGTGGTGATGTCGCGGTCTTGCATTTCCACCGCAGGAATGACGCAAGCGCGTGCAGGCATGCCATCGACCAGCACCGTGCATGCACCGCACTCACCCAAGCCGCAACCATATTTCGGGCCATTCAGCCCTAAGTCGTTGCGCAATACATGCAGCAAGGTGGCGGCATCTCCCAAGGTCAGATCAACCGTTTGTTGATTGACCTGGAGATGCACGGCCACTGATCGCCAATGTGACATGTACGGCAGTGGTGTCAATGTGCGAGATCAGACCGCAATGTCACCTGACTGAATGCGTTTGACACCTTTGGCGGCCATGTTTTTCCACGCAGCTTCGAGTGAACCGTTGAGGTCGATCGCGCGGCAGGCGTCTTCCACCACCGACACTTCGAAGCCAGCCGAACGCGCGTCCATCGCAGTCCATGCCACGCAGAAATCGGTGGCCAATCCGGTGACAAACACGGTCTTGATGCCGCGCTGTTTGAGGTAACCCGACAAACCCGTCGCCGTTTTGCCGTCGGCTTCCATGAACGCGGAATAGCTGTCGACCTTGGGGTGGTAGCCCTTGCGAATGATCAGTTGTGCGGAAGGCAGGGCCAAGTCTTTGTGCAATTCGGCGTCTTTGGTGCCTTGCACGCAATGGTCCGGCCACAACACTTGTGTGCCATAGCTGAGCTTGGTGGTTTCAAACGGTTTTTTTCCTGTGTATGCCGACGCAAACGAGGCGTGGCCTTGGGTGTGCCAGTCTTGCGTGATAACAATGTTTTCAAAAGCTTTGGAGATGCGGTTGATGACAGGCACCACTTCAGAGCCCTTGGCCACAGGCAAGGTGCCGCCTTCGATGAAACAATTTTGGACATCGACCACAATCAGCACCGAATTATTTCCAGGTTTGACTTTTCCAGCCGACCAGGCCCAGGGAGCAACCGCACCCAATGCGCCCATGGTGCCCAACGCGGTCAGAAGTTTTCTACGATCTGCTTTCATCTTCTCTCTCCAATCAAAAACCGCACAACCCGTGCGTAGGGATACTGGCTCAACACCGATTCACCGCAAGCCGTCTTTGCCTACGATCTCGTGTACTTGTAATCCGCCCACACGCGGATGCGGTCTGCCGCTGTCGGTGACCACCACGGCCACCACGATTTCGTTTGCACGCGGCGCATCTGCCACCCGCGCTTCCATGGCATCGAAATGGCTGCGCACAAACGCGGCGTCTTTGTGGCCCAAAGGCACATCCACCGCAGTGCCGAGTGTGCCTTGTTTTTTCGCCGATGGCACCAGGGCCGCGCCTTGGCTGACCGCGACGCGCAGCGGTGCGCCCAACTTGGGGTGAAGAATGGCTGCTGCGTGTTCGAGTTCACCGCCTTCGCCCACCACGGCGGCTTTGCCATAGCTGTTCGCTTGCGCCGGGGCAATGCCCAAAGCTTGCACACAACGCTCGCCCAACAAGCCACCGAGTTCTTCACCGATGTCGATGAGTTCGTCCAAGTTTTCGCAGAAACGGCCGGCATACGGGTTGTCGATCACCGCCATGGCCAATGCGCGACGGGTTGGTGGGTGAACCGCTTTGCCACCGTCTTGGTGAATCTCGTCGACTTGCACAATGATTTTGCGGATCTTCGCTTTCATGTTGTCTCCTGCGTGTTCAACGCAAACCATTCCATTGACTGATGTCTTCGGCCTTGAGGCCACCAACACGCGCATGCACCCGGGCACCGGTGCCCATCACCAGAATAACGATCAGCTCATCGGCCTTCGGTGCACCCGGCACACGCACTTCCATGGCGTCGAAATGGCTGCGCACATAACTGGCGTTGATATGCGTCATCGGCACATCCAACGCCGCTCCGGGCGGGCCGACTTTTTTGGTGGACGACACAATCGCCAGCGCATTGCCCGGTTGGCCCGAAGGCTTGTCGCCGCCACCGCCTTGGGTGTAGGAGGCGCGTTCGCCGTTCCAGCCGAGCAACTCGCGCATGGCATAGCCGCCCGGCACATGCCACAAGGCACCGTGCTCGAGTTCACCGCCTGCGCCCACGATCGCGCCTTTGCCGTAGCTTTGAATGCGCTCGGGTGGGACACCCATGGCATCGCACAAGGTTTTGGCCAAGGCCACGCCCAAGGGGTTCAGCGCTTCCATCATCGGCAAGACATCGGCGTGGTAGCCACCCGCATAGGGGTTGCGCAACACCGCCGCAATGGCGCCGCGTAGCAACGGCACGGTGGCAGTCGGCCCAAACTCGTGGTGTATTTCTTCCACGTGGGTGAAGACTCGCCGCTGTTCGATCAGATCACTCATCATCCCGCCCAACATTCCAAGGGTTCGGCCACCAGCGCTTGGCCCTGGCAACACAAATAAGCCGCATGTATCAGGCCGAGCGCCTGCATGCCACGGGCACAGTCTAGCCCGAGTTCAAGCGCTTTCTGCACCAAGCGATCTTGCAGCGGCGGCACATCAACTGTGACCAGCCGCGCCCCCAAATCGGTATCGTCGCGCAAACTGTCAGCGGGGCGACGCTGTATGCGCGGGTGATCGATATTGACTGCATTGGCGATCAACGTGGCCGCCACATCCGCTTGCGCCGCTGTAGCCGCCAACACCGTGACGCTGTCGGCAACGCCCAATGAAAAACTGCGCCCTTGCCAACCACTGGTGGCCACGCCACGCACCGGCTGAGCCGCATCCACCCTGAATGCACCATCGAGGATGTGTTGTTCGCTGACTGATGAAGCGTCAGACATGCGCTGCAAAGCCATCGACAAGTCGCTCACCACACCCACACGCCACTGCATGCCGTCGCGCAAATACAAAGCGATGTCGCCGCCGTTGTTCACATAGGCACGGTTCACGCCAGGCTGCGCCAAACACCCGACGATTTCTTGCGCCACCGAACCCGCCACCGCGGCCATCGGGGTGACAAAACCCTCGGGCGTGGCCACAGCCGCAGCCTGTGTGGCTTGGTACATGCGTCGCGCTATCGGGTGATGAAAGTCGTTCACCGAGAGCAAAGCCACGGGCATGCGCAAGCGGGGCAATTCGCTCACCAACTCTGGCAATACTTGGGTGAACCGTTGCCAAGCGTTTTCCAAGGCGAAGGCACAGGCTTGCTCATCGCCATCGGATTGCAACACCATGTCGATCGGGCCGTGCTGAAAATGCCAGCGGCCCTCTTGCAAAGAACGGCGCTGCGCAGACACAGGCATCAACCCAACATCGGTGGTGTGTCCAGCGGCCAAGGCGCGGCATCTGCCGGTGGCGCTTGCCAACGCATTTGCGTCGGTGCGCCATCGTTGTGCCATGCGCCGTGCGCCAAGCTGTCGTCCACACTGCGCACAAAACCCATGTGCCCGCCCAAGGCTTGGTAATCACTCAAGCGCATGCTGAATTCAATCGGCGCGACGATGGCCGGTGTTGGTACCGTGCCAAAACTGTTGGCCGGCATGCGCATCACGTCGACCATCAAGGTGATGCCACCGCCCGGCCACACATACGCAGGCGCGCCGCCACAACTGACATTGACCAAGGCTTTTTTCACGGCACGGGTGAGCTGAATCGGGTTGTCGGTGACACCCGAGCGCAAACTGCCACCCGCGCCGCCCAAGAACAACACCGACACCAACGAAGGCTCGCAGTTGTCGCCGATGCGATCGACCACCGCGCGCACCTCATCGGGCATGTCTGCAGGTTGCGGTGTGAGCTGTTCGTCCAACACAAACCATGCGGCATGCTCGCCCGTGGTGGAGGTCATCAACAGGCGCAAACCCGGCCAGGCTTCTTCAGGGTTCCAATCGCCCAAAATAGACAAAGGATCGGCAATGTCGGTGCCGCCCCATCCGGTACCCGGTTGCGCCACTTGGAAATAGCGCCCTGGGGTGGATTTGCGCCCAGTGATTTTGATACCGCTGGGCTTCATGTGCAAACAACGCCCCGCTTGGTGCTCGGTCAACACGCCGGTGATGTGATCTTCGACCACCACCACCTCATCGCACACGCCCAGCCACTGACGCGCAAACATGCCAATCGCCGCCGAGCCACAACCCACACGCATGCGCTGTTCGGTGACACCGTTGACCACCGGGGCTTGCCCAGCTTGCAACACCAACTGTGCCCCGTTTTCAATCTTCACTTCGACCGCTTGGTGGTTGCCCAACATGTGCATCAATTGCAACGCCATGCGCCCCTGCTTTTTGCTGCCGCCTGTCAAATGGTGCACGCCCCCCAGACTGAGCATTTGCGAACCGTATTCTGCGGTGGTGACATGGCCGACTTCTTCACCGTCGTACAACACCGCTGCGCGTTCATCGCCCAAATAACGGTCGGTATCGATCTTCACTTTG
>SXWY01000078.1 GCA_005789825.1 Burkholderiales bacterium | reverse complement strand
GGGTTGGGTTGTGTGAGTGTTTCATCAAATTGCCAGGTCACCAAAGCCAGTGTGGCAATGGCATACAGCACCACCGACATCAGCGCCACTTGCCAGCCCCAATGCTGGCTTAAAAAACCGCCTAACGGCGGACTGGTACAAGCCATCAAGCCCAAGCCGGTCATGGCTTTGGACATCACCCGAGCGCCTTTGGCGGGTTCGTACAAATCGCGCACCACCGCTCTGGCGCTGGTGATCACCGCACCCATGCTGGCTCCTTGCACGATGCGCCAAAACACCAGCGTTTCGATGCTGGTGCTCAATACGCAACCTATGGCCGCGATGGCATAACAGGCCAGGCCACCCAGCATGATGGGACGCCTGCCCACTTTGTCAGAGAAAGGCCCCCACAGCAATTGCGAGGTACCAAAGGCCAGCAACAGACCGGTCAAGGTGTATTGCACCATGGCCACACTGGCGTTCAAATCTTTGGCCAATCCGGGCAGACCGGGCAAATACAAATCGGTTGAAACCGGTTGTAAACCGATGGCCAATGCCAGCAACAAAATCACCAGATTCGCATGCATCAGCGGCCTCGTAAAAACAAGGCGTCGAGTTCACGCATGCTGATTTGTCGCCAGGTCGGGCGGCCATGGTTGCATTGGTCTGCACGATCCGTGGTTTCCATTTGGCGCAACAAGGCGTTCATTTCTTCCAAGCTCAATTGGCGGTTGGCACGCACCGCAGCATGGCAAGCCATGGCGGCCAGCACATCGTCGCGAGCGCGTTGCAACACTTGGTGTGCCTCGTGCTGCGCCAGTTCTGCCAACACGCTGCGAGCCAATGCCACGGCATCCCCTTGGGCCAAGGAAGCAGGCACGCTTCTCACCGCCAGCGATTGCGCTCCCAAAAGCGATATGTCCAGCCCCAACGCAGACAACACTGGCGCATGGCTGTCGCAGGTGGCGATTTCTTCGGCGGTTGCAGAGAAGGTCGCAGGTATCAACAAGTTTTGGCTTTGCAAGGCATGTTCGCTCAACTGTGTTTTCAGTCGCTCATACACAATACGCTCGTGCGCGGCATGCATATCGACCAACACCAAGCCTTGGGTGTTTTCAGCCAATATGTAAACCCCTTGCAATTGCGCCAAGGCTTTTCCCAAAGGCCATTCGCCTGAAGGCAAGGGGCTTGCCGACCAAGAGGAGACGTTTGCACTGTGGGGCTGCTCTTGCGCTTGCAGCTTGGCGCTTTGCCACAACTGGCCCAAGTCTTTCACCGCTACGCCAGTGCTGGTTTGCCAAGGCAGTGGTCTTTGAACATGGTCCGGTGTGGCTTGTCCAAAGTGCTGCAAGCTCGCTATCGCTTGGCGTCGGTCTTCGGAGTCAGAGGCAGGCTGCAAAGGTTCAGCTGCAGGCGATAGCCCCGAAACATGACCAGCGCGTGAAACAGCCAGTACGGAGGACAGCGCGTGTTGCACGGCTTGGTGCACTTCGCGGCTGTTGCGAAAACGCACTTCGATTTTGGTGGGGTGCACATTCACATCCACGCCGTGAGGATCCATGTCTAAGTACAAGGCGTACACAGGTTGTCGTTGCCCGTGCAACACATCTTCATAGGCGCTGCGAGCGGCATGCGACAGGACTTTGTCGCGAACATAGCGGCCATTGACATAGGCATATTGGTGGTCGGCACGCGAACGTGCGGCATCGGGTACTCCGGCACGCGCACGCACGCGCACATGGCCGTGTTGGTGATCGATCCATAACGACTGTTCGATGAAATCGCGCCCCAAGACATCGGCCAGACGTTGTTCCAGTCCTTGGTCATGCAACTGTGCACGCCATTGGGCCATGGCTTTGCCGTCGTGCCACAGCGCAAACCCCACATCGGGTCTGGCCAGCGCATGGCGTTTGAGGGTTTCCAAACAATGCGCCAATTCGGTGGCGGTGGTTTTCAAAAATTTACGCCGCGCAGGTGTGCTGAAAAACAATTCTTTGACATCGACCGTGGTGCCGATCTGACGAGCGACAGGCTTGAGTTCGCCGCTGCGTGCATCCAGTTGCATGGCGTGTTCTTGGGCGGCCGTGCGAGACATCACAGTGAGTTCAGACACCGCAGCAATGGCTGCCAGCGCTTCGCCCCTGAAGCCCATGGTGGCGACCGATTCCAAATCGTGCAAGCTGCTGATTTTGCTGGTCGCGTGCCGCTTGAGTGCCAGAGGCATCTCAGCCGGCGACATGCCGCCACCGTTGTCTTCCACACTGATCAGTCGCACACCGCCTTCGGCCAGTCGTACCACCACTTGTGTGGCACCTGCATCTAACGCGTTATCGACCAATTCACGCACGACTGACGCAGGCCTTTCCACCACCTCACCAGCGGCAATCTGGCTGATGAGTTCATCGGGCAATTCACGGATGCGGGGTGAGGCGGATGGGACTGAATTCACTGCGCGATTCTAGGTGCACTCTCTGCGGGCCATAATCAGCCGCATGGAAATACTGAACTTGTTGTTGGACTTCATTTTGCACATTGACCGCCACTTGGCGCTGTTGGTGCAAGAACATGGTGTTTGGATCTATTGGGTGCTGTTTTTGATTGTGTTTGTCGAGACCGGCGTTGTGGTCATGCCGTTTTTGCCCGGGGATTCATTGTTGTTTGTGGTCGGTGCCATGGGTGGCGCGGGAATGCTCAATTTGCCTTTGGCCCTCGGATTGATGTTGATCGCTGCCATTGCCGGGGACCAATGCAATTATTTGATTGGCCGGTATTTCGGACAGCGGCTGCTGGATGGAAACCACCGATGGTTTAACCGCAAAGCCTACGACCAAGCCCATGCGTTTTATGAAAAGTATGGTGGCATCACCATCATTGCCGCGAGGTTTTTCCCTTTTATCCGCACATTCGCACCGTTTGTGGCGGGTGTGGCACACATGGACCGTGCCCGTTTCACGGTGTTCAATGTGGTGGGTGCCGTGGTTTGGGTGATTGGCGTTGGTCTGCTGGGTTATGTGTTTGGAAATATTCCTTGGGTGCAGCAACATTTTGAAAAATTCATATGGGCGTTGATTCTGGTGCCTGGCTTATTGGCAGCATGGGGCGCATTCAAAGCCAGACGCCAACCACTGCCTTGAAGGTTTGGCAGGTCAAAGCGATCGGTTGCGTGCAATCGGCGGGTTGCGTAAAAAATAATTCTCTATGCCTTTGAGCAAGGCGTCTGCCAACTTGTTTTGGTAGTCTTCGCTGAGCAGCAACATTTCTTCTTGTGGGTTGCTGATGAATGCCGTTTCCACCAGCAGGCTGGGTATGTCGGGTGCTTTGAGGACCGCAAATCCCGCTTGCTCTACCTGCGGTTTGTGCAATTTACCGACTCGGCGGATTTGTCCCAGCATTTCGTTGCCAAGTTTCAAGCTGTCGTTGATTTGCGCCGTGGTACTCATGTCTAACAAAGCGCGTTGTACATGTTGGTCTTGCACTTTCAAATTCAAACCGCCCACAGCATCGGCTCCATTTTCTTTGTTGGCCATCCATTTGGCAGCTGCACTTGAAGCCGCACCCTGGCTCAGTGCAAATACGCTGGCGCCGCTGGCTTTGGGTGTGAAAAACGCATCGGCATGCAAGCTGATGAACAAATCGGCTTGCACCTGTCTGGCTTTTTGTACCCGCACATGCAAAGGCAGAAAAAAATCTGCATCACG
>SXWY01000077.1 GCA_005789825.1 Burkholderiales bacterium | reverse complement strand
CGTTGTCTGGGATTGGCTTGTCTTTCGTTCTCCCAACCCCAATGCATGATGGGTATGACCAAATCCGCTTGGTGTTGTTGTCTCGCGGCTCGGATATCAGCCACCACTTGTTGGTCTTCACTCCATGCCACGCCGGGCGTGTCGTGACCCGCTTCAAAACTGCGCGGGTGAAATTCGTTGTAACTCAACACCGCAATGCGCAAGCCCTGGCGTTGGAACACCAATGGCGTGTGCGCTTGCTTCAAATTCATTCCGCCGCCTACTTGTTGAAGACCGGCCTGAGCAATCAGTTGCAACATGTCTGCAAATGCCGCAGGCCCAAAGTCGCCGCTGTGGTTGTTGGCCAGTGCCACCGCATCGAAATGCTTTTTCACCACCGGCAGCACGCGCGGATGCGCTTTGAAGGTGTAGACCTTGTCTCCGGCTTGCCCGAGGGTAGACACCACACACTCAAGGTTGGCGATTCGGATGTCAGCGTTTTTCAAATAAGTTGCCAACGGAGCAAACGGATCACCGCCTTGTGCGATCAACTCGCCCGCCTTGTCGTCCAGTACGGTGTCGCCGGCAAACACCAGACTCACGGTTGGTGAAGCATGTGTGTTGAGTGCCAAACCCATGAACACCATCAGACCCGCTATCCAAGAACATGCGCTACGGCTCATCATGGTTGTATGCCGCCCAACCAGCAACGGTAAATCAGTTCTCGCTCAATCGGCCCGCCATAAATGTGTTGTTCACCGGTGAGCAGCACCGGTTGGCGGCGGGGTTTGAAGGGCGCAAAATATTTGGCTTGTTGCAGCAGAACAGGGCGCGGCTCTTGTTGCAAGTAGGTATATATCAACACATGGTCCAACCTGCCGCGTGTGGCAGTCATCACCACTTTGAACAAAAAACGCTCGGCTATGTCAACAGGTGCTACCTCATAAGGATCAGCCACAGGGACGGCATGCACCACTTGCGTGGCGCCCGCATAGGTTACTTCGCAGTGCAAAAAAGGGGTGGCTTGTGCCGTGGACAACGCCATGCATCCACCGACGAATGCACAACGAATCCCATGACTGGCAAGCCGTGACAGGAAGCTTTGCATCGCCATCGAGGTGTGAGCCGGTAATCAGCTGAACAGGTTTTTCAGCTTGTCAGCCCAACCCGCTTCAGAAGGCGAGTGCTTGTCGCCCCCTTTTTTCAGCGAATCGTCCAGCTCTTTGAGCAATTTGCGTTGGTGTTCTGTCAGTTTTACAGGTGTCTCAACCGTGATGTGGCAGTACAGGTCGCCAGGAAAACTGGAGCGAACCCCTTTGATGCCTTTGCCGCGCAATCTGAATTGCTTGCCCGTTTGTGTGCCTTCGGGCAAATCGATAGCGGCTTCACCGCTGAGCGTGGGGACAGAGATTTCGCCGCCCAGCGCAGCGGTGGTGAAACTGATGGGTACCGCGCAATGCAAATCGTCTCCATCGCGTTGGAACACCTCGTGTTTTTTGATCCGAATCTCAATGTACAAATCGCCCGGTGGGCCGCCGTTGGTTCCCGGTTCGCCGTTGCCGGTGCTGCGGATTCGCATGCCGTCGTCAATACCCGCAGGAATTTTGATTTCAAGGGTTTTTTGTCGCTTGATCTTGCCTTGGCCGTGGCAGGGTGAACACGGGTCGGAGATGATTTTTCCGCTGCCGCGACAGTGCGGACAGGTTTGTTGCACGCTGAAAAAACCTTGGCGCATTTGCACCACGCCTTGTCCTTGGCAAGTGCCACAGGTTTTGGGTGAAGTGCCGGCTTTGGCGCCTGTGCCGTGGCAGGTGTCGCACTCGTCGTAACTGGGGATGCGGATTTCGCTTTCTTTACCAGCAGCAGCTTCTTCAAGCGTGACTTCCATGGCGTAGCTGAGGTCGTTGCCACGGAATACTTGGCGGCCCCCCCCTTGTTGTCGGCGGGCTTGTCCAAAGATGTCACCAAAAATGTCGCCAAAGGTTTCACCGAACCCGCCAAAGCCAGCTGCGCCAGCCCCTGGGCCTCGCATATTGGGGTCTACACCTGCATGGCCGAATTGGTCATAGGCTGCACGCTTTTCAGCGTCTGAAAGCATTTCGTAGGCTTCTTTGGCTTCTTTGAATTTGACCTCGGCAGAGGCGTCACCCTGGTTGCGGTCAGGGTGGTATTTCATTGCCAGCTTGCGGTACGACTTCTTGATCTCTTCATCGCTGGCGTTTTTGGGAACACCCAAAATTTCGTAAAAGTCGCGTTTAGTGGCCATGTCTGTGCTGCATAAAAAAGTGCCAACGCCGCGTCGGTCTCATCAGACCAAGACGCGGCGGGGCAGGGGTTGAACGGTCAGGGCTTTTTGACTTCCTTGACCTCGGCATCGACCACATTGTCGTCGTGCGGTTTGTCTGCACCTGCGTCGGCGGAAGGTGCCGCGCCCGCCGCTTGCTGGGCCTGCATGTTGGCGTAAACCATCTCACCCAGTTTTTGCGCTGCCGTCATCAGGCTTTCGGTTTTGGCATCGATCTGGGCTTTGTCCTCTCCCTTGAGGGCTTCTTCCACTTCTTTGACGGCAGCTTCTATTTTTTCTTTCTCTGCGGCATCCAGTTTGTCGCCGTGTTCCGTCAACGATTTTTTCACGCTGTGCACAGAGGCTTCGGCTTGGTTACGCGACTGCACAATTTCCAATTTCTTCTTGTCTTCGGCCGCATTGAGTTCAGCGTCCTTCACCATTTGCTGGATCTCGGCCTCGCTCAAACCTGAATTGGCTTTGATGGTGATTTTATTTTCTTTGCCGGTGGCCTTGTCTTTGGCGCCCACATGCAAAATGCCGTTGGCGTCAATGTCGAAAGTGACTTCAATTTGCGGCGTGCCACGGGCTGCAGGAGGAATGCCTTCCAGGTTGAATTCACCCAATGATTTGTTTCCGCTGGCCATTTCGCGCTCACCTTGGATCACTTTGATGGTCACCGCTGGCTGGTTGTCGTCTGCAGTGGAGAAGGTTTGTGCAAACTTGGTCGGGATGGTGGTGTTTTTGGTGATCATTTTGGTCATCACACCACCCAATGTTTCGATGCCCAAAGACAGGGGCGTGACATCAAGCAACAACACGTCTTTGCGGTCGCCAGACAGCACTTGCCCTTGAATGGCCGCGCCCACGGCGACAGCTTCATCTGGGTTGACATCGCGACGCGGATCTTTGCCAAAAAATTCTTTGACCTTTTCTTGAACTTTAGGCATGCGGGTCATGCCGCCGACCAAAATCACGTCGTCGATGTCGCCCACAGACACGCCTGCGTCCTTGATGGCAGTGCGGCAAGGCGCAATGGTGCGTTCGATCAACTCATCCACCAGACTCTCTAATTTGGCGCGGTTGAGTTTGATGTTCAAATGTTTTGGGCCAGAGGCGTCTGCGGTGACATAGGGCAAGTTGATGTCGGTACCGGTGGATGACGACAATTCGATCTTGGCTTTTTCGGCGGCTTCTTTCAAGCGTTGTAATGCCAGCACATCTTTGGACAGATCGACACCGGAATCCTTTTTGAATTCCGCAATGATGAAATCGATGATGCGTTGGTCAAAGTCTTCACCACCCAGGAACGTATCGCCGTTGGTAGACAGCACTTCGAATTGTTTTTCACCGTCGACGTCAGCGATTTCGATGATGGACACGTCAAATGTGCCGCCACCCAAGTCATACACTGCGATTTTGCGGTCGCCTTTTTCGGTTTTGTCCAAACCAAAGGCCAGTGCAGCAGCGGTTGGCTCGTTGATGATGCGCTTGACATCCAAACCCGCGATGCGACCAGCGTCTTTGGTGGCCTGTCTTTGGCTGTCGTTGAAATATGCGGGAACGGTGATAACCGCTTCTGTCACTTCTTCGCCCAAATAATCTTCGGCGGTTTTCTTCATCTTGCGCAAGACTTCTGCGCTGATTTGCGGCGGTGCCATTTTTTGACCACGCACTTCCACCCAAGCATCGCCGTTGTCGGCTTTGGCAATGGTGTAGGGCATCAGGTCGATGTCTTTTTGAACTTCTTTTTCGTCAAACTTGCGACCGATCAAACGCTTGACCGCGTAAAGCGTGTTGCGTGGGTTGGTCACCGCTTGGCGCTTGGCAGAAGCACCCACCAAAATTTCGCCGTCTTCTTGGTAAGCAATGATGGACGGGGTGGTGCGTGCCCCTTCGGCGTTTTCAATCACCTTGGTGGTGTTGCCTTCCATGATGGCCACGCATGAATTGGTGGTGCCGAGGTCAATGCCAATGATTCTTCCCATTTTTTTCTCCTGTGCGATTCAGTCCCCGCAGGCGACCGATTCATTTCCTAAAAGCGATGTTGAACAGTTGTGGATAAGTCGGTGGATTTCAAGTGCGTCATCTGTGCCTAAGCGGCTTATTTGGGGGCAGTGACTGTGACCAGTGCAGGTCGCAGCACGCGGTCTGCGATCAAGTAGCCTTTTTGCAGCACGGTGACCACGGTGTTGGCTTCTTGTTCTGCCTCGACCACCGAAATGGCTTGGTGGTGGTGCGGGTCAAATTTGGTGCCAGCTTCGGGATGGATTTCAATCACTTTGTGGCGTTCGAGGGCAGATTTGAGCTGCCGCAAAGTGGCCTCTGAGCCTTCCCGCAATTGCTCGGCCGTGGCGTCCGCAATGGCCAGGCCCGCAGACAAACTGTCGGCCACTGGCAACAGGCTTTCAGCAAACGCTTCAACCGCAAACTTACGGGCTTTGGAGACTTCCTCATCAGCGCGGCGTCGGGCGTTTTCCACTTCGGCCTTGGCACGTAAGAACTGATCTGCCAGGTCGGCATTGGCGGCTTTGAGGTTGGCCAATTCCGCCTGCGCGTCGGCCAAGGGCTCTGGGTTGTGCGACGGTGTATCGGGTAAGGGAGAGGAGGAGGCGTCCATGACGGGCTCGGTTTGGCCCGGGGTTTCAGGCGGTTGCGGTGGTTGGGGTTCAGACATGCGGTGCGGGATGAAACATTTAAAACAGCCATTCATGTGGGAGGGTTTTGCGCGAATTCAAGAGCCCAGGTGCGCAGAGGGCAGAAATTTCATCCCACCCAACATAACCTTGGGCAAGGATTGAAAAAATAGCGGTATTTAATTGATTTATTGAATATTTTTAAGCAAATAAAACTAATATCAGGGAATCGCAGCTTGGGTTATCACCATGTCCAGAGAGTTCATTTTCGACACATTGAGCAAGCAACTGCAGGCGCAGGAGATCACACAGACGAAGTTGGCAGAGCACCTAGAAATGACTGTCGCGGCCACCAAGCAAATTTTTGAAACACGCGATTGCACACTCAGTTGCATGGAAAAAATTTGCGGCCTGGTGGGTTTGAAGTTGGAGGATTTGCTGAACTACACCCCTAAACCCGCCCTGCTGCTTGAAAATCTCACGCAGCAATACGAAATCGAACTTCTCAGCAACAAAAAACTGTTTGCTGTGGCCATCGGTGTGATGTATTTTTGGACCTTCAAAGACTTGTTGGCCCGCATCAAAGTGAACAAAGCCGAATTGATCCAACTGCTGCACAGGTTGGAGCAAATGGGCTTTGTCAAAATGGTGTCGGCCAACGATTTCAAGCCCATGCTTTCACCCAAATTTGCTTGGATTCCAGACGGCCCCATCTTGCGCATGGTCCGCCGTGAGTCGCTGGAATTTTTGTCGAACAATTTTGACGAAGAAGGCGACGTTTTACATGCCATGAATGTGTTCATCACACCCGAAACCCACCAAAAGTTGCGTCAACAACTCAACGCCGTCGCCCACGAATACAAAAAGCACATGGTGGCAGAGGCCAACATTCCCGCAGGCGACAAACAAATGGTGTCCTTGATCATTGCGGCACGTTCTTGGTTGCCCAGTTTCATCCAAAGCCAATTGCGTTGATATGTGCAGGGCAGTGAGGTTGTTTAACTGTTGACTTCCAGCAGTTCAACCTCAAAAACCAATGTGGCGTTGGGTGGAATCACGCCACCAGCGCCGTAGGCGCCGTAACCCAAGTCGGGGGGGATCAGCAGCGTGCGTTTACCGCCAACTTTCATGCCTTGCACGCCTTCGTCCCAGCCCTTGATGACCATGCCTTGGCCCAAACCAAATTCGAACGGGTCATTTCGGTCCAAGCTGGAGTCGAATTTTTCGCCTTTTTCACCGTTCTCCCAAAGCCAACCGGTGTAATGCACCGACACGTACTGACCGGCAGCCGCCATGTCGCCGTCGCCGGTGTGGGTGTCGTCGTATTGCAAGCCACTGTCGGTGGTAATCATGTGTAAATCCTTGAAATTGAACAAAACGCTGGAGTGTAGGTGAGTATGTTTGTGCCTGTCATGAATCAGCAGTGAAGCCAATGCGTTTGACCACCGGGCCCCAATAGTCAAACTGGCGTCGCATGTCTTTGGCCATGTCGTCGCTGCTGCCGCCCAGCGGCAACAAACCTTGCAGCGCCAAACTGTCTAACAAGCCTTTGTCTTTGAGTGACTGGTTGATGGCGCTGTTGGCTGCCGCCACCACAGACGCGGGCGTTTTGGCGGGCGCGAAAAACCCAAACCATTCTTCGACGGTCAGCTCAGGAAAACCTTGTTCCGCAAATGTGGCGACTTCTGGCACGAATGGCGAGCGCGACTTGCCTGACGTGGCCAACAGGCGCAATTTGCCAGCTCGGTGGTTGGCCAAAAAGTCACCATGGGGCGTGAACATGGCAGCGATTTGTCCGCCGATCAGATCGCTCACGCCGGGCACCGACCCTCGGTAGGCCACATGCGTCATGGCCACACCTGTGTTCAAACTGAGCAGTGCGCCTAAAAAATGCGGTGTCGAACCTGCTGCCGGTGAGGCATAACTGGCACGGTCTGGGTGGGCTTTGCACCAAGCCACAAAATCTTTCACGGTTTTCACGGAAGCTGGCACCATCGGGCCGACGGCCAATCCGTGGGACAACACCGAAGCCATCGCCACGGGAGCAAAGTCTTTGAACGGGTCGTAAGGCAATCTGCGGTAGATATGCGGATAAATCAGCAGCATGGAATAGGCGCTCAACAGCAACGTGCTGCCATCGGGCGTGGCGTTTTTCACGGCTTCAATCGCAATGCGTCCACCTGCACCGGTTTTGTTTTCCACCACGGCAGGGTTTCGGGTGTAGGTACTGCCGGCCAATTTATCGCCGACCCGCCGACTGGTGGTGTCGGCCGTGCCGCCTGCTGGAAAACCGCACAAGATCTTGACCTGTTCAACAGGTAAGAGGCTGTTTTGTGCCAACGCAGACCAGGGTGACAAGGACGCGGCAGCCAAGCCCAGGGTTTGCAGCGCAAGACGGCGGTTGCCATGGGGGACAGTGCGAACAGGTGGTTGAGGCATATCGGTTCTCCGTCAAGGTTGAAGGCACTCCGACTGGCGAGTGCACGGGTGCGGTTTATTCCAAAATATCACATCACAGGGTTGCTGGGGTTAGCAGACCGTTGGCCGTACCGGCATACATGGCTTGCACCCACGCGTGACGCTGTTTCAACACAGCGCGTTGGTTGATAGACCCTTTGTCGGTGACTTCGCCGGAATCGATCGAAGGCGGTTCACTCATCACCAGCAGACGCGTCACGCGGTTGGCGCTGCCAGTGGCTTGATGGGCCAGCGTGTTGAGCAAGTCTTGAAAAAATGCCACGGTGCTCGGGTGCTGCAAAACCTCGCTCAACGGTGCGCTATCGGGCAATGGGCACAAAGCACGCACCCTCGGTGTGGTGAACAACAGAGCGCCGACCTCGTTCATGTTCAAACCTGTGATCACCGCGTCTTGCACATAAGGCGCACCCGCAGCGATGATGCGCGCACGCAATGGTCCGACACTCACAAATGTGCCTGTGGCGAGTTTGAAGTCTTCAGCGATGCGGCCATCAAAACGCAGTCCGTCATTGGGGTGGGTCGCATCGCGCCACACCACCGCGTCGCCGCTTTTCAAAAACCCTTCTTCATCGAATGCTTGAGCGGTGGCCTCGGGCGCACGCCAATAGCCGGGCGTGACATTCGGTCCTTGGTAACGCACCTCCACTTTGTCACCGACCGGAACCAATTTGAGCTGCAACCCGGCGCCTGGCAAACCCAAGTCGCCGGATTCCACCTCGGGGCGCGGCACGAATATGCCAAACGGTCCGGTCTCGGTCATGCCCAGGCCCGTGCCCATGACGATGCGTTGTCCCAACTCACGTTCTTGGGCAGCATGCAAACTGTCCCAAATCGGTTGCGCCAGTGCAGCGCCCGAATAAAAAAACATGCGCACTTTGCTGAGCAAATTTTTTCTAAGCACATCGTCGGTGTGCATGGCGTTCGCAATCGCCTCCAGACCGGTAGGTACGTTGAAGTACACCGTGGGCGCGATCTCGCGCAAGTTGCGCAAGGTTTCTTGCATCAGTGCAGGTACCGGCTTGCCGTCGTCGATATAAAGCGATCCACCATGAAACATCACCAATCCCACATTGTGGTTACCGCCAAAAGTGTGGTTCCATGGCAGCCAATCCACCAGCACCGGCGCGGCTTCACCCAACACGGGCATGGACTGCCACATTTGTTGCTGGTTGGCGCACCACATGCGGTGCGTGTTGATCACGCCTTTGGGTAAATGGGTGGAGCCCGACGTGAATAAAAATTTCACCACGGTGTCTGCATGGGTGGTATGCATGGCTTCATCCACCGCAGGCGTGTCATCGGTTTGGAGCAGTTCAGAAAAACGCTTGTGTGGGCGAGCGATGTCACCGTTGACCAGCACCATATCGACATCTTGTGCAACGCAAGCTTGAATAGCTGCGCCATAGCGTTGCGCATCGGCTGCCATCACCAGTCCTGGGGTGAGTGTTCGCAGTATGTGCTTGAGCTTGTCGAAGTCTTTGCTGAGCGTGGCGTAAGCGGGAGACACCGGGCAGTAGGCAATGCCCACCATCATGCAGGCCAAGGCCATCATGCCGTGCTCCAAGCTGTTTTCGCTCAGGATGACGACAGGGCGGTCCGCACTCAGATTCATTTGTAGCAAGGCCTGACCGATGCGCCGTGCGGCAGTCACGGCTTGTGCATAGGTCAAATGCTCCCAGTCACCGCTGGTGCCATCAGACAAACGCTTGCGCCGGGCCAAGAAGGTGCGCTCTGGTGCCACACGCGACCAGTGCAGCAATTTGTCAGTCATGCGCTGCGGGTAAGTGTCAAGCGGAACTTCTGCTTGCACATACTGCACACCGTTGTCGCGTGTGTCTACTTTGACCCGGGTGATCCCATAACGCATGTCACGGTAGCGAGTGGATGGGTTCATGGCTTGGGTGTGACTTTGGCAGCGCGGCCTTGCAGAAATGCATCCACCCGCGCCTTGGCTTCAGGCGCGGCTTGCGTGATGGAAGACATCAGTGACTCGGTGACAAAGCCGTGGTCTGCAGGTTGCTCGGCTATGCGTGGCAGGGCATGCATCAAAGCGTAATTGGTCAAGGGTGCATTGCCAGCGATTTGTGCAGCGAGCTGCATGGCTTTGTCAAAGGCTTGTCCGGCAGGCACCAGGTATTGTGCAAACCCTGCTCGCTCACCATCGCTCGCGTTGTAGACACGACCGGTCATCATCATGTCGGTCATGCGCGCCACACCAATCAATTTGGGAATGCGTACTGCGCCGCCACCGCCGACAAATATGCCGCGCGAGCCTTCGGGCCATGCATAAAAAGTGGTGTCATCGGCCACGCGGATATGGCAGCTTGCCGCAAGCTCCAAGCCGCCACCCACCACCGCGCCTTGTAAGGCGGCGACCACAGGTACTTTGCCGAATTGAATGTGTGCAAATGCGTGGTGCCACATGCGCGAATGGTGCATGCCTTGTCCTGCGTCACGCGTTTGCAATTCACTCAGGTCTAGGCCCGCACAAAAATGCTCGCCGCTGCCATGCAAAACAGCGGCACGCGCATGCTCTGGAAATTGCGAAAAAACTTCGCACAAAGCCGCGATCAAACCATCGTTCAAGGCATTGCGCTTGCTGGGGCGATTCAAGCGAACCACGGCGATATGGTCTTGCATTTCAAAGTGAAGATCGGGGTTCATGGGTGTCGTTATAGTTGATCAAACCATCTTAAACGACCATGAAACACCAAGACCTGATTGCCATCGACATCCATACCCATGCCGAAGTCAGTTGTTGGAACCCTTTTGACAACTATGGCGAAGAATACGACCGCGCCGCTGACAAGTACTTTGGTTCCAACCGCCGTCCCACCATCGACGAAACCGTGGCTTATTACCGCGAGCGCAAACTGGGCTTGGTCATGTTCACGGTTGACGCCGAATCGCACATGGGGCGCAGACGCATACCCAACGAAGAAATCGCCAAGGCCGCACGGGATAACAGCGACATGATGATTGCTTTTGGCAGCATCGATCCGCACAAAGGCAAATTCGGCGCACGCGAAGCCGAACGGTTGATCAAAGAGGAGGGCGTGCGAGGCTTCAAATTCCATCCCACCGCCCAAGGTTTTCATCCCTATGACAAGATGGCTTGGCCTATTTACGAGGTTATCAACGCACACAAACTGCCTGCCATCTTTCACACAGGCCACAGCGGTATAGGCAGTGGCATGCGTTGCGGCGGTGGATTGCGATTGGCGTACAGCAACCCCATGCTGTTAGACGATGTGGCGATGGATTGGCCAGACATGCAAATCGTCATGGCGCATCCGAGTTTTCCTTGGCAAGACGAAGCATTGAGTGTGGCGATGCACAAACCCAATGTGTGGATGGATCTCTCGGGTTGGAGCCCCAAATACTTTCCGAAAAATTTGGTGCAATATGCCAATACCTTGCTCAAAGACCGGGTATTGTTTGGCAGCGATTACCCGTTGATCACCCCTGAGCGTTGGATGAAAGATTTTGAAGTGGCAGGTTTCAAGCCTGAAGTAATGCCTGGTATTTTGAAAGCCAATGCGGTCAGGTTGTTGGGGCTGTGAGGTCACCTAACTCAACACCGCAGCGTTCTTAACCTTGCTGTCAATCGGGGTTATAAAAAAATTCAATTCGTCTAGGGGAATTACTTAGACCGCGCTACAAACTTGTTCCTAGAATGGTTCGAGTTGTTGGTTGTTGTCACCCATGAGGAAGTCGCATGATAGTTCTTGCTTGGCTGTTTGGCATCGTTGTTCTGATTGTTGCCATCGCGGCACTTGTTACGTTTCTTAACCACTTTTACCGAAAATCCAGCCGAGATGTCGCCATCATCCGAACCGGTTTTGGCGGTCAAAAAACACTCATCTCGGGCGGTTGCATATCCCTCCCATTCCTGCACAAGATCGATGAAATCAATTTGCGCACTATCCGTGTCGAGGTGCGCCGTGTGGCTGAAAAATCGCTGATCACCGAAGACCGCATGCGGGTCGATGCAGAGCTAGAGTTTTATGTGCGGGTACAGCCCACCACCGACGGTGTCGCCACTGCGGCTCAGTCACTTGGGTCAAAGTCGTTCAATCCGGAGGGCATGCGAAATTTGCTGGAGGGTCGTTTCATCGATGCCGTGCAAGCCGTCGCGGCCAGTCGCACCATGGACCAGATCCATGAAAAGCGCTCACAGTTCGTGTCCGATATTTCGGCCTTGCTCAAAGGCAATTTGGCTGAAAACGGCGTGGTCTTGGACTCTGTGTCTTTGACTCGCCTAGACCAAACTTCCTTTTCTGCACTGGATGAAAACAACGCTTTCAATTCGGTGGGTATGCGTCGTTTGGCAGAAATCATCGCAGTCAACCGCAAAAAGCGTGTGCAAATCGAATCCGAAGCAGACATCTCTGTTCGCCAAACCCAACTTGATGCCACCAAGCAGCGCTTGTTGTTGAACCAACAAGAAGAAGAGGCGCAAATCAACCAGCGCTTGGAGCTTGAAAAAGTCAAAGCGCAAAGCGATGCGGCGACCGCTCTCTCTCGCGAAGAGTCGCAAGCCGCCACTGAAGCTGCGCGCATTTCGCGCGAGCAAGAAACCCGTATGCGTGAAATCGAAAAGCAACGGGAACTGCGCAAATCTGAGATAGAAGCCCAGCTCAATTCAGAGGTGAGAAAACTGGAAAGTTCCATCACCTTGTCGGTTAAGCAAGCCGAAGAAGCCCATGCCCAAGCGGCGGCCGAACTCGCTCGCACCGAGGTGATCTTGGCGCAAGAAAAAGTTCAGACCGATCGCGAGCGTGCGGTGGCAGACCGTTCGCTTGAAATGGCTGTCAAGCGCGTGAAAGAGGCGGGTGAAGTCGCCGAAGCCAATGCGGCTACCGAAGTTGCGGTGCTTCTGAAAAGAGCCAAAGCAGAAGCCGAGGCCACACACACCCGCGCCGCTGCTGAAAAAGCACGCATGCTGGCTGAGTCTGAAGGCTCACGAGCATTGATCGATGCAGAAAACGCACTCAGCACGCCTGTGCTGCACATGAAGTTAGAGCAATACCGTCTTGACCGATTGCCTGAAATCATGTCGCACATGATGCGTCCGATTGAAAAAATCGACAGTATTCGCATCAACCATGTCAGCGGTTTTGGCGCCACCAACGGTGCCGGTGGTTCCCTCGGGGGTGCTGCATCTGGCGATGGCGGTGCTGGCAAGCCGCCGGTGACCCAGGTCATGGACAGCATCCTAGGCATGGCCTTGCAGTTGCCGGCTTTGAAAAGCATTGGTGACCAAATTGGTGTCGATTTATCCGGCTCTATCGATGCCGCATCGGGCAAGTCATCTTCCGGCGGTGACAAGACCTGACACTTTCTCTGACTGCCCGTTTTCTTTTCCCTAACCACGAGCAATCCGCTCATTTTTCAGGAGTAACAGCATGAGCTTTTCACGTCGCAAATTTTTGGCTGGCACGGGTACTGCCGGCCTGACAGCGCTGGGTGCAACCATTCCATTCGAAATGGTGTTGGCGCAAGGTGCGCCGATCAAACTCGGTTCTATTCTTGACAACTCTGGCAACTTGGATGCCTATGGCAAACCCATGGTGATGGCCACCACGCTGGCTGCGGAAGAAATCAATGCAGCGGGCGGTTTGCTCGGCCGCAAAATACAAGTGGTGCAATACGATTCTCAATCCGACATAGCCCTCTACACCAAATACGCTCAGCAGTTGACCCGCGATGACAAAGTGGATGTCACACATGGTGGCATCACCTCTGCGTCACGCGAAGCGATTCGCCAGACTTTTCACCGTGCCAATTCTTTGTACTTCTATAACGTGCTGTACGAAGGCGGTGTGTGTGACCGCAATGTTGTGTGCACAGGCACGACCCCAGCACAAGCGGTGGAACCGATTGTGGAAGTCGCGCTCAAGCAGTGGGGCAAAACGGCTTATGTGCTGGCCGCTGATTACAACTACGGCCAAATCACTTCCAAGTGGTTGACCCACTACATCACCAAAGGTGGCGGCAAGGTTCTGCAAAGCAGTTTCTTCCCCTTGGATGTGTCTGACTTCGGTTCGACCATCGCCAAGATCCAGCAAGAAAAGCCCAAGTTTGTGGTGGCCGCGCTGGTCGGTGGCGCACACATGTCTTTCTTCCGTCAATGGGCGGCTTCAGGCATGAACAAAAAGATTCCGTTGTGCTCCACCACATTTGGGGTCGGCAACGAGCATTTGGCGTTGTCTGCGGCTGAAGGCGACGGCATTTTGATCGCGGGTAACTACAGCCAGGAAAACAACAACCCTGCGAACAAGGACTTCTTGGCCAAATGGGGCAAGCGTTTTGGCGACACCAAATTGGTTCACGAAATCGCAGTGTCGCAATACCAGGGCATCATGTTGTGGGCGGCTTGTGTCAAAAAGGCAGGCTCATTGGACCGCGAAAAAATGCTCGCTGCCATCGAATCAGGCATCAGCATCCAAGGCCCAGGCGGCACGGTCACGCTGGATCCCAAGACCCACCACGCGATTTTGGACATCAATGTGATGGAAGTGAAAAACCAAAAACTCACCATCAAGCAACAGTTCAAAGCGCGTCCACCTTCAGACACGCTGCAATTCTGTGACTTGCAAAAAAATCCGAAAGACAACAAACAGTACGAAGTCAAAATTTAATGTCGGATTGCGTCTCGGCCCCTGTGGGTCGGGACGCGCAAGTTTCAGAGAGTTGAGATGGATTACGCCGCGGTTGTATTTTTAGAAATCATTTACATGATTGCATTTTTGGCGCTGACCAGCGCCGGACTCGCGGTCGTTTTCGGCATGATGCGGGTGATCAACCTGGCGCACGGTGAATTCGTCATGATCGGCGGCTACACCACCATTGCCTGCGCCAAGGCTGGTATCAATATCTACGTCGCCATGCTCGTGGTTTCGCCTTTGGTGGTGGGTATTTTGGGCTTGCTGGTCGAACGCTTGGTGGTGCGGCAGTTGTACGGTCGCATGATCGACACCATGCTGGCCACCACCACGCCTATCAACGTGGGGCGGTTGGCAACCAGGGGCACGGTAATCGCCAGCAATGCCAGCGTGCCTGCAAAACCAATGCCCCAAGTGGCCGGGATCTGGCTGGCCAGCAGAATGCCGGTCACGGTACCGGCCTGCCAGGCGGTCCAGTTGGGCAT
>SXWY01000076.1 GCA_005789825.1 Burkholderiales bacterium | reverse complement strand
GCGTAAATATCGCTGTTCGATAAAAAAATATTGGCGCTTCGGCGTTGCTCTTCATGGATAGGATTGGCCGCGAAAAAATTGCCAAGTAAGTCGTACATGGTGGCGCATTGGCTGGCGACATGCGCCAATTCTTTTTTGTCCGACTTCCAATCAGGATGGGTCTTTGTCCATGCCAGCAAACCAACCGGCTCTTGGGCAATCGCCAAAGCACTCACACCCCATGCAAGGGAAACAATAAAGCGGCGCCAACTCAACATGGAAGTTGTGAATACATGGTGAATGCATATTAATGCAGACTCGTTTGCCGCAGGACATGGCAACCTATCCACCCAGCAGGCAAGGGGTTAAATCAGCCTCAAAGCATGCTGTTATCGCTCATCGAAACTCAGTGTCACGCTGTGGCTGGTGGGTTTCGACTGACAGGCTAGGACAAACCCTTGTTTGGTTTCCCATGCCTCGAGGGTGAAATTTTTCTCCATGGCCACACTGCCCTGCATCACTTTGGCGCGGCAGGTGCAACACACCCCTCCACGGCATGAATAAGGCAGATCCAAGCCTGCTGCCAATCCCACATCCAAGATTTTTTGCGCGGGCGACATGCGCAGTGCATGTTGTTTACCATCCAATACCAGCGTCAATGCCACAGAGGCTTCGTCGCCATCCAAGCAGGCCTCTGGATCGGCAACCGGAACTCTGACAGGCTGATCAGGTGCTAAAAATCGTTCGCTGTGAATGCGCTCTGGTGGCACGCCGGACAACAGCAAAGCGTTCGTCGTGCTGTCGATCATGTCCGCAGGTCCACACACAAACACTTCATCAAATGTCTGCGGCGACAGCACCGATTGAAGCAACTGACTCACCTTGGCTTGATCAAGCCGTCCTTGTAGCAATTCGACCTCTTGCGCTTGCCGTGACAGCACATGCATGAGCGTGACCCGCTGGGTAAAACGGTCTTTCAAATCTTGCAATGCTTCGTTGAACATGACCGAAGCCATGTTGCGGTTGCCGTAAACCAACGTGAATTGGGCATCCGCTTGTTGCTCTAAGGAGCTGGCCATGATGGAGAGCACTGGGGTGATGCCAGAGCCCGCAGCGAAACCCACACGGTGAATGGCTTGCAGGTTTTGAGACACAAACCTTCCGTCGGGCGGCATCACAGACAGTCGGTCACCCGGCTTGAGATGGCTGACGGCCCACGGCGAAAACAACCCCCCTGGCAATGCACGAATACCGATGTCTATTTCATGCGAATCGGTATACCGTTTAGCGCTGCTGCAAATGGAATAACTGCGGCGAATTTCTTGGCCGTTTATGTCGGCTTTCAAGGTCAAAAATTGACCTGGTTGAAATGCAAACAGTGCATGCAATTCATAGGGAATGGCAAAAGTCACGGCCAATGAGCCCGCTGCTTCAGGCTTTACCTTTGTGATGCAAAGTTCATGGAATGTTCGACCTTGCGACTGGCTCATCAGCATCAATACGGTTTGAAGTAATCGAACGGTTCAGCACAAGCCAAGCATTTGTACATGGCTTTGCACGCAGTTGAACCAAACTGCGAAGTCTCGGTGGTGTCTGAACTGCCGCACTGTGGACAAGGCACCTGGGCTCGCTGCATCTTGCCTGCCAGCCGAACAAGGCTGATACCGTTGGACTGTGCGCTTGCATGCGGCGGAGCGATGCCGTAGGTGCGAAGCTTTTCTTTGGCTTCATCGGTGATCCAGTCGCTGGACCAAGCCGGTGCAAGAGAAGTGATCACCTCGGCGGGTTTTCCAGCGCTTTGCATAGCGCTCAACAGATCGGCCTTCATTTGCGACAGGGCTGGGCAGCCGTTGTAAGTGGGCGTGATCCACAACTGCCAGCCTGTGCTTGTCGATGTCACGGCCCGAAGCACACCGAGTTCACGCAATGACAACACAGGTATTTCCGGATCGCACACCGATTCCAACCATTGCCATAGGGCCGCTTCGTCGGAATCGCCCGTTGGCAATGCAATGGGCCCCGTAGGTAGCGGTGTGCTGATCGTTTGGTCTGTCACCATTGCGCACCGGGGTGTTGCCTGGCCAAACTTTGCATTTCGGCCAACAAATACGACATGTGCTCCGTATGTATACCCAAGACACCTTGCGTGACATAGCCCGAGGCTTCGGGCAGTTGCAAGCCTGCTTCCTTAATCACATCGATCACCATGTCAAACCACTGATTTTTTAAATGCGCGGTGTCAGGCAACACCTCTTTGGCAGCAGGCCATTCGCTCCAAAACTCTTGCGTATACGGCATTAAAAAATCCACTGCAGCTTGCGCTCTGTCATGCGACTCAGCGGTGCCATCGCCAAAACGTATCAACCAATCGGCAGCATGTTGACAGTGGTAACGCACTTCTTTGATGGACTTGGCGGCAATCGCAGACAACTGGGGTTGCGCATGGCTTTGCAGCACACCCCACACCAACAACATATAACTGCTGAAGAAAAAATTGCGCACGATGGTGACTGCGTAATCGCGCTCTGCGCGGGCCGATGGTGCCAACGCCGTGCAGTGTGGCAACTCCAGCAGCGTGAAGTTGAGAAACGCCTGCGGGTCGCGGAAATAAGCCAAGGTGTCCTCGGTACTGCCATCGCCGCGCAGTTGCGCCACCCACTGGTACAGCAAACGTGCTTGACCGATCAAATCTAAGGAATGGTTGGCCAACGCCAAGTCTTCTTCCAGTACCGGACCATGGCCGCACCACTCAGCATTGCGTTGTCCCAGAATCAATGCGTTGTCAGCCAAATGCAAAGCGTAATCGGCCAGCGTACTCACATGTGCCCCACTTCATCTGGAATCACAAAAAAGGTCGGGTGTCGGTAGACCTTGTCTTTGGCAGGATCGAACAAGCTGTCTTTGTCAGCCGGGTCGCTGGCGGTGATGGCTGCCGAGGGTATGACCCAGATGCTGACCCCTTCTTGCCTGCGCGTGTAGACATCTCGCGCCATGCGCAAAGCCTGTTGCGCATCTGCCGCATGCAAACTGCCGCAGTGTTTGTGCTCAATGCCTTGCTTGCTGCGCACAAACACCTCCCACAAAGGCCATTCGTTGGGAGGGGCTGGTTGGCTCATGCGGCCTCCTTGGGTTGCGCCAAGCGTTGTTGCTGCTTGCGGGCGTAAGCCATGGCGGCATCGCGAACCCATTGCCCATCGTTGTGCGCTTTGACGCGTGTGGCAAGCCGCTCTTTGTTGCATGGACCATTGCCATTCACGGTGGCCCAAAACTCATACCAATCGATTGCACCGTAGTCGTAATGACCCCGCGCTTCGTTCCATTTCAAATCCGGGTCGGGCAAGGTCACACCCAGCACTTTGGCTTGGGGCACAGTCGCGTCCACAAATTTTTGACGCAGATCGTCGTTGCTGACTCGTTTGATGCCCCAACGCATGCCCTGTGTGCTGTTGGTACTGTCTGCATCAGGCGGACCAAACATGGCAAGGCATTTCCACCACCAACGGTTAACCGCGTCTTGCACCATGGCTTGCTGCTCGGCATTTCCCTGCATCATGACCATGAGTGATTCAAACCCTTGGCGCTGATGAAAAGATTCTTCTTTGCAAATACGCACCATGGCCCGCGCATACGGTCCGTAGCTGCAACGGCACAAGGGAATTTGGTTCATGATGGCCGCGCCATCCACCAACCACCCAATGACACCCACATCGGCCCAAGTGAGGGTGGGATAGTTGAAGATGGAACTGTATTTGGCGCGGCCTGTGTGCAGGGCATCCAGCATTTGATCGCGGCTGGTGCCCAAGGTTTCAGCGGCGCTGTACAAATACAAACCGTGTCCGCCTTCGTCTTGCACTTTGGCAATCAAAATGGCCTTGCGCTTGAGGCTGGGCGCTCGGCTGATCCAGTTACCCTCCGGCAGCATGCCCACAATTTCACTGTGCGCGTGTTGGCTGATTTGTCGCACCAGCGTTTTGCGGTACGCCTCTGGCATCCAATCTTTGGCTTCTATCTTGCCGTCTGCATCAATCACTGCATCAAAAAGGGTTTGCGCTTGCGCCAGCAACTGCTGCTGCTGCGCGGAGAGTACGGGCTTGAGGTCGGCTGCTGGGCCAGGGTTACCATGGCCGTCAGGCACATTGAATGACTGTGTGTACATAGATTCACCTGTGAGAAGGATGCCCTATCTTAACTGATACAAAATTATATGAAAAATAGATTTTTATGTATCATGATGAATTCAAACCACACCTCGCGTATACCCATTTGAAGCATGGCCACACAGACCGACAAACGTATTCAGCGGTTTATCCAAACCGAACGCGTACAGGCGGGTTCACTGATCGTATCCATGTACGGTGACGCGATTTACCCCAGAGGTGGCTCGGTTTGGCTGGGTTGCCTCATCCGTCTGCTAGCACCCCTGCAAGTCAATGAACGCTTAATTCGCACCGCGATTTTTCGTTTGGTCAAAGATGACTGGCTGCAAACCGAAACATATGGCAGGCGCACCAACTATGTGCTGAGTGCCAGTGGGCTCAGCCGTATTGCCGCTGCATCACAACACATTTACGCCAGCCGTTCACCCACATGGGATGGCCAATGGCGATTGCTGTTGCTGTCCGCAGAGGTCACAGCCAAAGACAAAGAGCGGCTCAAAAAAGCTTTGCGCTGGCAAGGTTTCGGCACATGGCAAAACCTGGGCTTTGTCCATCCTGGGGCAGATTTGCATCAGACCTTTGAATGGTTGCATCGCGAGGGCTTGGGCCATTTAGAAAAACACATGTGGCCGCTGATCGCCACAGGTCTGCCGTTAGAAGGTCGCCTGCGTGACAATGAAGTGGTGGCCCAGGCTTGGGGCTTGGATGAACTCGCCATCAGTTACCAGCGGTTTGTCAAAACCTATGGGCCCCTACTTGAAGAATGTCGTGACCCGGCTTTTTTTGATACCGATGGCCAAAAGGCAAAAGCATTTCTGCTTCGCTTGCTGTTGATTCACGACTACAGAAGGCTGTTGTTGCGTGATCCTCTGTTGCCTTCGGATTTGCTGCCCAAGCATTGGCCAGGGGACAGAGCGCGTCAGACATGTCAAGCGTTGTATGAAGTTTTGCGCTCACCGTCTGAATTTTTTTTGGACAGCGAGTTACAACTGGCTGATGGCCGCCGAACCAAAAGTCTGAAGTTATTGCGGCAAAGATTTCAAAAATGTTGATAATCGCCGTCATGAATCCTTTTCGCAAACCAGACGCTTCATCCGTCGGTTGCCAATGAAGAAAGATACAGATGGCGTTGAATGTTGTTGGCCTGGCGATCAAGCGCCCTTATACGTTTGTGGTGATGGCCTTGCTGCTGCTGATATTGGGGCCGCTCGCAGCATTGAAAACCCCCACTGATATTTTTCCCGAAATCCGTATTCCCGTCATCGCTGTGGCATGGGCCTACACCGGCTTGCCGCCAGATCAAATGGCGGGCCGCATCAGCACCTTGTACCAACGCGTGTTGACTACCACAGTCAACGACATCGAACATATCGAAGCCAATTCCTACGCGGGTGTGGGCATTGTGAAAATCTTTTTTCACCCAGGGGTGAACATTGCCGTTGCCAATGCGCAAGTGACCGCGATTTCTCAGGTGTTGATCCGTCAAATGCCGCCCGGTACATTGCCGCCACTGATCGTCAACTACAACGCCTCTACTGTCCCAATTCTTCAACTCGCACTCGCAGGCCAAGGGCTGTCGGAACAAAACTTGGCCGACATCGGCTTGACGCAAGTTCGCACACCCTTGGTCACGGTGCCAGGCGCAGCGATTCCGTTTCCCTACGGCGGCAAGTCCCGCCAAGTACAAATCGATTTGAATTTACCTGAGCTGCAAGCGCGAGGATTAAGCGCCCAAGATGTGGCTGCTGCGCTGGCCACGCAAAACATCATCACCCCGGTGGGCACGCAAAAAATTGACAGTTTGGAATACACCATCAGCTTGAACAACGCAGCCGCCACCATCAAAGATTTGGGTGATTTACCGATTAAAAATGTCAATGGGGCCATGGTCTACATACGCGATGTGGCTAACGTACACGATGGCAATGCGCCTCAAACCAATATCGTGCATGTCAACGGCAACCGCTCGGTGTTGATGTCTGTGTTGAAGAACGGCACTACCTCCACATTGGCCATCGTCGATGGCGTGCTGGAAAAACTCAAGGCGATCAAGCCCTCCCTGCCAGAAGCGCTGACGGTCAAGCCCATCAACGACCAATCCTTGTTTGTGCGTGCCGCCATACAAGGGGTGGCCATGGAAGGCTTGATCGCGGCGGCGCTCACCAGCGTCATGATCTTTTTGTTTTTGGGCAGTTGGCGCTCGACCATCATCATTGCCGTGTCCATCCCACTCTCGATCATGGGCGCTTTGGTCGGTCTTTATGCCTTGGGCGAAACACTCAACATCATGACCTTGGGCGGCTTGGCATTGGCCGTTGGCATTTTGGTGGATGATGCCACCGTCACCATTGAAAATATCAACTGGCATCTTGAGCAAGGCAAAGATGTGGTGACTGCCATTCTTGACGGTGCCGAGCAAATCGTGGCCCCTGCTTTTGTCTCTTTGCTGTGTATTTGTATTGTGTTCGTGCCTATGTTTTTTCTGGATGGCGTGTCGCGCTTCCTGTTTGTACCCATGGCCTTGTCTGTGATGCTGGCCATGACTTTTTCATTCATTTTGTCCAGAACCTTGGTTCCGACCATGGCCAAGTTTTTGCTCAAGCCCCATGCACCCCACACCGATATGCATGGCAATAACACCCGTTTGCCTCCCACACGCAACCCCATCATGCGTTTTCAACGCAGCTTTGAAGCTGGCTTTGAAAAATTCCGCGCGGGATACAAAGATTTGCTGCAATTGTCTTTGGCACACCGTTTGCCCATCGTGGCGGGCTTTATGGGCTTTGTCTTGGCCACATTCGCACTGGTCCCTTATTTGGGCACCAACTTCTTTCCGGATGTGGACGGCGGTCAAATTTTGATTCATGCGCGGGTGCCGGTCGGTACACGCGTGGAGGAAACAGCTGCGCGCTTTGCCAGAATCGAAGATGCAATACGCCAAGTGATTCCAGAACAAGAAATAGAAACACTGGTCGACAACATCGGATTGCCACCGAGTTGGATCAATTTGATTTACAACAATACGGGTGTGATTGGTAGCATGGATGGCGACATACAAATTGCTTTGCGCAAAGGCCACCAACCCACGGCAGACTATGTGCGTGAGCTCCGAAAAACCTTGCCTGAAGCCTTTCCAGACACGGTATTTTCTTTCCCTCCTGCAGACATCGTGAGCCAAATTTTGAACTTTGGGGCACCAGCGCCAATTGAAATTCAAATTCGCGGCGCCAATCTACAGGCGAATTTCGAATACGCCAATGTGCTGTTGAAAGAGATCCGACGCATTCCAGGCCTGGCGGATGCTCGCATTCAGCAATCGGCGAAAAGCCCCGTTTTTGAAGTCAATATCGACCGCACTCAGGCCCAAAATCTGGGCGTGACCCCAAGAGATGTCACGAACAACATGGTGGTGAATTTGGCTGGCAGCAGCCAGGTCGCCCCCACTTTTTGGCTCAACCCTGCCAATGGCATCTCTTACGGTGTGGTGATGCAAACACCGCAATACAACATGGACTCGTTGAGCGACTTGTCCAACCTACCCGTGGGCAACAGTGCAAATGCCAATCAACCGGTGCTCGGTGCTTTGGCCACCATCAACCGAACCACGCGCAATGCGGTCGTCAGTCAGTACGACATACAACCTTTGGTGCAAATCAATGCCACCACCCAAGATACCGACCTGGGTACCGTGGCCCGCGAAGTCAAGCGCGTGATTGCCGCCACAGAGGGGGCTGTGCCAAAGGGCAGCAAAGTGGTGTTGCTGGGTCAGGTGCGCACCATGGAGAATGCCTTCTCTGGATTGCTTTGGGGACTGTTGGGCGCGGTGGTATTGATTTACTTCCTGATCGTGGTGAATTTCCAATCTTGGCGCGATCCTTTTGTCATTGTCAGTGCCTTACCAGCCGCTCTGGCAGGCATTGTGTGGATGTTGTTTGCCACACGCACGAGCTTGTCTGTGCCAGCGCTCACTGGGGCCATCATGTGCATGGGTGTCGCCACCGCCAACAGTGTGTTGGTCATCAGTTTTGCGCGTGAACGGCTAGAGCAACTGGGCGACCCCATCGCAGCCGCCTTGGATGCAGGGTTCGTGCGCTTTAGACCTGTTTTGATGACTGCCTTGGCCATGATGATCGGCATGGTGCCCATGGCGCTGGGCTTAGGCGAAGGCGGCGAGCAAAACGCACCACTGGGCCGGGCCGTGATTGGCGGCTTGATGCTGGCCACGGTCGCCACGTTGGTATTTGTTCCGCTTTTGTTCAGCATGGTGCACAACCGTGACCGCGCTGGCAGCAGCGCCTCGTTTTCCTCTGGAGTCAGTCATGTTTAAACAGTCAGGATCATTGGTTTCTCGAGCTTGGTTGTGGACAGCACTGGTTGCGGCAAGCGTGCTGGCCGGCGTGGTGGTGTTTAACGGCTTGCAAGTCCGCGCCAAGGACGCGGCCCAATTGAAATCACTGGCAGACAAACAATCCACAGTGATGGTCAGTGTGATCACCCCTACCAGCAACAGCGATGCATCCACTCTGAATTTGCCAGGTCGCATCGAAGCCTATGCCAAAGCACCCTTGTATTCGCGCATCAGTGGCTACTTGAAAAGCTGGAAAGCTGACATTGGCATGCCTGTCAAAGCGGGCCAGGTCTTGGCTGAAATTGACACACCAGACTTGGATCAACAAATTTTGCAAGCCAAGGCCGAATTGGCCAGTACCCAAGCCAATGCCGCCTTGTCTGAAAACACCGCCAAGCGTTGGCAGTCTTTGCAAGCCACGAATTTTGTGTCGTCACAAGCCGTTGAGGAAAAGCTAGCTGATCTCAACGCCAAACTCGCTGTCGTCAATGCCTCTCAGGCCAATGTCAACCGCTTGCAAGCATTGAAAAACTTCAGCCGTATCGTTGCCCCGTTTGACGGCGTGGTGACCGTGCGAAATACCGACATCGGGCAATTGATCAATGTTGGTGGCGCACCTGGCACAGAATTGTTTGTGGTCTCTGACGTGAAACGTTTGCGTTTGTATGTCAATCTGCCGCAAAGCCAAGTCTCAAATATTCAAAAAGGCACTGTTGCCCAGTTCACTGTGCCCGAACTGCCTGGTCAAGTGTTCAGCGCCACCGTTCAGTCCATGTCGCAAGCCATCAGCAGCAGTTCTGGCAGCATGTTGGTGCAACTCTCCGCAGAAAACAAACGTGGTGAATTGCTGCCTGGTGGCTATGCAAGTGTCAGCTTTTCGATCCCACCGCAAGCCCATCTGCTCAGCGTCCCTCCCAGTGCTTTGGTCTACACCAAAGACGGTGTGAAGATTGCCACGGTGAACACAGAAAACCGCGTGGTCATCAAACCCGTGGTGATTGCACGCGACCATGGCAATCGATTGGAGTTGTTGTCTGGGCTAGAGGCCAGTGACAAAGTGATTGAAAATCCGCCAGATGGCGTGACCCAAGGCGACTTGGTACAGGTGCGCGAAGCTCAAGCATCACGTTAACTTTGGCAAGCAAGCTTTGCACGATGTTTTTTTTGAAAACGCTGTGTCGTTGATTTACAAAAACGCACATCCATCAAATTCGTTAAATAAATCATTTCTTGACGGTGTATGACAAAAACGATAATATTTCCCGAAATTTTTTTCGCGCTTGATGACACACCTACGTTTTAAAAAAGTGATGTTCTGTCAAAACGCCTTCTCCTCATTGGAGCCAGTGCGTGCTGTTTGACCACTGTGCGCAATGCCAGCGATGCTGCAATGTGGAGGCTGGCTATCCTCCTCTCGAAATCACGTTGACCGCCAAGGAACGAAAAAAACTCGGTTCGGTTTGCATAGAAACCCGTTGTGACCATTTAGGACCTGCAGGCTGCAACATGGGAGACCACAAACCGTTTGGCTGCAACCTCTATCCGCTCAGTTACAACCCGAATAACAAAAGTTTTTATTTCGACACCGACTGCCCGTTGATGGATGACTATTTGATCGGTTTGGCAGACGTGCAAAGCGATGCCAGCGCACATCTTCAAAAAGCTCGGCAAGAAATTGTTCAATTAGAAAAAACCGATCCCGCATTTTTACAACTGAACCATGAAGTAGATGTCGCGTATTTTGATCTCAAGCGCATTACTGCTGTACATTTCTCCTCAAAACAAAACAAGAAAAATTCAAACAGATAAAGGCAACATCATGAATGGCACGCTCTACCAATTCAAACCTGCGAATGGATTTTCTGCCACGCCCAAGGTGCACGAAGTCGGATACCAAAGCTGGACCCAAGACAACCTGCTGGTCGAGAGCGAGCACAACGACATTCTTTACTACACCACCCGATGGGATGCGCTGTGTCCCTATATCAATGTCACTTTAGAAATGCTGGAGTCTGCCCCCCGGCCTTTCGTGGTGTATGCCTTGCCGCCAGACAGTCCTTATGGTGTTCCTATCAACGACAAGTACGGCTTGGTCAACACCATGGATGAAGCATTCTGGCAAGAACCACGGCGAGAACGCAAATTCCGCGAATACGACAAACAATACAAAAATTTTATTTACACCGAGGAAGTGGTTCCTGGCTCCCAGTTGACTGTCGAAGACATGTTCGCGATGGGTGGCGAGCATTTCGCCAACTACTATATTGACGACCGGGAAGTAGAAGGTTTTGTCGACTATGTGCGACTTTTGGACGTCCTGATACTGCGTGTGCACAGCCCAGAGGGTGAATTGGTATTGACCGATGTTTCCATTCTTTTGCCCAAGTACAACCAGTTGTATGGCAGCTTTTGCCAATGGAACCGCGCCTACAAAAACCGCTCACCCGGTATTTATGCCTGCTTACAGGCCTGTCGCTGGGCGGCCAAAAATGGTTTGCGTTATTACAACCTCGGGCCGGTAGACGACTACGGCTACAAAGCATTGTTTGTGACTGACCATGAGCCTATTTATGCGCTGGCCCTGATAGACCCTAGCCATCCTTTGGCCACAGACCCAAGTTCACCATTGATCACAGACTTCAAGCCGCATGAACTGAACCAAATCTACCGGCATCCGCCAGAGGTTCAACAGGTACCGCAACAGCACGGTGTCTTGGCCATGGCGGGTTGATCAAAAATAATGCTTTTCACCAAAACTGATGTCGTAATCGATAAACAGTTCTTCACCTTGGTCGATTGCTTTCAAAGTTACCAGCACGCCCACTTTCTTGAACCGCAAATTCGGTTGCTTGGAATGGTTGAGGTAGACCGCCAAATCGAATGAATTCAACCCGTTGACAGGAACACTCACTGTCTTGCGGTTGTAGTAACAAAACATATCGATTTGGTTCCTGACCCCTTTGGGCAAATGCTTGATGTCCTTTTTGGGCACATCGATTTCACGCATACGGATGTAGCTTTTGAGGGGATTGACGCCCTTGGGTATGGGGCGGATGGCAAACACACCTATGCCATGGATGGGAGACACTCCGAGCTTGCAAAATACTTCAGTCTCAAGATGCTGAATGATTTTTTTCTTCGTGTTTGGCATGGCTGTCACTTTCAAGGCGGTTGCAAACTATACCCAATGGGTGCAAGGGCATCAGCGGCCTGCTTAGAATCTGAACAATGACATCGCCTACCCGTGAACCGCACACACACCGTTTGAGCTTGCGGTTTTTGATGCTTTCCACTTCTTTTTTTCTGGGTGGCGTGGTGCTGTCCACATTGCCACTGAACCAAGCTTGGATGCTGACACTCAACCATGCGGTCACTGGCATCGATCCAGTTTGGTCTTTTCTCACCCAATTTGGCGAAGGGGGTGCCGCGCTGCTGCTGCTGCTGGTCTTCATGCGATTCACGCGCCACGGCACGGCACTGGCACTCAAATGCTTTCTCATTGGCTCTGTGTTGTCACCTGTGTTGAAGACCTGGTTTTCTCACCCCAGACCACTGGGCGTGTTTGAGCCCGGCCTGATCAACGCGATTGGTGTGCCTGCTTCCGCCGCCAATGCCATGCCATCGGGACACAGCATGACCGTGGTGGTGGCGGTCACCTTGATTTGTTTGTGTCTTCCTTCCGGTGGCAAATTCAAACTGCTGGGTGTGTTGCTGGCCATCTTCGCTGGCTTGGTGGTGTTGTCACGTGTGATGGTGGGTGCACACTGGCCATCTGATCTGCTTGCAGGTGCCGGTGTGGGCTGGATGGTGGTGGCCATCGCACAAGCATGGGAATCACGCCACAGCTGGGAACCTCGCTTGCAAACACGTTGGGCACAAATCGGTTTGCTGCTCACTGAAACAGCTTTGGTGATTTATTTGTTCATGGCGACCACCCACACTTCTGCAGAACGTATGGCATTCGATCTGATTGCCACGGTTGGCATCGCTGGTGCTTTGTCCCGTTTCGCAGCACTGCGCCAAGCATCCGCGCCATGAGGATATCGCGCCTAATGCTGACAAAGCCTTTGACTTGGCTGCTGGCTTGCGTGGTGTTTTTTCTGGCTTTCCCTGAGACAGATGTACAGGTATCGAATTATTTTTATGATGCCGCGACCCAAAGTTTTCCTGCCAACCAATGGTGGTGGATCAAATGGATATATGTCTACACCCCTGAAATCAACAAACTGGTGACAGTCTTGGCTTTGTTGGTGTGGTTAGCCAGCATTTTTCGACCGCGTATGTTCTCCTTGCGCTGGCGAAAAAGCGTCATGGCATGGCTGCTGCTTGTGGTGATTGGCGTGGGGTTTTTGGTCGATTGGGTTTTGAAAGACCATGTCGGCAGGCCCCATCCCTACCAAACCCTTCCGTTCAACGGCGCCCATGATTTTGTACCTGTTTTTCATTACCAACCTTTGTGTGAAGAGAACTGTTCATTTGTCAGCGGCCATGCTGCTGGCGGCTTTGTGTGGATGGCCTGGGGCATGTGGCGCAGCCGTCGGTTGCGACAACGTTGGCTATGGACCGGTATCGCTGCGGGGGCTTTGATTGGCGCCACCCGAGTCATGCAAGGTGGACATTTCCTCAGTGACATTGTTTTTTCTGGGTGGTTCATGTGGCTGACCTACCAATTGGTACGAGGCGCCTGGCTAAGATACCGCTGCATGCGCATAATGCGCCATGGTTTTGTACGCGGTTGACTTGTCACACAATGGCCCGCTGAGGCATCAGCTACATTCTTCTTTTTTCCCCACGAGATAAATACCCGATGGATTTGTTAACCAACCCCGAAATGTGGATGGCCTTGGCCACGTTGACATTGCTTGAACTGGTGCTTGGCATCGACAACATCATTTTCATTTCCATTTTGGTCAGCAAGTTGCCCAAAGCCAAGCAGGAAATGGCCCGGCGCATAGGCCTGTTCATGGCGATGTTTTTGCGGATTGCATTGCTTTTGCTGCTGTCTTACATCATTGGCTTGGTAGAACCTTTGTTCAGTGTGCTGGGTCAACCTTTTTCTGGCCGCGATCTGATATTGCTGGCCGGTGGCTTGTTTTTGATTTGGAAAAGCACTGCCGAAATCCACCAATCGCTGGAAGGCGAAGAGACAGACCATGCGACTGGCCTCAAAGTTAAAGCGAATGTGATGGCGATCATTGCCCAAATCATCATCATTGATTTGGTTTTTTCCCTTGATTCCATCATCACTGCAGTGGGCATGGTGGACGATGTGCGCATCATGATCGCAGCCGTGGTGATCTCTTTGGGATTGATGATGTTGTTTGCCCGCGCCATTGGCGAATTTGTAGAGGCACATCCGTCTATCAAGATGCTGGCTTTGAGCTTTTTGGTGGTGGTGGGCGTGGTCTTGGTTGCCGAAGGGTTGGGTCACCACGTGCCTAAGGGCTATGTTTACTTTGCCATGGCATTTTCATTCAGCGTTGAATTGCTCAACATCCACTTTCGCAAAACGCGCAGTAAGCCTGTCAAATTGCGAGAAGCCACCATGCCGGGTGACGATCAACACTGATTGCATAGCGTTTTGAAATATTCTCGGCTTCAAGCGCCCATGCTCCCGCGGCCAAATGCCAACAGCCGCCACCCCATCGCATGCGCGGGCCACTGAACTATTTTGAGTGGTCTATCGACACGGCTTGACCCCAGACAGAAAAGTCTAAGGCGCTTGGCGAATAATAACCAAGCGCCTGTCAATGGCTTGGGTTCGGCCCACCCGGTCGCTTGTCCCCCATGCGATGATCAGGTGATTGAAAGGCTGTCATGGTTTTGTCGTTATCACACGGTTTTTCGGCGCTCAAGCGCCAGCGTTGGGCACACTCGGCGTTGTGGTGCTTGGCCTGCCTGTGTCCGTCGGCTTGGGGATACACCCTTACTTGTGATGTACAAGGCAGCTTCCCAGAACTGGACAAAATCAGCATCGAGCCAGCGTCTATCAAAGTAGAAATCACCTCCATCGGCGACCATTTGTACATACGCATAGACGGACCCAAGTTGTACAACTTTTTTGTAAATACCCTCATAACCCCAGAGTTTGAAGGCATGGACCTGACCTCCAAAACCAGTATGTGGGTGAAGCGAAAGAACCTGCAAACCAAAGAAGAATCTGAAATCAAAATCAACCGTGAACCCGTCAACATCAAAGCCATCAAAGATGTACAACGGTATGGCAAGAGATTAAAGTTTTTTGTCACGGGACCTTGCCAATTGCCTCCTGGATAGCCCCTATGAGCCAACTTGTGATTCGCCAGCTGTTGATCGATTTGAAAACCCCGTTTGCATTGCGCTGGAACGGTGGTGATGCCTTTACCTCGGCATTCATGAATGCGTTGTCCATGAGTTTTCCAGTGGGTGAACAATTTTTTCTGGACGCGGTGCGCGAAGGTCTGAGGCAGTTGCCTATCGAACTACAGAATCACCACAAAGACGAAGTCAAAGGCTTTGTGGGGCAAGAAGCCACGCACCGCAAATTACACAGCCTGTACAACCAGCATTTGATGGCCCAAGGCATGGTGAACCACTGGGAAAAACGAGCCCTCAAACGTATTGCCATCATGCAAACGTTTGACATCCGCCATTCAGTGGCGGCCACTGCTGCTACGGAACACTACACCGCTGTGTTTGCCCACTGGTTGTTAGCCAACCCCCACTTCTTAGCGCATGCCGACGAGCGGCTCAAAACCCTTTGGCTATGGCATGCCAGCGAAGAAAGCGAACACCGTTGCACGGCCTTTGATATCTACAAAGCCATGGATGGCAACGAGGTTTGGCGACTGCGTTGGATGCGTCGGGTGACTTGGTTTTTTCTCACCGACTTGCTTCGTCAAACCGTCAATAATTTGTGGCATGACCGTGCACTGTTCAAGTTATCCACTTGGCGCAGTGCTTGGCGGCATTTGTTCGCCAATGGCGGTTTGTTTCGTGAAAGCTATGCCATGTGGCGCGACTATTTCAAGCCCGATTTCCATCCTTCACAGCACCCCGACACACTGTCCCGCGCATGGCTCAACACCCATGAAAACGCCTATTCACTGGTGGGACAAGCCAATTAAGCTCATGATCACCCCTATTTTTATCAGCCGGTGACCCGCATGCTCGACCCCCAAGCCCAATTTCTTTTGCAACTCATGGTCGAGCGAGGGGTGCCTGCTTTCAACACGCAAACACCTGTCGAAGCCCGCCAAGCGTATTTGGCGCGAAAAGGGTTCACCCAACCAGAACCGCCACCGGTGTCCCGCTGCCATGACCATACAGTGCCGATGAACAGCACGCAGATCAAAATCCGTGAATACCGTCCCACTGGCGCATCTGCCACGCAAGTGCTACCCGCGCTGGTCTATTACCACGGCGGTGGCTGGGTGATTGGCGATATCGACACGCATGACGTGCTGTGTCGTCAACTTTGTCAAGCCAGTGGTTGTGCGGTTTTTTCGGTGGACTACCGGCTCGCTCCTGAACATGTTTTCCCCGCTGCGTATGACGATGCGCAAGCCGCTTTTCAATGGGTGGCTGACAACGCCAAACCTCTGTATGTGGTAGCAGACCGAGTTGCCGTGGGTGGCGACAGCGCCGGTGGCAATTTGGCGGCAGCGGTTTGCTTGGGGGCGAAAGAAAAAAACCATCAGCCGGCGTTTCAATTGCTGATTTATCCCGCTACGCTGATGTACCCCGATACACAAAGCTACCACGACAATGGCAAAGGCTATGCATTGACGGCTGACATCATGCATTGGTTCATGGACCATTACCTGCCTGAGCGCGACATGGCACATGACTGGCGTGCCTCACCGCTGAAAGCCCTGTCCCATGCAGGTCTGCCACCTGCACTGGTTTTGACCGCCGGGTTTGACCCGTTGCGCGACGAAGGTCGCTTGTATGCCAATGCCTTGTCAGCGGCTGGCAGCAGCGCCGAATACATTTGTTTTGAACGACAAATCCATGGCTTCATCACCATGGGACGCATCATGCGCGAAGCACACACCGGCGTGGCTGTGTGTGCAGACGCACTCAAACGTTATCTCTCATAAGGACCTGCCTCATGAAACTCCTTGTCAATGGCCAAAGTCACGAACTCGATGTCGAACCGGAAATGCCCTTGCTTTGGGCATTGCGCGATGAACTCGATATCAAAGGACCGAAGTACGGCTGCGGTATCGCCCAATGCGGGGCCTGCACCGTGCTGCTCAATGGCGAACCCGTGCGTTCGTGCAGTTATCCCGTGTCATCTGCAGATGGCCAACAAGTGGTCAGCATCGAAGGACTGGCAGACAAGGGCAAATTGCACGCCGTGCAACAAGCCTGGATTGACCATCAGGTACCGCAATGTGGCTATTGCCAAGGCGGGCAAATGCTGGCCGCCGTGGCCTTGCTCAAGAAAAAGCCCAAGCCCACCGACCAAGACATCGATGCGGCCATGACCCATATTTGCCGCTGTGGCACCTATGCACGCATGCGCACCGCTATCCATGCGGCTGCGCGTCAAGCAGGAGGCAAAGCATGAACACGCCCAACATCCACCGCCGTTTGTTTTTGCAAGTCAGTGGCAGCACAGCCGCCGCTTTGAGTCTGGGTTTCGTCTGGCCGCAGTCTGCCGCTGCAGCAGACAGCACCGAAGTCAATGCCTGGATTGAGATCCACCCCGATGAATCGGTAGTGATCCGTTACGCACGTACCGAAATGGGCCAAGGCAGCCGAACGTCTGCACCCATGCTGATCGCCGAAGAGCTGGAAGTGGATTGGAAAAAAGTGCGCATCGTGGATGTGCCTGCGCATGACAATTTGCGCCGCAAACGGGTGTACGGAGACATGGCCAGTGTGGGTAGCCGCACCATTCGCATGTCGCAAGAATATTTGCGCAAAGCAGGTGCAGCAGCGCGCATCATGTTGGTTGAAGCAGCCGCACAGCGCCTAGGCGTGGCGGCCTCCGAATGCAAAGCCAGCATGGGCATGGTGGTGCACGGCGCCAGTGGGCGAAAACTCAGCTATGGACAACTCGCGGGCGATGCCGCGAAATTGACCCCGCCCAAGGACATCCCGCTGAAGGATCCCGCATCTTGGACACTCGCAGGCAAGTCCCTGCCACGGGTCGATATCGCCGACATAGTGACCGGCAAGATTCGCTATGGGGTCGATGTGCAATTGCCCGGTATGTTGCATGCCGCCATCAGCCAATCGCCCGTCTTTGGCGGCAAAGCCACGGCGGTGGACAGCAGCAAAGTGGACAACCGGCGCGGCATCGTGAAAGTCATCAACTTAGGTGATTATGTTGCCGTGGTGGCCGACAACTGGTGGCGTGCCAAAGAAGCTTTGCGCGATGTGTCTATCGAATGGGACAACGGCAAGAATGGTGCGGTCAACAGCGCCCAAATCATGCAGGTTTACCGCGATGGTCTGAACCACAAGGAACCAGCGATTGCCCGCAACGACGGTGACACCCTGACAGCTTTGGCCACTGGCCCCGTGGTCGAGGCCGAATACTACACGCCGTATTTGGCACACGCCACCATGGAGCCCATGGTGTGCACCGCCATGTGGACACAAAACCAACTCGATGTCTGGGCGTCTACGCAAAACCCTGAATCGACGCTGACAGCGGCGGCTTCAACCGCAGACATACCTCAAGAAAAAGTGCGTGTGTACGCCATGCAAATCGGCGGTGGACTGGGCCGCAAAAGCCCGCAAGATTTCACACGCCAAGCCGTGGCGATTGCCATGCAAATGCCTGGCAAGCCGATCAAATTGATGTGGAGCCGCGAAGAGGACATGCAACACGACTTGTACCGTCCCGCCAGTTTGGTGCGCATGCGCGCCACCGTGGACGCCACCGGTAAACCCCATGCATTGCATGTGCGCGTCAGTGCTCCTTCGCTGTTTTCGCAATTGCTGCGCATGCCGTTGCAAAACGGTGTGGACCAACAAGCGGTGGCCTGTTTCAACGACCATCCTTACGCCATTCCCAACACGTTGGTGGATTTTGCAATACGAACCACGCATGTGCCGGTGGGTTTTTGGCGAACGGTAGGGCATTCGCAAAATCCGTTTGTGCGCGAATGTTTTCTGGACGAATTGGCCCACGCCGCGGGACAAGATCCACTGGCTTATCGCCTGTCACTGTTGCCCAACAATGAAAAAGCCAACCGTGATCGCAGCATTTTGCAGGCCGTTGCCAAGGCGGCTGACTGGGGCAAACCGTTGCCCAAGGGTGTGCACCGTGGCATTGCCAGTGTCGACGGTTATGGCAGTTGGACCGCCTGCGTTTGCGAGGTGTCTGTCAACGCCAGAGGCGAAGTCAAAATTCACCGCGTGGTCATTGGCATTGATCCGGGCTACGCGGTCAATCCTGACAATATCCAAGCACAGTTGCAAGGCAGTGTGGTGCACGGCTTGACGGCGATTTTCTGGGGCGAGATGACGGTCAAAGATGGACGTGTTGAGCAATCCAATTTCCACGATTACCGCATGATGCGCATGAACGAAATGCCCAAAGTGGAAACTGTCATTGCAGCCACTGGCGGTTTTTGGGGTGGCGTCGGCGAACCCGCACAAGCCCCGCTCGCACCTGCGCTTGGCAATGCGTTGTTTGCCGCCACCGGTAAGCGCATTCGTTCGTTGCCTTTGAAAAACCACGGTTTGTCACTCGCCAAAGCATGAAGAAAATTGGCTTAGCCCTCGTCCTGCTCATCGCCACCGCAACTTGGGCATCCAACGATGGGATGCCAGCGACCGCATCTGCTGCCAGCGCCAACCCTGAGCGTGGCCGCAAATTGCTGGTCAACCGGCAAGAGACCGGTTGTGTGCTTTGCCACGCCATTCCAGGCATGAAAGAAGGCGGAGACATGGGGCCGAACCTCCAAGGGCTGAGCCAACGTTTGAGTGCCGAACAAATTCGCTACCGGATTGCGGACCCGCGTTTGCTCAACCCGCAAACTTTCATGCCCGCTTACTTCAGCACGCAAGGCTTGCACAATGTGGCCAAGCCCCTGATGGGCAAAACCATACTCACCGAGCAAGGCTTGGAAGATATCGTTGCCTATTTGCTCAACGCCACCAAAGGACCTTGATGTTGCCCACGCTGTCGCGCCGCGATTACCTGATCCGCTTCTTGCAAACCACTGTCGGCGCATGGGGCATGGGTGCAGGTCTTGCCCATGCACAAGACATGTCTGTATTGGGTCGCGTGCAAGATTTGAGCGACGCGCGTTTGCGCACCTTCGATGAAATGGTGGCGCCATATGTGGTTCGTCAACCGATGAAGCATGAAGGCGTCACCTTGTCCATGCCCATGTTGGCCGACAACGGCCACTTGGTGCCGTTGGGTCTGAAAGTTGACAGCCCAATGACCGAGGCGTCACACGTGACCCATATCTATTTGATCTCGCAACGCAACCCTGTGCCCTTGATGGCCATGTTTGTGCTGGGACCATGGAATGGCCGCGCTGAACTCAGCATGCGCGTACGCTTATCTGGCACGCAAATGGTGGTCGCACTCGCTCGCCTGTCGGATGGCTCATTTCGCTATGAAACACAAGAAGTTGTCGTCACGGAAGCGGCTTGTATTGACAACGGATAACGCATGACAATTGCACGATTACAAGTTCCCAACCGCATTGTCGAAGGCGATGTGATCAAGTTGCGTTTACTGGTCCAACACCCGATGGACAGCGGTTTTTTGCGCGACCTAGAAGGTGTATTGGTCAAACGCAATGTGATCCGACATTTGCAATGCATCTTGCATGACAAGGAAGTGTTTCGGGTGGAGCCCACCACAGGCACGGCAGCCAACCCCTTGTTTGAGTTTTATCTGCGCGCCACCCGTTCCGGAGAACTTTATTTCCGCTGGGTAGACGACAAAGGCTACATCGGTGAACTGCGACACAACTTGGTGGTTGAACCGGCCACTCAATCGCAGGCCCCCAAGTCCTGACATGTCGTTCTTCACCATTGTTTTGAAACGCTGCGGCATTTACATAGGCCTGGCTGGGCTGAGCGTACTCTTGACAACTGCACACTTGCATGCCCAACAGCGCCAAATTCCGCTGGATAAATTGCAATCTGGCTTGGCATTCACCGGCCCCGAGATTTTGGATTTGCAAGCCGATGATTTCGCCAATCCAGCACTTCCGTCGATGGACAAAGGGGCCAAGTTGTGGAAGCAAGTGGCGGGCAAATCTGACAAAAGCTGCCAGTCTTGCCATGGTGAACTGAGTGCCAACATGAAAGGCGTGGCCACACGCTATCCGGCTATCGACAAAGCCACTGGTCAATTGTTCAACTTGGAAGACCGCATCCGCCAGTGCCGCCAGAAAAATCAAAAAGCCAATGAATGGCCTTTGGAGTCCGATGAGTTGCTGGCCATGACTTTGTACGTCACGTCCGCATCGAATGGCATGCCGATTCAAGTGAGCATTGATGGCAAAGCACAATCACATTTTGAAGCGGGTCAAAAAATATTCATGACGCGCCAAGGGCAAATGAACCTGGCTTGTACCCAATGCCATGACCAGCGCTACGGCATCAAATTGTTCACCGACAAACTCAGCCAAGGCCAGCCCAACGCCTACCCCGCTTACCGCATCGAATGGCAACGCTTGGCTTCGCTCGAGCGGCGTCTGCGGTTTTGCTATACCGGTGTGAAAGCCGAATTGCCACCTTGGGGGCACAAAGACATGCGCGACATCAGCTTGTATTTGATGTGGCGCGGCCAAGGTTTGAAAATCGAAGTGCCCTCGGTGCGTAAATAACTACAGCGTGGCCATCACGGTTTGCCACAAGGCCGGTGTCACCTCAGGCATGACACCAAACCACGCAGCAAAACCTGGTCTGGCCTGATGCAACAGCATGCCTAAGCCGTTGACCGTCGAATTGCCCCTTTTCTGCGCCCGTTGCAACAAATCGGTTTGCAAGGGTGTGTAGACAATGTCTGAGACCACCGCATGCACAGGCAGTTTGGCCAGATCGATATCCAATACAGGCTGACCTTGCATACCTTGGGTGGTGGTGTTGACCAGCAATGCTGCATCGGACAATGCGTCGTGGCGCTGTTCCCAAGGGTAAGCATGCACCGGCGATCCGAACTCGCTGGCCAATGCATCCGCCTTGTCACGGCTGCGGTTGAGCAAGCGAACGTCCTTCACGCCCGCGTCTGCCAACGCCCAAACAATGGCACGGGCGGCACCACCGGCACCCAAGACCACCGCCGCCCCTTGTGCAGCTTGCCAATGGGGTTGCGCTTCGAGCAAACTTTGTAGGTAACCGAAGGCGTCTGTGTTGGTGCCGCGCAAGCTGCCGTCTGGGTTGACCATGACCGTGTTGACCGCACCGATCTGGCGGGCCACGTCGTCTAATTGGTGCACATGCGCCAATGCATCTACTTTGTGAGGCAGCGTCAGGTTGCATCCTGCAAACCCCAACGCTGACAAACCAGCGAGGGCCTGCGGCAAAAGTACCGGATTGACCGCCAGTGGCACATAGGTGCCGCGCAATCCCAATTGCTTGATCCAATGGCCATGTATCACTGGCGAGCGCGAATGGGAAATCGGCCAGCCCATGACGCCGGCCAAAACCAATGTGTCTGAAGTGTGTGTGTGCATGGTGTGTCAAGCATAGCGTCTGTCGACAAGCATATGCAGCGCCAGCGGATTTGGGTTTATTCTTAGCGGATGACTGTGGAACAATCGCAGTCTTCCATGAAAATATGCTGAGATGTACGAAGCTAGCAAGCCCCAGAGTCAAAGACTGCACCAGTTTCTGGCCGAGATGACCCGGTTGGTTGAGCTCTCCCCCGCTGAAGACGAACTGATGACGCAAGCACGGCAATTGATGGTGCCGCTGTTGGCCCATGATGATTGGCTGCACCCGGAATTGTCGCAAGCGCATTCTCACCATCCACAGCTTTATTTGATTTACGCAGATCCCGCTAAGCGTTTCAGCGTGGTGAGCATGGTGTACGGCGCCGCTCAAAGCATGCCCATCCACGACCATACCGTGTGGGGACTGAGCGGGGTTTTGCGTGGCAAGACATCCTGCCAGCCATTCAGCAAAATGTCCGATGGCAGATGGGTACCTGCTGGCTTTCAAATAGACATGGTGCCCGGAGATATTGAAGCGGTGTCGCCGCGCATCGGTGACGTGCACAAAGTTTGGAATCCAATGCCTGACCAAGCCTGTGTATGTATCGAGGTCTACCAAGGGAATATTGGCGAGACAACCAGACACTTTTACCGAGAAGACGGTTCGCGCCATGTGTTTGTCCAAGCTTATGCCAATTTACCTGGCATGCCCATTGCCAATACGGCGCAGCAACTCACAGCGACTGCGGTTTTGCCTGCTGCTGCCACAGCCCCACCAACCATTACAGCGCGCACACCACTTCACGACGCCGAACCCTTGGTTTCAACAACGGCAACAGCCGACCATCGTTTCAGGCTGTCGACATACACCGAGGTCAAACAGGCGTTGCTGGATAAACAAGAAATGGCATTGGTTGATGTCCGCGAGGAACATGCTTATGCACAAAGCCATCCCCTGTTTGCCATTCAGCTGCCATTGGGCCGGATTGAAACCGACGCCTGGCAACGCATTCCCCGGCGCGACACGCCCTTGGTGTTGTTCGATAACGGAGAGGGTTTGTCGGTACGTGCGGCGCAACTGTTTCAGCGTATCGGCTACAGCGATGTCCGCATTTTTCAAAACGGTTTGGCGGGTTGGGCGGCCGCTGGTGGTGAATTGTTCAGCGATGTGAACCTGCCCAGCAAAGCGTTTGCCGAATGGGTCGAGGCACAACGCAAAACCCCTTCTTTTTCTGCCCCAGAAGTCAAAGCGCTGATGGACAGCGGTGCTGACATGGTGCTGTGGGATGTGAGACAGTTTGACCAGTACCACACCATGACAGTTCCCGGCGCTGTTCATGTGCCTGGCGGTGAATTGGTGTTGCATGCCCGCACGTTGGCACCGAGTGCCACCACCCGTATTGTGGTTTGTTGCGACGGGCGCACCCGCAGCATCCTCGCCGCGCAATCGCTCATTAACGCAGGCATTCCCAACCCAGTGTGTGCCCTGCGCCATGGCACCATCGGATGGCAATTGGCTGGTTTTGAACTGACCGCCAAAGCGCAACAAACCTATGGCAAATACGCCGAAGAGGACAGAAAAAAAACTGCGGCTTCGGCGTTGGCATTGCTGTTTCGTGCCGGTGTCAAACGCATCGACAAGCAAGAGTTGCAACAGATGCAAGCGGACGCGAATCGCACCACCTTTGTGTTGGATGTGCGTACGCCGCCTGAGTATGCTCTGGGCCATTTGCCGGGCGCGATCAGCGCCCCCGGTGGACAGTTGGTCCATGCAACCGACCGTTACCTGGCCGTGCGCGGCGCACGCGTGGTGGTTTATGACAGCGATGGTGTGCGTGGCTGCATGGCCGCTTCATGGCTGGCACAAATGGGCTGGGAAACTTATGTGCTCAAAGATGTTTCAACTTCGCAGTTCACCGAGACTGAAATACCCACACCCAATTTGCCCGCTACCGTCGAGCCTGTCAAAGAAGTCGATCCAGCAACGCTCAAAGCTTGGCTGGCCAACCGCACCAACCTGAGCCTGGTCATTGATGTAGGCGACAGCAGCCACTATGTCAAAAAGCATATTCCTGGCGCATGGTGGCTGTTGCGCTCGCAATTGACGCAAGATTTCACCCGGGTACACAAAGCCAACCGCTATGTACTGACCTGCGATGACGGGATGGCATCGCGTTATGCAGTGGCTGAATTGCAGCCATTGGTCAGGTCAGGCATTGAGGTGTATTGGTTGCCCGGCGGCAACGCCCATTGGATGGCCCAAGGTTTCAGCACACAACAAGGCGAGTCTTATGTGGCCAGCCCCCGAATCGACACCTACCGCCGCCCGCATGAAGTGTCAGACCATTCTGCCCAGGCCTTGCAAGCCTATTTGGATGGAGGACAAGCCTTGGTTGAGCAACTCCGCAAGGACGGTACCCATGGTTTCAAGGTGATTTAAGCCTGACCCGCCATGCTCGGCGGGTGTCTGCGGCAAGCCTTAGCTCAGCGCTTCCACCCATGCCAACTGGCGTGGCAAGCAAACCGTTTGCAAGTCGTAATGCGCCACGGCATGTTGTCTGGCCAGTGCGCCCATGCGTGCTCTTTCTTCGGGTTGATCCAACAACAGGTGTATGCCTTGTGCCCAAGCATGGGCATCAAAAAAAGGTAGCAAACGACCGGTTTGACCATCGATGATGGCTTCACGCACCGGTGCTGTGTCGCTTGCCAAAATGGCACACCCACTGCTCATGGCTTCGATCAAACTCCAACTCAATACGAACGGATAAGTCAAATACACATGCACACGGCTGATTTGCAACATGGTCAAGAACAGCGGATAACTTAATCTGCCAAGAAAATGCACCCGCTGCCAATCCGCTTGTGAAATCTGGCCCTTGACCTCGTTGATAAACACCTGTTTCCACGAATCAGGGCCAGGGGGTTTGGCACCATAGCTCACTCCGTCCGCACCCACCAGCAACACCTGTGCATGCGGCCGCAAGCGCAGCAATTCGGGCAACGCACGCATGAACACATGGTAGCCACGATAGGGCTCCAAATTGCGGCTGACAAAAGTCACCACTTCATCTTGGGCAGTCCACGACCGGCCATCTGCCAAGATCAAGCGCGCTTGTGGGTCTGGGCGAATCTGCTGGGTATCGATGCCGTCATGCACCACCGTGATTTTTTCACGCATGTGCGGTGCATAGGTGGCAGCTTGCCAATGGGTGGGAGAAATGGCTGCATCGGCAAACCCATCTTGGATCAGACTGACCGCGTTTTTCATCAGCAAGCGGCTGTCAACACTCAACTCCGGTTTGGAAAACTCAGGGTCAAAATGCACATCTTGTCCATGTGCTTGGTAAAACATTTCGTAGAACAAACCCAGGCGGGTGTCAGGCCAAACATGTTTGATGAACAAGCTCTCACCCCATGAAGGATGGGCAATCACAGCTTGGGGCACAAACCCTTGTTCCTTGGCTGACAAAGCCCAGCGCAACACCGCCTCAGCGCGGATGGTTTTGGCTTCCATGTCGACCAACCAGGGGTGGATGTTCGGTGCACTGCCGCGCTTGGGGAAATAGGTATGGACATGCACGCCCAGCCACTCATAGCCTGGCCTTTGTGCCATCAACAACGCATGCACTTCATGACCACGCTGGGCCAGTGCAGGGGCCAGATGTTTAAATTGGCCAGGAAAATTTTGGTGGAGAAAAAGTATTTTCAATCGATATTGGCACGACCCCAAGCCATGCGCCGCAACAATCCATCTCGCTTGACCCAGCCGTGCCAAACCGCCGCCAAAAAATGCAGCAGCACCAGGATCATGAAAAGCGAAGCCAACCATTCGTGGGACTCGGACATCACAGACTTCCATGCGGGATCTGGGTCAAGCAACTTGGGCAATTCGACACCGAAAAATTTCACTGGGTAAGCAGAAAAATTGGAGCCTGCGAAACCCGTGATGGGTAAGGCCAGCATGCATGTGTACATGCCCCAATGCGTGACTGAGGAAGCCTTGTGTTGCCAAGTGCCTCTCGGATTGGCTGCCATCGGCACAGAATGGGTGACTCGCCAACCCAGACGCCACAAAATCAACATGCCCAAACACAAACCAATAGATTTGTGCAAATTGAACCACTGGGCGCGATAACCCACGGGCTCTTTGGGCAATTCGTCCATCCACAAACCCAGACCCAGTTGGTATACCAACCCTATCGCCAATACCCAATGCAACACCACCATCATGCGGTCGTATTGCACAGGCGCTGGTGAAGCTTGTATTGCGGGGTCGGATGGGTTGTCTTGCGCCATAGGGTCTTTCACATCAAAGCTGTCTTAGTGTGCCACGACACCCCAGGGCAATTTACCGACAGGTATTTCCGAGACCATTTTTCGACTGGCCAAATCGATCACGCTGACAGCGCCACTGCGACCCGCTGCCACATACAACTTGCTGCCATCTGCGCTAAAGCCCATGTTCCAAGGACGTTGGCCAATAGGGATGTTTTCTATCAATTCAAAACTTTTGGCGTCTACCATGGACACGTTGGCGTCACCACCATTACTGGCAAACACATACGCGCCATCTGGCGACACAATCACGCCTGCAGTGCGTTTGCCGACCGCTTGTTTCCCCACCACTTCGCGTTTGGCAACATCAATGGCGACCAACATGCTGCCACTTTCAACCGCTACAAATGCGCGCTTACTGTCTGGCGTGAACGCAATGCCACGGGGCCGTTCACCGACTTTGATGGAACCGATTTGCCGACGCTTGCGGATATCTATCAAATCGACCTGATCAGCTTCTTCGGCCGACACCAGCATGTACTTGCCGTCTGGACTGAAAACGCCGTGTTCAGGATTTTTGCCACTCACCGGAATGGAGAATTTGAGCTTCATGGATTTCACGTCAATGAAACTGATGCTGTTGCTTCCCTCGTTGGCCACTCCCAACCATTTGCCATCTGGCGAGCAATAAACGGCTTCTGGCGATTCGCCCAATTGCACCCGTTGTTCAATCTCGCCTTTGACGGTATCGATCATCCAAAGCTGTGCTGAATTTTGTTCTGTCACAAACAGCTTTTGGCTACCTTTGCAAAGCGTCAAACCGCGCGGTTTGCCACCTGTGTCAATGGTAGAGACCACGGTGTCGGTGGCCGTGTCGATCACAGACACAGTCCCACTGCCCTCGCTGGTGACATAAGCTCGCGACTGGGCCCAACAGGCCGAACCCGTGACACTCCAAAACACCAACGCAGCAACGCAGAAATGTAACTTTTTCATCACAACACATCCTTCAACAAAAGATCAACCCAAAACAATCGCATCTTAAGGGAGGGCATCAACCCTGATAGATTAGAGGAAACGACACCGCAACTCCCTCGGTTATTATCAATCTGCCCTTTTGCCGCCGCCTGTCCGTTGCGTCTTTTAGCGGCTACTTCCGACTATTTGCAATAGGTGAATGCTTTTGAAATCTTTTTTTACACGCCTAAAGGCCAGCAACCCCCATTGGGAAGTAGAGCCGTTATGGTTTGAATGGTTGATTTTGGTTGGCTTGTTTATTTTCTCAACTTGGCTGCTCGGCATCAAAGGCGTGTGGCATTTGCTGATCAGCTCCGACCCCACCGGCATCACCTTGGTCATCATCGTGATATTTGCGGTGTCCACGATGTGGTGCGGCATGCGTTCCAAGGAACTGGCCCACCAAAGAGATTTGCTCGATCGTGCTGCTTCTCAAGGTTCACGCGGTTTGTTACAAGCCCAAGGCTGGGCGGGTGAGTACTGGTCTGCCTTGGCAGCCAATCCGCAAGACAGCGGCGCGCCTTTGGATTTGCTGATGGAGAAAACCCATGGCCCGCACACCACAGCATGGTGGGTCAATGGCGTGCAACTCAAGCTGGGTTTGCTGGGCAAAGTCATCGGCTTTTCCGTGCTCGCTATGCAAATCGGTCAAATCCAAAACTTTGACCCTACGCAGGCACAAGATTTGTTGCGCAACCTCACCTCTGGCTTGGGTGTGGCTTTGCTCACCACCATGGTCGGCTTAGTGGGCAACATATTGCTGGGATTGCAACTCACACGCATGGACCGTTTTGCCGACCAATTGCTGGCACAAGCGCAACGGCACGGAATGATCATCGGTCGCTGAAGCGACAGGTACAGCATGCGCAAAAATCGTTTTTCCCGAGAACCCGAGGTTGATCCTTTTTATGACATGTTGTTCAACATGCTGATCGCCTTTGTGTTTTGTTTCATCATTGCTTTGCTGGCCATGAATCCCAAAGCCACCAAAACAGGTGATATTCCAGCGAAAGCAGAATTCATCATCACGCTGTCATGGCCAGACATGGACCCAAACGATTTGGATTTGTGGGTGCAAGGCCCTTCCGGGGAAAGCGCTTGGTTCCGCAACCGCGAAGTGGATTTGATGTATTTGGACCGAGATGACCGTGGCACCTCCAACAACACCATCTTGGTCAATGGTCGCAAAGTCATCAACCCCTTGCGCCAAGAAGTTGTCACGATTCGCAGCATCGTGCCGGGTGAATACGTGGCCAACGCCCACTACTACGAAACCAAAGACATAGAGAGCAGTGACCCGCGTGCTGGCCAGCCAGTGGAGGTCAATATCTCCATCATCAAAGTCAATCCCAAGGCAGAAGTCGTTTTTTACGGCCAAGCCACGTTAGAGGGGCGCGGCAAAGAAGTCACTTTGGCGCGTTTCACCGTGACCCCCGACGGTAGCGTTGACAATGTCAACACCATTCCCAAAACTTTAGTGAAGTCTTTCTAACATGACGCTGACCCTCATCATTGTGTTTGCACTCGTCGCATTACTGCTTGCATTGGCCCTGGTTTACTCGCGCTGGCCTCGCTGGCTCAAAGGACTGCTCGCCGTTGCAGTCAGTGGTTTTTACTTTTATGGTTATTCATCGGTGCACAGCTTGCTGGGCATACCCAGCACAGACGCGTTACCTGAACGGTTTGTCATGCTTGCTGCGTTGATCGACGAACCGCGTGCCAAATTCCCTGGCGCTTTGTACATGTGGGTCACACCCATTGAAGAAGGCAAAAGCTTTTTGCAACCCCGTGCTTACCGTTTGCCATACACCCGCACGCTGCACGAGCAAATTTCCGATGGCATGCGCAAAGGCCGTGAAGGTGTGCCACAAATGGGGACTGCAGAAGTCAAACCGGGCAATGGCAAAGCGGTCAGTTGGCTCAACCCCGGCAGCGACGAGCAAGAAGTCAAGATCATGGATTTGCCCACGCCACAGGTGCCTGAAAAATGAGTCTGCGCATTTCTTTCATAGGCGCATTCGCCTTGCTCTGCTTGTCGGCGTGCGACCAACCCGCCAAGGACAATCCACTGTTTCCCTTGGCTGCTGGCAAACAATGGACCTACCAAATTGAAACGGTATATGACGCGCCAGATGCCAAAACCACCAGCCACACATTGGAGATCCGCAACCTGGGAAGCGCCCAGTTGAGCGACGGCAGCCAAGCCTGGGTCAGACGCAGCAACAACGGCCATGAGTATTGGTTGGTCACCGACAACACGGGTATTCACCGTGTGGCTTTGAAATCGCCGACGAAAGAACAGGCGGTGATGGACATCGAAGCACGCACGGTTTTGCCTGCTGGCTTGGCAGTTGGCAGCACTTGGACCAACACCACCGTGCCGTATTTTTTGCGCAGACGCAATGAAAAGCCAGCGGAATTCCGCTACTTGAACAAATACAAAGACCTGCCCATGGTGTTCAAGGTGGTTGACATGGACGCAGCCCTACAAACACCTGCTGGCAACTTTGAGCATTGCGTGCGTGTAGATGGCAGCATGGAAATCATGCTGTGGAACGACGATGCATTTGCTTACAAACCCACGCCTATCGTGTCGCGTGAATGGTTTTGCCCCGGCGTCGGTTTGGCACAGGTCGAGCGGGACGAACCCACCACCGCGAAATTATTCCAAGGCGGCACCATGCGCATGCGCTTGCTGTCTTACCGTTGAATGCGCACGGGCTTTTGTCAGCGAACGTTAAGGTCTTGTAAGCAGTTCTTAAGAAATGTCCGGTGGCCATGCCAATTGGCATTTTGCGGCTTGTCTCTTTTTGAGAAATTTCCAAATAACAATAACCCGACTAGGGTTTGCTCTAGGACCTGTCTTATATAAGTCTAGGAAAATTCTTCGGGTTAGTTGTGTGTTTCCCTTTGACAAACCCTGAAGGACTTTTTGTATGAAACTTTTAATCAAATCAGTTGCCATGGCTGCCGCCTTGGGCGCTGCCTCTCTGGCAAGCGCACAAAGCTGGCCGGTTTATGGCGGCGACACGGGCAACCAGCGTTACAGCACTGCCGGAAAAATCACACCGGCAAACGTCAATAAGTTGAGCGTGAAATGGGCCCTGCAATTGGGTACTAACCGCTCACAAGAGTCAACCCCTATTTTGGTGGGCGACACTTTGTATGTCACTTCTTCCTTCGGTCCTAAAAACGTTTTTGCGGTGAACGCCAAAACCGGTGAAGTCCGCTGGAAATACTCTCCTGAAATGCCCAAAGGCGTTGACCAGTACGCTTGCTGCGACGTCAACAGCCGTGGTGTTTCCTACAACGATGGCAAGATTTTCTTCGGCCGCCTCGATGCGCAAGTGACTGCACTTGACGCCAAGACTGGCAAAGAAATCTGGACATCCAAAGTGGTGGACTACACACAAGGTTCCGTCATCACTTCACCTCCCACACTGGTTAAAAACTTGGTCATCACCGGCTTCGGTGGCGGTGAGTACGGTGTGCGTGGCGCTTTGGTCGCATTGGACCAAGCCACTGGCAAGGAAGTCTGGCGCACACACACTGTGCCAGTGGGCAACGAAAAGCATGCCGACACCTGGAAGGGTGACACCGGCAAAACAGGCGGCGGTGCAGCCTGGTTCATCGGCTCTTATGACCCCAAATTGAACCTCGTGTACTACGGCACCAGCAACCCAGGTCCTTGGACTGCGATTGTTCGTGGCAACGACTCATCCGACATCGGCAAGTTCACCAACCTTTACACCGCTTCTGTGGTGGCAATGAACCCCGATACGGGCAACATCGTGTGGCACTACCAGTTCACACCGCATGACGCCTGGGACTATGTCGGCGTGAACGAACTCGTTTTTGCTGACCTGCCTGTCGATGGCAAAAAAGTGCCTGTCGTGATGCAAGCCAACCGCAACGGTTTCTTCTACGTGTTGGACCGCGCCAATGGCAAATTGATCTCTGCCAAGCCTTTCATCAATGGTGTCAACTGGGCCACTGGTGTTGACCTGAAAACAGGCATGCCTATCGAAGCTGCCAACAACGAAAAGCGTCCTCGCCTGAAAAAATGGGCCCGCGACATTTGCCCCAACTTGGTTGGCGGTAAAAACTGGATGCCCATGTCTTACAACCCCAAAACAGGTCTGGTGTACATCCCCACCAACAACCTGTGCATGGACTTGGAAGGTGTGCAAGAAGAGTACAAGCGCGGCCAGTTCTACTTGGGCGTGAACTTTGACTTGGACAAAGTCGGTCCTGGCGGCCACGGCGGCGGTTTGAAAGCATGGGATCCTGTGAAGCAGAAAGAAGTCTGGTTCAACAAGGACGAACTGCCTTTCAACGGCGGCACCATGACCACATCAACTGGCCTGGTCTTTGCAGGTGACATCAAAGGTGCATTCCGCGCCATGGATGCCAAAACTGGCAAAGAACTGTGGAAATTCAATACCGGCTCAGGCATCACTGCTGCCCCCATGACTTACATCTTGGATGGCAAACAGTATGTCGCAGTCGTGTCTGGTCGCACACAGTCCATGCCTGCCTTCTTCGGCAAAATGGGTGAGCGCATGGTTGCTGCCAGCCCTGAAGGCGGCACACTGTTTGTGTTCGCTATCAACTGAGATTGATTCAGTCTAAAAACACCGCCTACGGGCGGTGTTTTTTTATTCTTCGCCCAAGCCATCCCAAGAGTCAAAATCAAAAAATAGCATACCCCCAACGCTTGTTTTTTGATTTTGCTTCTTTGTCTATGTTTTGAGAAAAAATGGCCCTGCCGCACAAGGAGTGACTGCAGCGATTCAGCTTGCTGTCAGTTGATTTCTCATAATATAAACATTGCTTGACTGTTTTTTTATCGAAGAATTTTCAAACTTGCCATTCAATCTCAGGAGTATTTGCACCATGTCTAAGTCGTTACCCCGTATCGTCAAGTTTGCAGTCAGTGCAACCGCTTTGGCGTCCCTCACTTTGTCTGCGGCATCAGCGGCTGACACGCTGAGGGTATGTTCGGACCCAGACAACTTGCCTTTCAGCAAGTCGGAAGGTGCTGACAAGGGCTTGTACATTGAATTGGCCGAGTTGGTGGGCAAGCGACTGGGTACGCCTGTGGAATATGTCTGGTGGTTGTCCTTCAATCAACGCCGCGCCCTCAGAACCACCATGGACGGCTGTGATGCCTATTTCGCCTTGCCTGCGGATGCCCAATACCGCGTCCGTGGCCTGGTCAAAAGCAATGCTTTCTTGTCTGTCAGCTACGCGATCGTGGCGCCACAGGGCTTGAAAATCACGGCTTTGTCAGACCTGAAAGGCAAAAAAATCGGCGTGCTGCACGGTTCTCCTCCACAGATCTTGTTGGCAACCCAAGAGGGTTTCACCGCCAGCACATTCCGGTCTCAGGAAGAGGTTTTTGCGGCTCTCCAAAGCAAAGAAATCGATGCCGCCTTGCTGTGGGGCCCCAGCGCTGGTTTTGACAACAAAACCCAGCACAGTAACCGCTGGCAAGTGATTTCCATCCAAGGTGAAAGTTTGGGTGGTCAGGTTGCGGTGGCTGTTTCCAAAGAAAAGCCGCTGCTCAAAGACCAGATCAACCAGGCCTTGGAAGATCTCAAACCTGAAATACAACAACTGAGCGAGAAATACGGTTTCCCCACCCAAGCCCCGCTGCAGATCAACAGCACACAAGCCGAAAACCGTTATGCAAGATGGGACTCACTGCAAGCCAAATCCCCGGCTTACCGCTCGTCAGGCTTCATCAAGGTGGCGGACAAGCCTTCTCGCCGCGAATGGCTGGTGGCAGAAACTGGCACCAGCATCGCCGAAGCCCAGTCCAACTTCAATAACAAATGCGGACATTGCCACGGTAAGAACGGTGCCAGCCCGATCTCTGAACGCGATTTGCGCAAACTCAGCATGCGTTACAAAGATGAGTGGAAAAGCGTTGCATACACCACCATCACCAAAGGTCGCCCAGATTTAGGCATGCCCACTTGGGATGGCATATTGCCCGACAGCGAAATCAAGGCGATTGTCGACTTTTTGGTGACTGTGCAAAAGAACTGATTCGCTTGGCTCCATGAAAAAAGCGGGGATATACCCCGCTTTTTTGTTTGTCACAGGTTAACTACGCTGCCAGAAAGGCAGCGCAGCCAACCGGTCATCAGGCTTGCTGAATCGCGTTGCCAGTGATGGGCAGTGAGCGAACACGTTTGCCAGTCAATTTGGCAACAGCGTTTGCCAATGCAGGGATGATTGCTGCAGTGACAGGCTCACCAATACCGCCAGGCTTCTCGCCGCTCTTGACCAGCACGATATCGACCAAAGGCGACTCGTTGGTGCGAACCATGGCGTAGGTATTGAAGTTGGTTTGTTCCACAACACCATTTTTCACCGTGATGGCATGTTTGAGGGTTTGACCCATGCCCATGATGACTTGAGACTGGATTTGTTGTTCGACAATTTCAGGATTGACGATCATGCCCATGTCAGCTGCCACAGTGGCTTTGACCACCTTGACTTCACCATCAGCGCCCATCGTCACTTCAGTAACTATTGCCACATAGGTGTCGTAACCTTCCATGACCGATACACCCATGGCATTGCCTTTGGCAGCGCCCTTTTTGTAACCAGCCTTTTCAGTGGCCAATTTCAAAACGTTTTGGAAACGGGGCTTGCCTTCAAGCAAAGACATGCGGTATTCGACAGGATCTTTGCCAGCAGCCATGGCCATTTCATCAACGAAGCTTTCGTTGGCGAAGATGTTCATGTTGTGGCTCACAGCACGCCAGTAACCGACACGCAAGCCAGCGTCATGGATCACCAAGTCGTGCTGGGTGTTGGGGATGTTGTAAGGTCCAACAGCCGCTTCGACCATGAATGGATCCATGGTGTCTTTGGGCAGACCAAACGCACGCTGGGTGATGGACTGTGAGGTGACCTTGAAATGCAAACCGACAGGTTGACCGTTCGCATCCAGACCAGCGTGAAGTTGATTTAAGCCCATGGGTCGGTAGAAATCATGGGTCATGTCGTCTTCGCGTGACCACACCAATTTCACAGGCAACTTGACTGCTTTAGAAATTTGTGCGGCTTGCACCACAAAGTCCAGTTCAATACGGCGACCGAAACCACCACCTAAGTAAGTGGTTCTGACATCGACATCTTCAGGCTTCATACCCAAAGCAGCAGCAGTCGCGCCTTGTGCGCCTTGCTGGAACTGGGTTGGGCCAATCAACAATGCTTTACCACCGGTCACATGCGCTGTGAAGTTCATGGGCTCGAGTGGCGAGTGGGATTGCAAAGGAGTCACATAAGAAGCCGACAGCTTTTTGGCAGCGCCATTGATGGCAGCCATGGCATCACCTTTGGGAGGCTGAATAGGAAGAACCTTACCGCTGGAAGCAGCCTTGACGTGACCATCAAGCATAGAAGCTGTGGATAAATTGGCACCTTCGCCTTTGTCCCAGTCGATTTTCAATGCACGACGTGCTTTGACTGCCGCCCAGTAGGTGTTAGCCACCACAGCGACGCCGTCAGGCAGTTGAACCACATCCAAGACCCCGGGCATGGCTTTGGCAGCTGCGCTGTCAACACTCTTGACCTTACCGCCAATGACAGGGCATTGCTCCAAACTGGCGTAAACCATGCCTGGCAATTTCACGTCGATGCCGAATTCTGCAGTTCCGTTGACTTTGGCGGGCACGTCAAGACGTGGAATACGCTTGCCAACAACACGGAAGTCTTTGGCTGCCTTGATGCTTGGCTTCTCAGGAACGGGCTGCTTGGAAGCCGCTTCAGCCATTTGGCCATATGTGGCTTTTTTGCCGCCAGGGCCTGTCAACATGCCGTTGGCTGCTTTCACCGAGCTGGCAGGAACGCCCCACTCAGCAGCAGCACCAGCGATCAACATTTCGCGCACTTGTGCGCCTGCGATACGCAACTTTTCCCAGCCTTCGCGCACGGAGGTTGAACCACCGGTGATCATGGCGCCGAGGAAAGCATTGGCATAAACCGCACCGGGAGGCGCTGCTGCCACGGTGACCTTGGTCACATCAACATTCAGCTCTTCTGCGATCAACATGGGCATGGAGGTGTAAACACCTTGGCCCATTTCTGAACGGGCAGAAATCAGGGTGATGCTGTTGTCATCAGCAATGTGAACCCACGCATTGGGCGTGTGCAGGGTGCCTGCAGCCATGGTTTCTGCCACGGTGCCAGGAAGTACCACGCCCATCATCAAGCCACTGGTGGCGATGCTGGTGGTTTTGAGGAAGTCGCGACGGTTTGTTTCTGTGCTCATCATGATGTATTTCCTTTGAAATTAAGCAGCGCGCATCATGGATGCAGCGTCTTTGACAGCAGCACGAATACGTGTGTAAGTGCCGCATCGGCAAATGTTTCCTGCCATTGCAGCGTCAATGTCTTCGTTCGATGGGTTTTTGTTCTTGCTCAGCAAAGCGGCTGCGCTCATGAGCTGGCCAGATTGGCAATAGCCACACTGGGGCACTTGGTGCTTGATCCAGGCTTTTTGCAAAGCATGTGTGCCTGGGCCGAGGCTTTCAACGGTGCTGACGCTAGAGCCAGCAACATTGCCAACCTGCGTTTGGCATGAACGAACTGCTTCACCGTTCACATGCACTGTGCAAGCGCCACACAATGCAGCACCACAACCGAATTTGGTGCCGGTCAGGCCGAGTTCATCACGAATGACCCAAAGCAAAGGCGTGTCAGCCTCGGAGTTGGACGAAACGGTTTTACCGTTAACTTTGAATTGAAGGCTCATAGATACTTCCTTGATTGAGGGATGCGGGACTGGGTCATATTAATGATTTACAGGCTGCCAACACCCTAGGGAAAGCCCTTGTATGGTTACTAATTTCTCGTTTTGAAACACTCTGAGTCACTGGTTTGACAGTATCCCGAATGAGCCAGGGGTATTGACCGAGATATTCATGTTTTTCCGGCGCAAAAAAGGAGATATTCCCTGTCCAACAGGGCGAATTTTCAACATGATGTGGGTTTTTGACCCTGCTGAACTGAGTTCTTTGTATGAATACATTTCGCTTCACACTTTTGCCTTTGGCCGCCTCTATCGCTTGTTGGCTGACACCGCCCCTGCTGGCGCAGGCGCAAAGCCCAACCGATGACCCGGGCAGACTGTCTGAGGTGAAAGTGGTCAACACCTCGCCCTTGCCTGGCATTGGTATTGAAAAATACAAACTTCCTTATGAAGTTCAATCGGTAGACAGCCAAACCATCCAAAAGTCGGGCAGCCGAACCCTGTCAGAGTTCATGAACGAAAACCTCACGGGCGTCAACACCAATGACATCCAGGGCAGTCCTTACCAATCTGATGTGACTTACCGTGGCATGCGTGCGTCTGCCACCTTAGGCGCGTCACAAGGTTTGTCGGTGTACATGGACGGCGTGCGCATGAACCAGCCCTTTGGCGATGTGGTGAATTGGGACATGTTTCCTGAAGCCGCGATTGACACTGTGACTTTGGTGCCAGGCTCCAACCCGATGTATGGCCTCAACACCTTGGGAGGCGCGTTGGCATTCACCACCCGATCGGGTTTGACCACACAAGGCAACGAGTTGACCACCTCTTATGGCAGCCACGGCAGACTGAAAATGGACATCACACACGGCGCTATTTCCAGCGATGGCTGGCACCGTTTCTTTGCCATCACTGCATTCGACGAGGAAGGCTGGCGTGACCATTCCAGTGGCAGTTTGCAAAACCTGTTTGTGAAAATAGGCCGTACCCAAGAAGACAGCAATTGGGATGTGTCTTACATGTTTGGCAACAGCAAATTGGTGGGCAATGGCCTGACACCCAGCACAAATTACGGTGAATTAGGGGCTGCTTCAGCTTCCAACACAACCACAGGTCTTTATGAAGCTGACCGGGCATCGGTCTACACATGGCCTGACCAAACCATCAACAAAGCCCATGTGCTCAGCTTCAACATGCAACATCTGCTGGACGCCAACACTGAGTTGGCATCCACGGCGTATGTGAAATACGGCACGCAAAGCAGGCTAGGTGGAGATGTGGAGTGGGATGTTAGCGAGGCTGAAGGTGCCATCAACCGCAACAGCACCCAACAAACTTCCTTTGGGATAGCCACCAACTTCACCAAAATACTGGATAGCCACCAAATCACCACAGGCGCTTCTTTGGAAAGAAGCAAGATGGCATATGGTGCCACTGAAACAGAAGAGTGCTATTTGAACCCGGTCACACGGGAGGTCTCTACCTCAACGGGTTGTGACAGTGAACAGACCACGGCTGGCGTCACGGGCAATTCCACCGCCTTTGGCACCTATGTGGCAGACACCTACCGAATGTCAGACAAGACTTTTGTGACGGTGGCCGGCAGGTTTAACCAAACCACGGTGGCCAACACCCTCTCCTCTTACGCATCGGGTAGTTTGACGAGTACCGCCACTGAAAGT